>NZ_JBOBDO010000006.1:0-294582 GCF_050586665.1 Pseudomonas sp. ES4 | reverse complement strand
CAGGCTCACTCCTACGGGGGATTTGTGGTGGTTTGGAGGTTAGAGACTGTTCTGCAGATTACTGCGCAGCGCTTGCAGCTCCGCTTGCAGTTTCTGCAGCCTCTCCAGGGTCATCCCGCTGGCGCCGAGGATGCACTGGGGAATGCCCTGCGCCTGCTCTCGCAAGGCACGACCCTGTTCGGTAAGTTCGACAATCACCACCCGTTCGTCTTCACGACTGCGGGTGCGGCTGAGTAAACCTTCGGCTTCCAGGCGTTTGAGCAAAGGCGTCAGTGAGCCGGGATCGGTCAGCAGGCGCGTGCTGATTTCGCCTACGGTCAAACCGTCCTGTTCCCACAACACCATCATCGCCAGGTATTGCGGATAGGTCAGGCCCAGTGCTTGCAACAGCGGCTTGTAGACCTTGGTCATCAGCAGCGAGGTGGAGTGCAGGGCGAAGCAGGCCTGATTATCCAGCAGCAGGTCGTCGCAGTTATCCGGGGTATCGCGCTCGGTGGTCATTTCGAAGCCTTGATCAGTGATCGTCATAAATCTAGCGGGCGAATCTTTAATGCACCAGACAATTCTAGCCTAGTGCCGGTCGAGGGTGCTTTGCAGGGCCAGATCCCACGGCGGGATCGGGCTGAAACGGGTTTTCAGGTATTCCAGCAACAGGCGGCTACGGGGATTGGGTTGTTGCTCAAGGCGCAAGGCATAAATGCCGGTGGTTTCCGGTGGTGGCAGGCCGTGTTCACAGAACAGCGGAAGCAGTTCACCGCGTAAGAGGTATTCGCTGGTCAACCAGGTGGGCAAGTGTGCGATACCCAGCCCGGCCAATGCGCCGCAGACCAACGCCTCGGCATTGTTGGCACCCATGCGGATGCGCGCCGGGCGGTGCAAGTGCATCTGCCCGTCGCGTTCGAAGCGCCAGGCGAACGGCGGAGCCAGGCCATCCCAGTCGAGGCCATCATGCTCAGTCAGTTGCGCCGGATCGGTCGGCACACCACGCCGTTGCAAATACTCCGGGCTGGCGCAGGCGATGCGCACCATGCTCGCCAGCGGCGTGGCCACCAGCCGGGTATCGGCCATTTGCCCGGCGCGCAGCACCAGATCGACCTTGCCCAGATTCAAACCCTGCATGTCGACGAAACTGTCGATCAGGTGCAACTGCACGTCGAGGCCGGGGTAGAGCATCAGAAAGTCGGCAATCACCGGCGCCAGATGCCGCCGTCCGAAGGCCGCCGGTGCATCGATCCGAATCAAGCCTTCCGGTGCGCTGCTCAAGGATACCGCCTCAGCCCGAGCCAGCCGCAGTTCAGCCACGATCCGTCGGGCGCGCTCGGCAAATGCCAAACCCGCCGGGGTGGCGCGCACGGCGTGGGTGCTGCGAATGAACAACTGGCTGCCGACGGCGTTTTCCAGGCTGTCGATGCGCCGGGCCACGGCTGAAGGGGTCAGTGGATGACGGCGGGAAGCGGCGGAAAAACTGCCGGTTTCCAGCACGTCGAGGAACAGACCCAGCTGTTCGGTCAATTGATCAGGGTTCATGGTGGTGTCAGCGCTTGTGCGAAGTTGGCACAGCCATTGTGCGTTGCTGTGCGTTTCCCCGCCAGCGCCGACTGCGTAGGATGAATAGCCTGACGTGAAGGGAAAATCGCCTGTGATTGAGTTTTTGATGTACCTGGTGTTTGGCGCCGCTCTGGGAACCCTCGGTGGGTTGTTCGGCATTGGCGGTGGTTTGATTGCGATCCCGTTGCTGGGCGTGTTGTTTGGCCTCGATCAGCAGATTGCCCAGGGCACGGCGCTGGTCATGGTGGTGCCCAACGTGATGCTGGCGCTGTGGCGTTACCACCAGCGTAATCGCATTGAATTGCGCCACGCGCTGCCATTGGCCTCGATGGGGTTCTGTTTTGCCTGGATCGGTTCGATCTGGGCAGTGGGCATCGATGCACAAACCATGCGCATCGGGTTTGTCGCGTTCCTGATTGCTCTGTCGGCCTACAACCTGATGCGAATGTTCTACGCCAACGCGCCCGTGTCGGCGCAGATGAATTACTCATGGCCATGGCTGGGCGTGCTCGGCGCCGCCTCCGGCACCATGGGCGGGTTGTTTGGCGTGGGCGGGGCGGTGGTGGCAACGCCAGTGCTGACCAGTCTGTTCGGCACCAGTCAGGTGGTTGCCCAGGGGTTGTCCCTAGCGCTGGCGCTGCCAAGTACTGGCGTCACGCTGGTGACTTACGCGGTGCATCATCAGGTCGACTGGATGATCGGCCTGCCTTTGGCGGTTGGCGGGCTGATGAGTATCAGTTGGGGTGTGAGGATTGCCCACGCACTGCCAGAGCGACTGCTGCGCGGGTTGTTCTGTGGGTTTTTGGTGTTCTGTGCGGTGATGCTCTCCTTTAAAGTTTGAAACCTTCGACGATGTGTTCGGCCAGGCATTCAGTGATCGGCGATGGATTGTGCAGGTTGCGCACCAGCATGATGCTGGCTTCGGGCAGGATTGGCAGGCCTTCGGCTTCACCGAGAATGCGCATGTCGGGGGTGATCAGGCTTTCCAGTTGCGCAGTGACAGCCAGTCCGGCACTGACTACCGCCATGATCGCCGACAGGCTGTCGCTGTTGTACGCCACGCGATAATCGCAACCCATGGCGTCCAGCGCATTGCAGGCCCATATGCGGCAGAAGCAATCACTGTTGAACATCGCCAGTGGCAACGGTGTTTGCTCATGGGCGCTGAAACACTGTGCCTCGGCCCAGACAAAATGCTCCTTGCGCAGTAACTGGCCGATTTCGTTGCCCGGCTCGCGGGTGACGATGGTCAAGTCGAGGTCCTGGCGCAGCAGCAATTGTTTTGATGATTCGCAGTGCACCTCGATCTGGATCAGCGGATACGTCTGGGCAAACCGCCGCAGAATCCCCGGTAAAAAACGCATCACGTAATCGTCGGGCGTGCCGATGCGCACCATGCCGACCATGTGCGGCTCGCGCAGCGTATTGAACACCTCGCTGTGCAACTTGAGGATGCGCCGGGCATAGCCGAGCAATACCTGACCCTCCGCCGTCAGCCGCACTTGCCGTCCGTCACGCTGGAACAATTGACGCTGCACCACGTCCTCTTCCAGTCGCTTCATCTGCATGCTCACAGCGGACTGAGTGCGGTTGACCAACTCACCGGCGCGGGTAAAACCGCCCTGGTCGGCGATGGCGACAAAGGTGCGCAGCACGTCGGTATCGATAGTCGGGTAGGCAGACATTCATCAATCTCCGAGATGTATTACATAAGAAACATTCGTTGGATTGATCTTAGCCCTGGCGTGACACTTGAGCCATCCAAACGGAGGGCAACAAGATGAAAGGTCAAAAAGGTTATGTCGGCGTAGAAAAAAACTCGGTGCACCTGATCTCTGATTTGCTGCACAAATTCAATCGCTGGTACGAACTGCACCGTGAACGTGAAATGTTGGCGGGCATGAGTGATGAAGCGTTGAAGGACATCGGGCTCAGTCGTGCGGATGTCGAACACGAAGCAGTCCGCCCATTCTGGGATGACCCGATGCACAAATGAGTCATACACAACTACACAAACCATCTTCCGGTGAGGTAGGTTGCGAGCAGACAAGGAGATGCTCATGCGCGCAACACTGTCCTTTTCCATCAAACAGGCTCGGCGTCTGGCGCTGGCCGCCCAAGGGTTCAACGGGCGCCAGCCGCCAGCGGCGATCAAGCCGGTGCAGCTCAACCGTCTGATCGAGCGGCTGGGCATTCTGCAGATCGATTCGGTCAATGCATTGGTGCGTTCGCACTACCTTCCCTTGTTTTCCCGCCTCGGCAATTACTCCCCCGACTTGCTCGACCAGGCTGCCTGGAGTTCGGGCCGGCGGCGCACGCTCTTCGAGTATTGGGGGCACGAAGCCTCGTTGCTGCCCTTGGCGATGTACCCGTTGATGCGCTGGCGCATGCTGCGCGCGACCCGTGGCGAAGATATCTATCAGCAACTGGCGCGTTTCGGACGTGAGCAGCAGGACACGATTCGCCGGGTGCTGGCCTCGGTTCAGGAGCTGGGTGCGCTGGGTGCCGGAAGCCTGTCGACCCGTCAGGAACGGGCAGGGCCCTGGTGGGACTGGAGCGCAGAAAAGCATGCGCTGGAATGGTTGTTCGCCGCCGGAGAAGTGACTGTGGCCGGGCGGCGTGGGTTCGAGCGGCTTTATGATCTGCCGGAGCGGGTAATTCCCTCGGCGATTCTTGCGCAGCCGCTGCTGAGCGAGGCCGAGGCTCAGCGCGGCCTGTTGCTGCATGCCGCGACAGCGTTGGGCGTCGGAACAGAAAAAGACCTGCGCGATTACTTTCGCCTGAGTCCCGGTGATGCCCGTCCGCGCTTGGCGGAACTGGTGGAGGCGGGTGAATTGCTGGGCTGTGAAGTCCAGGGCTGGCGGCAACCGGCCTATTGTCTGCCTGATCCGAAAGTGCCGCGCAAGGTCGAAGCCAGCGCCTTGCTTTCACCCTTCGATTCACTGATCTGGGAGCGCAGTCGTACCGAGCGCCTGTTCGATTTTCGCTATCGGTTGGAGATCTATACGCCGCAGGACAAGCGGGTCTACGGCTACTACGTATTGCCGTTTTTGCACAATGAACGGATTGCCGCGCGGGTGGATCTGCGCGCCGAACGGGCGCAGGGCAGGCTTGCGGTGCACGCGGTGCATGAGGAAGAGCCGGGGCTGGATGACGAAGGGATGCTAGCGTTGGCGGTCAATCTGCGGCGAATGGCGGATTGGCTGGGGCTTGAGCAGGTTCAGTTGAATTGTCCGCGGGCGAGTGCGGCGCGGTTGCGGGTGGCATTGGCACAGCTTTGAGCACCGATCGTTCCCACGCTCTGCGTGGGAACGCCTCTAGGGACGCTCCGCGTCCAGTGACGCGGAGCGTCACGGGCTGCATTCCCACGCAGAGCGTGGGAACGATCATTTAGCGTCGGACTTGCTTCAGCGTCTCGGCAATCAAAAACGCCAACTCCAGCGACTGATCGGCATTCATCCGCGGGTCGCAATGGGTGTGATACCGATCCGACAACCCGTCTTCGGTAATCGGCCGCGCCCCACCAATGCACTCAGTGACATTCTGCCCGGTCATCTCGATGTGGATGCCGCCGGCATACGTGCCTTCGGCTTCGTGAACCTGGAAGAACTGCTTCACCTCACCAAGAATCTGCGCAAAGTCGCGGGTCTTGTAGCCGCTGCTGGCCTTGATGGTGTTGCCGTGCATCGGATCGGAACTCCACAGCACCTGCTTGCCTTCGCGCTGTACGGCACGGATCAGTTGCGGCAGGTGATCGCCGACCTTGTTCGCGCCCATCCGCGCAATCAGGTTCAGACGGCCAGGATCGTTGTCCGGGTTGAGCACGTCGATCAGGCGAATCAGGTCTTCGGGGTTCATGCTGGGGCCGACTTTGACCCCGATTGGATTGTTCACGCCCCGCAGGAACTCGACGTGTGCGCCGTCGAGCTGGCGGGTGCGGTCGCCGATCCACAGCATGTGCGCCGAGCAATCGTAGTAATCGTTGGTCAGGCTGTCGCGACGCACGAAGGCTTCTTCGTAGTTCAGCAGCAGCGCTTCGTGGGCGGTGAAGAAACTGGTTTCGCGCAGTTGCGGCGAGCTGTCCATGCCGCAGGCGCGCATGAACGCCAGGGTTTCATCGATGCGATCGGCCAGGTGGCTGTACTTCTCGGCCAGCGCCGAGTTGGCGATGAAATCCAGGTTCCATTTGTGCACTTGATGCAGATCGGCAAAGCCGCCCTGGGCGAAGGCGCGCAACAGGTTCAGGGTCGCGGTGGATTGGTGATAGGACTGCAGCAGGCGTTCCGGGTCCGGCACGCGGCTTTTTTCGTCGAAGCCGATACCGTTGACGATGTCGCCACGGTAGGCCGGCAGGGTGACGCCGTCGATGGTTTCATCGTTGGCCGAACGCGGCTTGGCGAACTGACCGGCCATGCGCCCGACCTTGACCACCGGGCAACCGGCGGCGAAGGTCATGACGATCGCCATTTGCAGCAGCACTTTAAAGGTGTCGCGGATTTTCGCGGCGGAGAACTCGGCAAAACTTTCGGCACAGTCGCCGCCCTGCAGCAGAAACGCGCGGCCCTGGGTCACTTCGGCAAACTGACGGCGCAACTCCCGGGCTTCACCGGCAAACACCAGCGGCGGGTAACTGGCCAGCGTTTGCTCGACGTGCAGCAAATGCGCTGCGTCGGGGTAACGGGGTTGTTGCTGGATCGGCAGGGCGCGCCAGCTGTCAGGGCTCCAGGGTTGGCTCATCACGGTCTCTAGTGTTTTACGCTCGGACGGTCATGTTATCAGCAATTAGTGCGTGACCTGTTCCCGTCGCTTCGCGGACAATCGCGCTTTTGCCGCGCCACTCCGCGGTTTTAGTACGTTGCCGGGTACGGCGACGATCAGGAGACGAAATGACTGAGGAGCGCGTCGAGCATCTGCTCGCCGAGGTACAGGATGAGTTCGGCGTGATTCGCGTGCTGGAAGTGGCCGATTACCGTTTTCTCGAGTTCGGTGATGCCATCGAACAGAGCTGCGTGTTCACGGCTGATCCGAGCTGGCTCGAATACGATTACACCCGGGCGATGCTGATTGGCGCGTTGTGCCACGAGCAGCCGGAAACCGCGCTGTTCCTCGGCCTCGGTGCCGGCACACTGACCCAGGCCTGCCTCAAGTTCCTGCCGCTGGAAGACGTCGAAGCCATCGAGTTGCGCCCTGACGTGCCGCGCCTGGCCATTGAATACCTTGGGCTGGATGACGATCCGCGACTGTATATCCGGGTGGGCGATGCGCTGGAGCTGCTCGATACCGCTGAGCCGGCGGATCTGATTTTTGTCGACCTCTACACCGATGTCGGGCCAGGTGTCGGGCATCTGGCGTGGAATTTCCTGGAAAACTGTCAAAAACGCCTGAACCCGGGTGGTTGGCTGGTGATCAACCAGTGGGCCACCGATGATGGCAAGCCGTTGGGCGCCGCATTGTTTCGCGGGCTCTATCACCGGCATTACTGGGAGCTGCCGGTGAAGGAGGGCAATGTGATTCTGCTCGTGCCTTCGGAGCTGGATCAGGAACTGGACATGAACGGCCTGATCGCCCGCGCCGAAGGGCTGGCGCCGCGGTTGGGGTATTCGTTGCAGTCATTGATCAAGGCAATCCGCCCGGCGACGTGAAGGCTGGTGAGATAACTGTGGCGAGGGAGCTTGCTCCCGCTTGAGTGCGCAGCACTCACAAAATCTCCATGGATTGCCAGGATTTTCGGGGCCGCTTCGCAGCCCAGCGGGAGCAAGCTCCCTCGCCACAAAAGCCGGCGTGTCAGCAGCCTTTGAAGACTCCGGGGCGCTTCTCGATCATCGACCGCACGCCTTCCTTGGCATCTTCACTGGCCAGCAACTTCTTCACCATCGGCGGCAATGCCTGGGCCGCCGCGGTTTCCCCTTCATAACGCGCCTGCCTTGCAGACATCAACGTCGCCCGAACCCCAAGCGGCGCTTGCCGGGCAATCCGCTCAGCCAATTCAATCGCCCGGGGCAGCAGGTCCTCGCTGGCCATGACTTCCTGCACCAACCCCAGGTGCAACGCCTCATGGGCATCGAAGTCATCGCCGGTCAGCAGCCAGCGCATGGCATTGCCCCAGCCAGCGACCTGATGCAGGCGCAACGTGGCGCCGCCGAACGGGAAGAGCCCGCGTTGCACTTCTTTCTGGGCGAAACGGGTATTGCTGGCGCACAGGTTGATATCGGCGGCCAGCATCAATTCGATACCGATGGTCAGGCAGTAGCCTTGCGCGGCGACGATCACCGGTTTGCTCACCCTGGGGCCGGCGAACACCCCCCACGGATCGCAGCCGCCGGGCGGTGCCTGCCAGCCGTCAGCCAGGGCCGCGCTGGCGCTGACCAAATCGAGCCCTGCGGTGAAATGCTCACCGTGGCCGAACACCACTGCCACCCGCGCTTCGCTGTCGGCCTCGAACTCGCCATAGGCCAGGCTCAGTTCGTTGAGCAAGTCGAGATCGAAGGCGTTGCGTTTGGCCACTCGATCCAGGCCGATCATCAGGACGTGACCGTGCCGTTCACGGCTCACACGGCTGGAGCAGGGCTGATTCATGGTGTATTTCCTCGGGCGGGGAAGGGATGTCAGGCAGCAGGTCTGCGTGACAAGGGTGAACCGTTTTAGCGCGATCGTCAGCAGGGCTGGGCCTTTGAAAAATAGACTGTTGTCCGATTGTCCGCAAAGCGTGTGACAGAACGCTAAACACCGCACTTTTCCGACAAATAAAGCTCCCTTTTTGAGCGAATTCCGGTATAGTGCGCGCCGGCCTTTAACCAGGCCGCGTTTAGGTAGCGCAATTCCCCGAAGTCAGCTTCGGCTGCACGTCCGCACAGCGGACTCTCCCTTGACGAATCTTTTTCATTCATTCGTTTTCGCAAATCCCCGCCGACAAAGCAGCCAGGGCGACTCTTGAGTCTTACACGGCATGCGCAGCTTTGGAGCATGGGTCTTTGCGGATGCACTTAGAGGCAGACCCATGACCCAGGAAACCGGCGGCTTCGCCGCTTTTAATCTTAATCCGAACATTCTTGCAGCCGTCATCGCGACTGGCTACGAAGAACCTTCGGCTATTCAGCAGCAATCGATCCCGATCATCATGGCCGGTCACGACATGATTGGTCAGGCGCAAACCGGTACGGGTAAAACCGCTGCGTTCGCCCTGCCGATCCTGCATCGCATCGATCCTGCTAAGCGCGAGCCGCAAGCCCTGATCCTGGCGCCAACCCGTGAGTTGGCGCTGCAAGTAGCAACCGCTTTCGAAACCTACGCCAAGCAAATGCCGGGCGTTACCGTTGTGGCCGTTTACGGCGGCGCCCCTATGGGCCCACAACTGAAAGCAATCCGTAATGGTGCACAGATCGTTGTCGCCACTCCGGGCCGTCTGTGCGACCACCTGCGTCGCGACGAAAAAGTTCTGTCGACCGTGAACCACCTGGTTCTCGACGAAGCGGACGAAATGCTCAAGCTGGGTTTCATGGACGACCTCGAAGTTATCTTCAAGGCCTTGCCTCCAACCCGTCAGACCGTATTGTTCTCGGCTACCTTGCCGCAGTCGATCCGTGCCATTGCCGAGCGCCATCTGCGCGATCCGCAACACGTGAAGATCCAGACCAAGACTCAGACCGTTACCGCGATCGAACAGGCTCACCTGTTGGTTCACGCTGACCAGAAGACCTCGGCTGTATTGAGCCTGCTGGAAGTTGAAGACTTCGATGCCCTGATCATGTTCGTGCGCACCAAGCAAGCGACCCTGGACCTGGCCAGTGCCCTGGAAGCCAAAGGCTACAAAGCCGCTGCGCTGAACGGTGACATTGCTCAGAACCAACGTGAGCGCGTGATCGAATCCCTCAAGGATGGCCGTCTGGACATCGTTGTGGCGACCGACGTTGCTGCTCGTGGTCTGGACGTTCCGCGCATCACTCACGTGTTCAACGTTGACATGCCGTACGATCCAGAATCCTACGTTCACCGTATCGGCCGTACCGGCCGTGCCGGTCGCGAAGGTCGTGCACTGCTGCTGGTGACTCCACGTGAGCGCCGCATGCTGCAAGTGATCGAGCGTGTAACCGGTCAGAAAGTTGCCGAAGTCCGCCTGCCGGACGCTCAGGCTGTTCTCGATGCCCGCATCAAGAAACTGACCAACAGCCTGTCGCCGCTGGTGGCTGATGCCGAATCGACTCACGGTGATCTGCTGGATCGCCTGACTGCCGACATCGGTTGCACTCCGCGTGCACTGGCCGCTGCTCTGCTGCGCAAGGCAACCAACGCTCAGGCGTTGACCCTGGCAGCCATCGAGAAAGAACGTCCACTGGTGCCGAACAACGCACCGCGTGGCGATCGTCCAGAGCGTACCGGTGATCGTCCGGACCGTGGTGATCGTGAGCGTCGTGCTCCGGTTCCATTGGCCGAAGGTCGTGCTCGTTGCCGTACCGCGCTGGGTGCGCGTGATGGTATCGCTGCCAAGAACCTGCTGGGCGCTATCCTCAATGAGGGTGGTCTGGCTCGCGAAGCAATCGGTCGCATCCAGGTGCGTGACAGCTTCAGCCTCGTTGAGCTGCCGGAAGATGGTCTGGAGCGTCTGCTGACCAAGCTGAAGGACACTCGCGTTGCCGGTAAGCAGTTGAAGCTGCGTCGCTATCGCGAAGATTGATCCGCTCTCGGGCTGATTGATCGAACATAAAAAATCCCCGACTGGTTCGGGGATTTTTTTTGCCTGCCGTTTGTAGCAGCTGCGTTGTGGTGAGGGGATAAATCCCCTCGCCACAACGCAGTTGCTACAGGGTTAGTCCGTCACTTGGCCGCCGCCCGCGGTGATCACCTGCACGCTCATGCGTGGTGTCGCCAGGTCGAATCCGGCTTCGTCCAGGTGCCGCTTGAGCGACAGGTTGAACGCTCGGGACACTTCCCATTGCTTGATCGGCGCGGTCTTGAACCGGGCGCGAAGAATTGCGTTGCCTGACTCAAAACTCTCGACACCCTGGATCTCCAGGGGCGACCAGATGTTGCGCCGTTGCAGTGGATCGGTGCGCATCTTCTGGCCGACGTCGCGCATCAGTTTGATCGCGTTATCGATGTCCATGTTGGAAGGTATCGCCACCCGGAAAATCGCGTAGCCGAATTCCCGGGAATAGTTCTTGATGCTTTTGATTTCGCTGAACGGAATGGTATGGACGATGCCGTCAATGTCCCGCAGGCGCACGGTACGAATGGTCAGCCCTTCGACAGTGCCCAGGTGGCCGCCAACGTCCACGTAGTCGTCGATGGCCAGCGAGTCTTCGATGATGATGAACAGCCCGGTGATCAGGTCCGCCACCAGCGACTGTGCGCCGAATCCGATGGCCAGGCCGATCACGCCGGCACCGGCCAGCAAGGGGGTGACGTTCATGCCCATGTTTGCCAAGGCAACAATCAGCGCAATGATGAAAATCGCCACGAACAACACATTGCGAATCAACGGCATCATTGTCTGTGCGCGGGCATTCGCCAGGCCTTTGCGCGAGCGGGTGAGGGCGTGGTGCACGGCGGTGTCGCTGAGAATCCAGATCAGCCAGGCAAAAATCAGCGTGCCGCCGAGGCTGAACAGTTTGACGCTGACTTCATGCCCTTCGCCTTCGGTGAAGCGGATCAGCGACATGCCCCAGACCCGCAGGCCGAGTTCGATGAACGCCAGCCAGACCACCAGGTGGGCGAGTGTGTAGAAAAAGCTTTTCAGGCGATCCGAATACAGGGCATGACGCTTCACGCTGCGCTGTGGCTTGAGTGAATGGCGGCGCACCAGGCCATTGATGACCATGCACAACACCAGCAGCACGGTGCAAATCAGCGACTGACGCAATGCGGTGCTGGTATCGCCGGCCGAGACGAACGTGGCGAACAGCGAAATCCCCACCAGCACCAGCGCCGGCACGTACCAGAAGGTGCCGAGAATTTCGATCGTGTCGCTGAGGGCGCGGCGGGTCAGGCGCCGGGACAACGGTTGGTTGCGGATCAAGTGGGCGATGGGGCGACGGAACCGCAGGATGAACATCCCCGTGGACAACGCCGCCAGTACGTTGGCGACTGTCGCGGCGGTGTGCGCCAAATGACTGCCAAGGCTTTCGACCAGTCGCGGATCGCTCAGGGCTTCACCGAAGGCGGCGAAACTGCCGATCAGCCACAGGGGCCGAAAGGCTTGATGCCGCAGGATGTGCAGGGCGCGGTGGCGGTGTGGGCCGTCGAGCAGCGAAAAGGCGATCACGCAGATTGCCGAAAAACAGGTGCCGACCACCAGCGCATACGCCAGCACCATGGCCAGGCTTTTGCCCAATGACGAAGGCAGGGCGTAGCTCATGTAGACCGTGATGACCAACGCAATCAGCCACGGTCCGAGTTTGCGCAGGGCGAAGCGCAACATGTCCAGGGCCTTGGGGTGCTGCGGCAGTTCTTCGGTGAGGCCGAAGCGCATCCGCACCCGGTGGCTGATCCAGATCAGCGCCGCCGCCAGCAAGCTCCAGAGCATCAGGATCAGGGCGAAGGCAAAGATGATCGGCAGCCATTCATTGGCCGGCAGCACCAGCGCTGTCAGTTCATCCTCAGCCAGTTTGAATTCTTCAGACCAGCGCGTGAGAGGGCTGTCCGCGCCTGAAAACTGTTTTTCGAAACTGGCCAGGGTGCCACCGATCAGTCCCAGTACGCCTGCTTCGGCGACCGGCTGGGCCTTTTTGGTGGCGTCGCGCAGCTTCTTCAGATCCGCCAGCAATTGGGCGCGTTGCTGATCGTTCTCCAGCGACTTGATGACTTCGTCCAGGGATTGTCCCAAGGGCTCTTGCGCCTCAGGCTGTTTTGCCGAGCTGTTGAGCAGGCCAGGCAAGCCGACCGCCTGGGCAGGCGTCATCGGCAGCAGCGTCATGAGGCAGACAAGGAACAAACATGGCAGGGCAAAAAGACGAGCGAACACTAGGCGGTCAACCTTGGGATGAGCAAATCGACCGAGTGTACGAGCCCGTCAAAATCAATGCGAGCCAGGGCTGAGGATTTATTCGTTGAGTTTGGCGAGGATCTTGAAAACCACGGTGGCGAGGATCGTCAACATGCCGATCCACATCGCGAACACGCCGAGGTTTTTATCGCGAAAATTGAAGCCGATTGCCAACATGACCATCCCGGAGAGAATTGGAATCAGCATGGCGTGAAACGAAGATAACGAGATCATGGGCGACTGCCTTGTCAAAGGGGTAGTTAAAGTCTAGGCGGCTTTTGGGCGACCGGTGGTGAGGTGTATCCGAGAGCGGCGAGACCACTGTGGCGAGGGAGCTTGCTCCCGCTCGGTTGCGCAGCAGCCGCAAACACCTATACATGCGGTGTTCCTGAAACACCGCATCAGTGGAATTCGGGGCTGCTTCGCAGCCCAGTGGGAGCAAGCTCCCTCGCCACAGGGTTTGTTACGGCAGTTCGCGGCAAGCGTAAAACGCGCTCAGCACTTTGACCAGGTGTGCCAGGTCATGGCTGCCGCACAATTCGCGGATCGAGTGCATGGCGAAAGTTGGCAGGCCGATGTCGACGGTGCGCACGCCCAGGTGGCTGGCGGTGATCGGGCCGATGGTCGAGCCGCAACCCATGTCGCTGCGCACCACGAAGCTCTGTACCGGCACTTCTTCGGCCATGCACAGGTGACGGAAGAACCCGGCGGTTTCGCTGTTGGTGGCGTAGCGCTGGTTGCTGTTGACCTTGATCACCGGGCCGGCGTTGAGTTTCGGACCGTGGTTGGCATCGTGCTTGTCGGCGTAGTTGGGGTGCACGCCGTGGGCGTTGTCAGCCGAGACCAACAGGGACTTCTGAATGGTGCGCACGAACTCATCGCCTTCAGGCAGCAGGCGACGCAGTGTCTGCTCCAGCATCGGGCCGTCGGCACCGCAGGCCGAGCAGGAGCCGACTTCTTCGTGATCGTTGCAGACCAGGACGCAGGTTTCGTCGGTTTCGGTGGTCAGCAAGGCTTGCAGGCCGGCATAGCACGACAGCAGGTTGTCCAGGCGCGCCCCGGCGATGAAGTCACCATGCAGGCCGATGACCGCGGCGCTTTGGGTGTCGTAGAAACTCAGCTCATAGTCGAGCACCACGTCGGCGTTCAGGCCATGTTCGCGGGCGAGTTGATCGGTGAGCACGGCACGGAAGTCCACGCGCTCGTCACCGGCAAATTGCGCGAGGATCGGCGGCAGTTCGGTCTGGGCGTTGATCGCCCAGCCCATGTTGGCTTCACGGTTCAGGTGAATGGCCAGGTTAGGGATGATGGCGATCGGCGCCTTGAAGTCGACCAGTTGGCTCTCGACCTTGCCATCACGGCGGAAGGTCACGCGGCCGGCCAGGGACAGGTCGCGGTCGAACCATGGCGCCAGCAGTGCGCCGCCATAGACTTCGACGCCCAGTTGCCAGAAGCCCTGGCGTTGCAGTTCCGGCTGGGGTTTGACCCGCAGGCACGGGCTGTCGGTGTGTGCGCCAACCAGGCGAATGCCGCCGTGCAGGGGCGAATGACGGCCCATCTTGAACGCGACGATCGAGGAGTCGTTACGGGTGACGTAGTAACGGCCATTGGCTTCGGTGGCCCATGGCTCGCGCTCGTCAAGGTGTTGAAAGCCTGCCGCTTCCAGGCGCTGAACAAGGCTGGCGGTGGCATGGAATGGGGTAGGGGAGGCCTTGAGGAAATCGATCAGGCCTTGGTTCAACTCTTCGCGCATAAGTAGCTCCAGACAGCAATGGCGCAAGTTTAACGTATTGGCTCACGGCATTGCAGAGACAATGCCGTTCGACGTACGCCGGCTGCTGGCTGGTGAAGAGATGTCAGCCGGTGATCAGCTTGCCCTTGAGGAACACTTCGCGACGTTGCTTGCGGCCTACATGCTCATGTTTGCTCGCGAGGTACACCTCGTCGAATTTTTCCTTCGAAATACCCGGGATCTGTCGGATGTATTCGTCCACCAGGCGGTCATAGGCGGCTTCGGTGATGAGCTTGTAGATGTCCCGGCGATAGAAGAAGCCCAGTTGAAAACCCAGGGTTTCGCTTTGATGGTTTGTCTGGCCGGCAAAGCAGTTTTCAAAGTCGATGGCTTTAAGCTGAGTCTGTGGTGTTTGCGGGATCATGATGTTGCCAGCCCAGAAATCCATGTGCGTGATGTTTTTGCGCGCCAATGAGCTCAACAAATCGAAGGCGTCGAGAATGAATGTCTCGACGTTGTCCGGGTTGCGTTTAAGCCATTGCACGCCGTCGATATGGTCGTCGAGCAGGCGCGTGATAATGAAATATTCCTGGGTCAGCCCCAGTCGGTCCTTTGTGTAACCGAACCCTTGCAGCGGCGGCATCTGCACGCCACGGCGCTGCGCTTCGAGCGTATTGATCAATTCTTCGAGCGGCCAGTCGAATCGGCCATTGCGCTGTGGTTTGCCAAAGGTCACGCGCATTTTTGCCTTCAGGGTATCCAGCGGCTGGACCTTGGCAAACAGCGGCGTATCGCCGGAAGCCAGCGGCGCACTGGCACGGGTGAGCTTGTGCGCGCGTCGTTTGTGTATGAGCTGTTCAAGCGCCTGTTGTGCTTCGGCTGAAGGCTGCTCGCTAAAGTGCAGGGTGGTGTTGAACAGGCAGAAGGTGAATGGGTAGTCGTCTTGGAATGTCTTGTTGCTGAGCACGAGGGGGCTTCCTGCCTGCTATCAAAGTGATGGCAGTTTACGTTTCATTACAAATTCATGACAATAATTTCACATTATTTTCACTTCTATTTGTAACAAAAAACGCCCTTCAATTGAAGGGCGTTTTTAGATTCTGCGGTTGCTCAAAAAGGAGCAGGACATTCGAAGCGTAAGCGCTCGCCGCTTTGCGGGTGAGTGAAGCTCAGCATGCTTGCGTGCAAGCAGAGTCGTGGCCAGGCGGCCAGTGCTTGCTCGTGGGCATATAGCCCGTCACCCAGCAATGGATGGCCGATGGAAAGCATGTGCACGCGCAACTGATGGGAGCGGCCGGTGATCGGCGTCAATTCGACCCGACACCAATCGCCACAACGTTCCAACACCCGCCAGAAGGTCAGGGCATGTTTGCCGAACTCATGGTCCACGACGTGGCGTGGCTTGGTCGGCGGGTCGTAGCGCAAGGGCAGATCGATGCTGCCACTGTCCAGCTCCGGTTGTCCCCAGCACAGGGCGGTGTAGGCCTTTTCGGTTTCACGGTCGTGAAATTGCCGAGACAGCTCGCGATGCGTGTCCGGATCACGGGCCAACAGAATAATGCCGGAGGTTTCCCAGTCCAGACGATGGACGATTCGCGCTTCCGGGTAGCCGTTTTCTTGCAGGCGGGTAATCAGGCAATCCTTGTTGTCGTCCGCCCGGCCAGGGACAGAGAGCAATAGGGTCGGCTTGTTCACCACCAGTACGGCGGCGTCCTGATGGATGATATGGATGTTGGACAACGGCATTAAAACAGCCTCGTAACAAACGCCAACGGCGGCTCAGGCCCCCGCACCTGTAGGAGCGACCTGTGGCGAGGGGGCTTGTCGGAACGCCGCATCGCCCCGTTGGGCTGCGAGGCAGCCCCAAAACTTCCGGTGTACCGAAAGTCCTGTGAGTGCTGCGCACTCAAACGGGGCGATGCGGCGTTCCGACAAGCCTCTCGCCACAGTTCGCCCCTACAGGATCTGGAAGGCCTGAACCGCCGTGGCTCCCGCCGGATCGACTAGCGATCTGGCAGGGTGATATTGAGTTCCAGAATCGAGCAGCTGCCCTGGTTTTCCAGAGCGACGTGCACGTCATCGGACCCGATATTGACGTACTTGCGGATGACCTCGACCAATTCCTTCTGCAAGGCTGGCAGGTAGTCCGGTGTACTGCGTTGGCCGCGTTCGTGCGCCACGATAATCTGTAGACGCTCTTTCGCTACCGACGCGGTGCTGACTTTTTTGCTGGCACGAAAGAAGTCAAAAAGATTCATTATCTACCTCCAAACAGGCGCTCGAAGAATCCCTTCTTCGTTACATCGAGAAAACGATGCTCCACGTTCTTGCCCAGCAGGCGATCGACCGCATCGCTGTATGCCTGACCGGCATCGCTCTGGTCGTCGAGAATGACCGGCACGCCTGAGTTGGAAGCCTTGAGTACGGCCTGGGATTCTGGAATGACACCCAGCAGGGCGACTGCCAGAATCTCTTTGACGTCTTCGACGCCGAGCATTTCGCCGTCACTGACTCGTTGCGGGTTGTAGCGGGTCAGCAGCAGGTGTTCCTTGATTGCCTCTTCGCCCTTTTCCGCGCGGCGCGATTTGCTGGCCAGCAGGCCGAGCATGCGGTCCGAGTCACGAACCGAGGACACTTCCGGGTTGGTCACGATAATCGCTTCGTCTGCGAAGTACATGGCCAGGTGAGCGCCTTTTTCGATACCGGCCGGCGAGTCGCAGACCACGTATTCGAAGTCTTCTTTGAGCGCCATCAACACTTTTTCCACGCCTTCCACGGTCAGCGCGTCTTTATCGCGAGTCTGACTGGCGGCCAGTACGTAGAGGTTTTCCAGGCGTTTGTCTTTGATCAGGGCTTGTTGCAGGTTGGCTTCGCCGTTTACCACGTTGACGAAGTCATACACCACACGGCGCTCGCAACCCATGATCAGGTCGAGATTACGCAAACCGACGTCGAAGTCGACGATAACTGTTTTGTGACCGCGCAGTGCGAGGCCGGTACCGATAGCAGCACTGGTGGTGGTCTTACCCACACCACCCTTGCCGGATGTAACCACGAGAATCTTGGCCAAGGTGTTTCACCCCTAAGGAAAAAGGACATTTAGCCCCTGAAAAACATCTCTAGAAAAACTACTGCAGTCGGACAGCCTTGGCTGGAATTCGGCCCAGAGCGGCGCTTACCTCGGGTAAACACTGCTTATGGCCTTTTTCCTACTTCGTTTGAGCCGTTTTCGCTACGTTTTAGAGATGTTTGGAAAATGCGGCAGTATCCGTTAAAGCCGAATGATGTTCAACACATCGCCCGACAGGCTGACCTGTACGCCCGCGCCCCACAAAGGGTCGCGACGCAGATCCTCCGAAACCTTGTAGTGCCCTGCAATGGAGACCAGTTCAGCGCTCATTTGCTGACAGAAAATCCTGGCTTTCGTGTCGCCTTTGACACCGGCCAACACTCGACCACGCATCGGGCCGTATACATGGATGTTGCCATCGGCGAGAAGTTCCGCCCCCGGGCTGACTGAGGAAATCACCACCAGATCGCAGCCCTGGGCATAAATCTGCTGCCCACCGCGTACGGGGGAGGTGATGATCTTCGTTGGCTTGATTGTCGGCTCCGGCGGTTTTTCCGGTTTTTTCGGAACTTGGCCTTCGAGCGGGTCCAGCGGACGCTCACGGGCACCGGACGGTGGCAGCACCGGCAGGTCGACCGCAATGGCCGCGGCAATGTCTTCGATACGGCTGGCACGGATCGCCAGGGTGCGCAGGCCATGCTGGCGGCAGACGCGCATCAGGCTCGGCAGATCGACCGCGCCTTCGCCGGCCGGGAGTTTGTCCAGGGCCAGCACCAGTGGCGCGTTACTGAAAAAGTTTGGCGCCTGGGCGACCTTGGCGGCCAGTTGACGATCGAGGTTCTCGAGGTCGTTACGAGCCAGTTCCAGCACCGTAATGGCGAGCATGCTGCCCTTCAGCTGGAACACGGGATCTTGGTCTAGCGGTTCGGTTTGGCTCATGGTCGGCATACAACGACTTGTCACTAAAAGTGCCGAGACTTATAACGAGAACGCCCGCGAGCCGCAAGCCGGGTCGAACGATGTAGAATGCGCGGCCATTGTCTTTCCGGAACCTTTAATGGATCGCCCGCGTTTTCGAACAGCATTTCTATCTCCACGTTTCTGGCCGCTGTGGTGTGGCTTGGGGCTGTTGTGGCTGATTGTCCAGCTGCCGTATCCGGTATTGCTGTCGATCGGTCGCGCCCTGGGTGCATTGATGTATCGAGTAGCGGGCGACAGACGGCGCATAGCCAAGCGCAATCTCGAACTGTGTTTCCCTGAAAAAAACGCTGCCGAGCGCAAGCGCCTGCTCAAGGAAAACTTCGCCTCAACGGGCATCGCGTTTTTCGAAATGGCCATGAGCTGGTGGTGGTCACGCGAGCGTTTGGCGAAGCTGGCCCATGTCGAAGGGTTGGAACATCTGAAAAAAGCCCAGCGCGACGGCAAAGGCGTGATCCTGATGGCCGTTCACTTCACCACGCTGGAAATCGGCGCGGCCTTGCTCGGCCAGCAGCACACCATTGATGGCATGTACCGCGAACACAAGAATCCATTGTTCGACTACGTCCAGCGCCTGGGGCGCGAGCGGCACAACGTCGATTCGCTGGCGGTGGAGCGTGACGACGTGCGCGGCATGCTCAAATTGCTGCGCGCAGGCCGGGCAATCTGGTACGCACCGGACCAGGACTACGGCGCCAAGCAAAGTATCTTCGTGCCGCTGTTCGGGATTCAGGCTGCCACCGTCACCGCCACCAGCAAGTTCGCGCGGTTGGGCAAGGCGCTGGTGGTGCCGTTCACTCAGGAACGTCTGGCGGACGGCAGCGGTTATCGACTGGTGATTCATGCACCGCTCGAGGGCTTTCCCGGCGAAACCGAAGAGGCCGATTGCCTGCGGATCAACCAATGGATCGAAGGCGTCTTGCGCGAATGTCCGCAGCAATACCTCTGGGCGCATCGCCGCTTCAAGAGTCGTCCACCGGGCGAACCGAAGCTGTACGCAAAACGCGGTTGAACCACCGTCCTTATAAGCACCATGGAGTGTTGCGATGAGTCCTGCTGAACCGGTAACAGGGTTGATTCTTTCCGGCGGCGGGGCTCGGGCGGCTTATCAGGTCGGTGTGCTGGCGGCGATTGCCGAGCTGTTGCCGGTGGGGGCGAGCAATCCTTTTCCGGTGATCGTCGGCACTTCGGCCGGCGCAATCAACGCGGTCAGCCTCGCCAGTGGGGCGATGGATTTTCGTGGTGCGATTCAACGTTTGACAGCCTTCTGGCAGGGCTTTCGCAGTCATCTGGTGCTGCGCAGCGACTGGCCGGGCGTGATCCACCAGGCCAGCCGTTTTGTCAGCCACAGTTTGCTCGGGATTGGCGCTCAGGTGCCGGTGGCTTTGCTCAACAGTTCGCCGCTGCGTGGGCTGCTCGACGACAAACTGCAGATGAGCGGGATTGCCGAGGCCATTGCACAGAAGCAGTTGCAGGCGGTTGCGGTGACCGCGTTCGGCTACGAGTCCGGTCAGGCCGTGACCTTTTATCAGGGCGGCGGCACCATCGATGCCTGGTTGCGCCATCGGCGGATCGGCGTTCCCACGCAATTGACGGTCGATCACTTGCTGGCCAGTTCGGCCATTCCGCTGTTGTTTGCGCCTGTGAAAATCGGTGAAGAGTATTTCGGCGACGGCGCGGTACGCCAATCGGCACCGATCAGCCCGGCGCTGCACCTGGGTGCCAGCCGAGTGCTGGTGGTGGGCGTCAGCGGCAACCCCCGCGGCGTCGACCCGGAACAACCGCTGCAACGCGCCTACACCGGCCAGCAGCCGAGCCTGGCACAAATCGGTGGGCACATGCTCAACAGCACGTTCATTGACAGCCTGGAAAGTGACATCGAGTTGCTGCAGCGGCTCAATCAGTTCAGTCATCTGCTGCCCGATGGCACGCCTACGCGTGCGCTGGGTGTGGCGCCGATAGATGTGCTGGTGATTTCGCCGAGTCAGCCGATCGATGAGATTGCGGCGCGGCATCGGCAGGAGTTGCCGGCGGCGCTGCGTCTGTTTCTGCGCGGGCCGGGGGCGACCAAGACGAGCGGGGCGGGGGTGCTGAGTTATCTGCTGTTCGAGGCGGGGTATTGCAGCGAATTGATTGATTTGGGGCGGCGGGATGCGTTGGCCAAGCGCGGGGAGTTGTGTCGGTTTCTCGGGTTGGCGGAGCCTGTGGTTTCGACTTGAGATTTTTTGTGTTGCGGCCATTCGCGAGCAGGCTCGTTCCCACAGTTGAAATGCATTCCAATGTGGGAGCGAGCCTGCTCGCGATGGCGTCCTTACAGACGCCGCCGAATCAGAAGTGCACCTTGACCAGGAAACTGGTCACGCTCTGATCGGTCTTGAAACCCTGGCTGTCTTCGATGCCGTACTTGTTTTTCCAGTAGTCATACTCGACACCCACGTACAACTGCTTCTCGCCCAGGTTCAGCGCCTTGCCCAGGTCGTATTTGACCTGTGGATTGAAGTGCAGGTTGGCGTGGTATTCGCCTTTTTTGTTGACGTCGTTGTCGACCACCCAGTCCATGAAACCATCGACCAGGATGTTCGAATCGCCCACCGGGATGGTGTAGGACCAGACCGGTGTGACCTGCCAGATATTGTCCCCCGGGCGGTCGCCTTCGGTATGACGGTTGTAGAAGTTCAGCTGGAAGTAATCAAAGCCGGGGATGGCCAGGTCAAAAGCAGGACCGATCAGGTAGGACTCGGTATCGTCTTCACCAAACTCGTACGTCATGGCCAGCAACACGTCCTTGATCGGGCCGAACTCGAGTTTCTGATCGAAGATCTTGCCGAACGACAGGCGCGGGCTGATTTCACCGTAGTAAGTGTTCTCACCGGCGAAGGAGTCTTCCTTGCCGTTGTAGAAGATCTTGTCGACGAACACGAAGTTGTCGCCGTATTTCCAGCCATCGGCGTGTTCGAAGGTCACGGTCTGCTGAATGCGCGGGTTGACCTGGAAGTCCTTGCCATACAGGTAGGTCAAGCTGTTGTTCTGCCATTGCAGCAAGTCGCCGGCCATGGCCTGCCCCCCGGCCAGCAAAGATCCCGCCAGCATCAGGCTAGTGCACGTACGTTTCATTCGGTTGCTCCCAAAAAGTAGGTGTTCCACGTTATTTTTCTAAGGTCGGCGCTCTGGTGTGGCGCCTTTTTCTGTCGCTGTAAAAAATCATCCAATCGGTCAGCTTCAGTGCTGTTAGCAAGAGCTGAGCCAAGGCTTTTGAAAAGCCAAAAAACTCCCGCTCGGCGGCTCAAGAGCAGTCGATTGAGAGTGTTATTGGAGTGCCTTGGTACCGTCCAGGGCCGGGATAAGTTGGCTTTCTGGTCAGGAATTAAATCCGGGCTTTTTTTTAGACCAGATTCGGGCGGCCGCGGAGAATACTGACTCCTTGGCCAGGTCTCAAGTGCCCCGCAACAGCGCACCGACGACAGGTTTGGAGCACCGTTGCGGATCATTTAGAAGTGCACCTTCACCAGCAGGCTGGTGGTGTTTTCATTGGTGTCGAAGCGGGTGCTGTTTTCGATGCCGTATTTGTCTTTCCAGTAGCTGTATTCGGCGCCGACGTACACCTGTTTCTCTCGCCAGCCCAGGGCTTTCCCCAGGTCATATTTGATCTGTGGGTTCACGTGCAGGTTGGCGTGGTAGGTGCCCTGTGAGTTCTGGTCGTTATCGACGACCCAGTCGATGTAGCCGTCGATCAGCAGGTTCGAGTTGCCCAATGGCAGGGTGTAGGACCAGGCCGGCGTGATTTGCCAGACATCGTCGCCGGGACGCGAGCCTTCGGTCTGGCGATAGTAGAAGTTCAAGGTGAAAAAATTGAAGCCCGGCACCGCGAGGTCGAAACCGGGGCCGATCAGATAGGCCTCGGTGTCGTCTTCGCCATTCTCGTAGGTCATGGCCAGCAACACGTCCTTGATCGGGCCGAACTCGAAACGGCGGTCGAGGATTTTGCCGAAAGACAGGCGTGGACTGAACTCGCCGTAGTAGGCGTGAACGCCTTTGTTGCGGTCTTTCTCGCCGTTGTAGTAAGTGCTGTCGACGAACAGGAAGTTGTCGCCGTACTTCCAGCGGTCGGCGTGCTCAAAGGTTATCGTCTGCTGGATCGACGGGTTGACCGCGAAATCCTTGCCATACAGATAGCTCAGGCTGTTGGTCTGCCACAGCAGCAGATCGCCGGCCATGGCCTGACTGGCGGCCAATAGACCACCGCCTAACAGCATGTTTGTCTGTGTCCGAATCATCTGTTGCTCCCTCTTGTTTTTATTTTTCAAGGCGCAGGAGTTTCCACTGTGGGAGCGAGCCTGCTCGCGATGGCGTCGGTTCAGTCAACATCGATGTTGAATGTGATATCGCTATCGCGAGCAGGCTCGCTCCCACAGGGGGCTTGTGGCGTTGGTGGATCAGTGCGGGTGCGCGTGGCAGTCGTTGATGGCCGCGCGTTCGGCGCCGCCGAGGATGTTGAACAGCAGGTTCAGCGACAGCGCACTGAGCGTGGCCATGGCGATGCCGCTGTGGGTGATCGGGCTCATCCACAGCGGAAGGTGAGCGAAGAATTCCGGACGGACCACCGGAATCAATCCCATACCGATGCTCACCGCCACCAGCAACTGGTTGCGACGGTCGCCGATGTCGGCTTCCTGAAGAATCTTGATGCCAGTGGCGGCGACCATGCCGAACATCGCAATGGCCGCACCGCCCAGTACGGCGGGTGGAATCGAGGCCACCAGAAACGCCGCTTTCGGCAACAGACTCAACATCACCAGCAAACCGCCGGCGACGATGGTCACCGAGCGGCAACGCACGCCAGTCATCTGCACCAGGCCGATGTTCTGCGCGAAAGAGGAATGGGTGAAGGTGTTGAAGAAACCGGCGAAGAACGAAGCGCCGGCATCACACAACAAACCGCGGCGCAGCATCCGTGGGCAAACGTCCTGGCCGGTAATTTTGCCCAGCGCCAGGAACATCCCGGTGGACTCGACGAAGATGATCACCACCACTAGGCACATGGACAGGATCGGTGCGAGTTCGAACTTCGGCATGCCGAAATGCAGCGGGGTCACGAATTGCAGCCACGGCGCCTGGGCCATGCCGCTCAGGTCGACCATGCCAATCAGGCCGCAGAGCACGTAACCCAGGCACATGCCGATCAGCACGGAAATGTTGACCCAGAAACCGCGCATGAAGCGGTGGACCAGCAGAATGGTGGCCAGTACCAGCGCGGCGATGGCCAGGTAAATCGGCGAGCCGAATTGTGCGGCACCGGCACCACCGCCGGCCCAGTTCACGGCCACGGGAAACAGCGACAAACCGATCGAGGTGATGACCGTACCGGTCACCAGCGGCGGGAAGAAGCGTACGACTTTGGACATGAACGGCGCGATGATCATGCCGAAGAATCCGGCGGCGATGGTCGCGCCGAAGATCCCTTGCAGACCGATGCCAGGCATGCCGGCCATGGCGACCATGCTGCCCACTGCGGCGAAACTGGCGCCCATCATCACCGGCATGCGAATGCCCATGGGGCCGATGCCCAGGGACTGCACGATGGTCGCGATCCCGGCTACCAGCAGGTCGGCATTGATCAGGAAGGCGATTTCTTCACGACTCAGGCCAGCGGCCTGTCCGATGATCAGCGGCACCGCGATGGCTCCGCCGTACATCAACAGAACGTGTTGCAGGCCGACCAGGATCAGTTGCAAAAGGGGCAAACGCTGAATGGCGGGTGCGTCGGGGATGCGGGCTTTGGTTAGCTCGGACATGCAACACCTCGGATCTTTTTTATTCTTGTGATGTTTGTATCAGGGGACCTGTGGCGAGGGAGCAAGCTCCCTCGCCACAAAAGCCCGCTTGTTACAGGCTTTTGTGTTGCTTAGTTGGTGGGGGCCCCCTGCACAATCCAGGCACCGATCAGGTCACGTTCCTGCTGGGTCATCTGGGTGATGTTGCCCAGTGGCATGATCTGGCTGGTGACGGCTTGCGCCTGGATGCGCGCCGCGTTCTGGCGGATCTGCTCGGGGGTGTCGAGCATCACGCCGGCCGGTGCAGCACTGAACAGCGGACTGGTCGGTTTGGCAGAATGGCAAACCGTGCAACGTTCCTGAATCACGCTGTGCACCTTGTCGAAACCGGGGCCGGCGTTGGACGCCTGGGCCGGTGCAGCGGCAGGTGCAGCAGGTTTCGCCGCTTCAGGTTTCACGCCACCACCGAGGGCAGTTTCCGGCAACGGCTGGTACTCGATGGTGCCAGGCGCCTTGGCCACTTCAGGTGCGCTGGACATCTGCGCCGGGCCAGTCACGTAAGCCAGGCAAATCATGCCCACTGCCGCGGCGGGCAGGGTCCAGGCAAATTTGTGGCTGTCATGACGGGTGTTGAAGTAGTGACGCACCAACACCGCCAGCACCGCGATCCCGGCCAGGATCAGCCAGTTGTATTGGCTGCCGTAGGTGCTCGGGAAGTGGTTACTGATCATGATGAACAGCACCGGCAAGGTGAAGTAGTTGTTGTGACGCGAACGCAGCAAGCCTTTGGCCGGCAGCGCCGGATCCGGCGTGCGGTTTTCGGCAATCGCGGCAACCAGTGCGCGCTGGGCCGGCATGATGATGCGGAACACGTTGCCGACCATGATGGTGCCGATGATCGCGCCGACGTGCAGGTACGCACCACGACCGCTGAACACTTTGCTGAAGCCGTAAGCGGCGCCAATGATCAGCACGAACAGGATAAAGCCAAGCAGGGCAGGACGTTTGCCCAGGGCCGAGTCGCAGAGGAAGGAGTAGACGAACCAGCCGACGAACAACGAGGCAATGCCCAGAGCGACCCCTTCAGGGCCGGTCAGGCTGCTGCCCGGTGCCAGCAGGTACAGCGTCGGGTTGGAGTAGAACACCACGCACAGCAGCGCGACCCCCGACAGCCAAGTGAAATAGGCTTCCCATTTGAACCAGTGCAGGTTGTCCGGCATGGTCGGTGGAGCCAGTTTGTATTTTTCCAGGTGGTAGATACCGCCGCCATGGATCGCCCACAAATCGCCCGCCAGACCGTTTTTCGGGTTGACCCGATTGAGGTTGTTTTCCAGCCAGACGAAATAGAACGACGCACCGATCCAGGCCACGCCAGTAATCATGTGAACCCAGCGCACGCTCAGGTTCAGCCATTCCAACAGATGTGCTTCCACAGTCTTTACCTCTCGCCTGTCACTCTGTTGTCGAGTGATCAGACCTTCTCTTATTGGTGGGGGGCAAGGATCAAACGCTCATCCTCTTTGAAAAAATGCTCATCGCAGTTATTGCCTGTGCCACTGCGATCAACCACCAGGAAGTCATCCCGCTTTTCGATCGTCAGCACCGGATGGTGCCAAACGCCGCGATGGTAATTAATGCCCTGCCTGCCGTTGGTGACGAAGGCGCGGACCAAGCCTGATACAGGTTCATCGCCAAGTGGCGCGACCACGAT
This sequence comes from Pseudomonas sp. ES4, assembly GCF_050586665.1. Lineage (NCBI taxonomy): Bacteria > Pseudomonadati > Pseudomonadota > Gammaproteobacteria > Pseudomonadales > Pseudomonadaceae > Pseudomonas > Pseudomonas sp. ES4. The sequence goes on along the minus strand of NZ_JBOBDO010000006.1, from coordinate 268,794 downwards.
CAGAAAGGGGTTGCCGAGCAGCGGAATGAAGGCCTGGCTGCCCAGCGGGTGACGCTCCAGCATGCTGACGGTCAGCGGCATGTCCTGCGCGTCGGCGCGGAAAATGCTGATGATCGCCTTGTCCTCTGGCGTGGCGGTTTCCACCGTCGCCAGTTTGTGAAAGCGCATGGTCGAACCGTTGTTGATCATGAAGTGATCGCTGCCGTCGGTTTCGATCACGTCACCGAAAGGGGCGAAGGCTTCTTTGGTCAGCGGTTCAATCGTCAATGTGCGCATGCTGGTCTTCTTTTCCGAATTCTGTGTTGTGTTGATCGTTCCCACGCTCTGCGTGGGAATGCAGCCCGTGACGCTCCGCGTCACATCCAAAGCGGACGCAGAGCGTCCATTGATGCATTCCCACGCGGAGCGTGGGAACGATCATTACGGCTTATTTAGCGACCTTGCCCAAAACCCGCAGGCGGCTCACACCACCATCCGGGAACACGTTCAGGCGGATGTGGGTGATCGGCCCCAGCGCCTTGATCTGTTCGGCGAAGGTGTGTTCGGCGTGCATTTCCAGTTTCTGCGCCGGCAGCAATTCGCGCCAGAACAGCGATTGGGTTTCGATCTGGCTGTCGGTGCCGCCCTTCACGAACGCGCCCTGGATCGAGCACGTGTCCGGGTAGTTGCCCTTGAAGTGCAGGGTGTCGACGATGACTTTCTCGATCTCGCCGGCATGGCCCAGTGCGACGATCACCCAGTCATTGCCCGGCGTGCGACGACGTGCAGTTTCCCAGCCGTCGCCCATGTTGATGCCGCGGCCCGGGTTGAGGATGTTGCTCATGCGCCCGAAGTGTTCGTCGGAGCAGGCGAGGGCGCGGCCACCGTTCAGGGCTGCTGCCAGGTCAACTTGCTCGTTGTCGCCCACAGCGGACCAGTCGCGGAACGGAATACCGTAAACACGCAGACGGGCCACGCCACCATCCGGGTAGATGTTGAAGCGCAGGTGGCTGAACGCCTTGTCATTGCTGATTTCGTGGTAGTGGTGGCTGTTGCCTTGCAGCTCGACGGCGGACAGCACTTCAGTCCACTGGGTGTTTTCGTCCGGCTCGCCCGAAGCGAGGAAGCAGGCTTCCAGCGAGGCCGACGGCGGGAAGTTGCCGGTGAAGAATGAAGTGTCGATGTCCACGCCCTTGATCGAACCCGGAACGCCCAGGCGGATCACCGCGCTGTCGTAGCCTTCGAAGCGCTTGCGGCGCGACTCCCAGCCGTCCATCCACTTGCCGTTGTCATCGAACACGCCCTCCTTCCACACAGCCGGGGTCGGCTGGAACAGGCGGTTGGCATCAGCGAACCAGTCATCGGTGACCGAGATGATTTTGGTGCCCAGACGGGCGTCGGCCAGGTTGACGAACTTCTCGAAAGGTACGGCGTAAGCTTTCATTCTTCTTGTCTGCCTTTAATTAGTTGGCTTGGGATGCTCGCAGGGCCCTGGGCGTTTTCCGCGTTTTTTAACACTCGGGCCAAGTTCGCTATAGGGTCAGTAATCGGAACAGGGCGATCTTGTTGATCTCCGCCAGCGCGCACTTGAACTCGGTGTCTTCCGGGTTGTGAATGCGCGTTTCGAACGCCGCGAGGATCTGATGCCGGTTGCTGCCTTTTACCGCCATGATGAAGGGAAACTTGAACTTGGCCTTGTAGGCGTCGTTCAGCTCGGTGAAGCGTTGAAACTCTTCGGCCGTGCATTGGTGAATACCGGCGCCAGCCTGTTCATTGGTGCTGGCTTCGGTTAGTTGGCCCTGGACGGCAGCTTTGCCGGCCAGGTCCGGGTGAGCGTTGATCAGGGCCAATTGGCTTTCGTGATCGGCGCTCAACAGGATGTCGCTCATGCGCTGGTGCAGGGTTTCGATCTGGTCGATCGAAGCGTCCTGGCCCAGGTCGAAGGCCTTCTCGGCCACCCATGGCGAATGTTCGTAGATGTCGGCGAAGGCCGCGACAAACGCGTCGCGGCTCAGGGTCGAGGGCTTCAGGGTTTGGAAGTGGCTCATTTCGCGGCCCCTTGATACGGGTGGGTTTCGTGCCAGTGGCGAGCGATGTCGACGCGACGGCTGAACCACACCTGTTCATGACTTTTAGCGTATTCGATAAAGCGTTTGAGCGAGGCCAGACGCGCCGGGCGGCCGATCAGCCGGCAGTGCAGGCCGATCGACAACATCTTCGGTGCTTCGGCACCTTCGGCGTACAGCACGTCGAACGCGTCTTTCAGGTATTCGAAGAAATCGTCGCCCTTGTTGAAACCCTGGACCTGGGTGAAGCGCATGTCGTTGGTGTCCAGCGTGTACGGGATCACCAGGTGCGGCTTGCCGGTCGGGTTGTTCGGTTCCCAGTAGGGCAGGTCGTCGTCGTAGGTGTCGCAGTCGTAGAGGAAACCGCCTTCCTCCATCACCAGTCGACGGGTGTTCGGACCTGTGCGGCCGGTGTACCAGCCCAGTGGGCGTTCGCCGGTGATTTCGGTGAGGATGCGGATCGCTTCGAGCATGTGCTCGCGTTCTTGCGCTTCGTCCATGTACTGGTAGTCGATCCAGCGATAGCCGTGGCTGCAGATTTCGTGGCCGGCATCGACCATCGCGCGGATCACGTCCGGGTGACGCTGGGCGGCCATGGCCACGGCGAAGATGGTCAGCGGAATGTCGAATTCCTTGAACAGTTTCAGAACCCGCCAGACGCCGGCACGGCTGCCATACTCGTAAAGGGATTCCATGCTCATGTTGCGCGCGCCTTGCAGCGGCTGCGCCGAGACCATTTCTGAAAGGAAGGCTTCGGATTCTTTATCGCCGTGCAGGATGTTGCGCTCGCCGCCTTCTTCGTAATTGAGCACGAAGGACAAGGCGATGCGGGCATTGCCCGGCCAGTGTGGGTGAGGAGGGTTACTGCCGTAACCGATCAGGTCGCGTGGGTAGTCAGCGCTCACTGCAGTCTTCCTTCTTATTCGTGGTAACAGTTTGTGTGCGCGGCCTGGCGATGAGTTGCAAGGCTGGCGTCACAGCGATGGGCTGATTGTATACAACTTTATATCCACTTTGTAAGCCTGTTTTTTTGCATTTTTCATTGATTGTCATCTACACATGTTATTGCAAGAAACCTGCCTGACTGGTCAGCTAATAGATGAAAGGTCCTTTGGCCCTATGGCTCAGCGACAGATTCAGCGGCAATTCCTGTATGACGGCGATGGCGGTAAATATGTTGTTTTTATTGTGTACAATTTTTTTGAAAAGTGTCTTAATCAGTCGCTCGCCGCAGCGTTTCGTGCTCCGAATCGGTGCGGTCTCCTTTTCAACTGACTTCGGGAGGCGCGAGGTCTGACTGCTCCACGCAGGCAGGCGCGCAGAATCAATGGGACGTTTGACTACTCACGTTTTAGACGCTGCACATGGTTGCCCGGGCAGCTCGATCAAGGTCGAGTTGTACCGCGTTGAAGGTTCGCAGCTGGAATTGGTCGCCACTGCGATAACCAACAGCGACGGTCGGGTCGATGCACCGCTACTGCAAGGCGATGACTACCGGTCCGGGGTCTATCAGGTTCAGTTTCATGCGGGCGATTACTACCGCGCCCGTGGCGTTCAACTGCCAGAACCGGCGTTCCTGGATGTGGTGGTGCTGCGTTTTGGCATCTCTGCGGAACAGGATCACTACCATGTGCCGTTGCTGATTTCGCCTTATAGCTATTCGACCTACAGAGGAAGCTAGACTCCCCCAAGAATCTGCGCATAAAGCTTCTTTGGTCTTTCGCCCGCTCACACTGCGGGCTTTTTTTTGCCTGGAGAAATGTGCTGTCCGTGCCGACGTAATCGCTAGCAGGCTAGCTCCCACAGGGATGTGTGAACGCCGCAAATCCAATGTGGGAGCTAGCCTGCTAGCGATGCTTTTGACGTTAGCGGCTCAACAAGGATGCCGCGCCCGCACCACTGAACAACCCGGCACTCACCCGGTTAAACCAACTCTGCCCCTTGCCGCTGCGCAAATACCGCGCCGCACCATGGGCACCCAGCCCATAAGCCAATTTGCACAGCAGATCCAGCACGGTCCAGGTCACAATCATCACCAGCAACTGCGGCAGGAATGGCTGCTCGGCACTGAGGAACTGCGGGAGGAAAGCGGCGAAGAACAGGATGTCTTTCGGGTTGCTGGCGCCCAACATGAACGCGCGCCCGAACAGTGCGCGAAAGCGTGGCACTGGGGCAGCCTGGGGCACTTCAGCGCCGTGGGAGGGCAGACGCGATTGCTGCCAGCTCTGCCAGGCCAGGTAGAACAGGTACAGCGCCCCGATGACCTTCAGCGCGCTGAACAACTGTTCCGATGCCAACAGCAAGGCGCCTAAACCCAGCGCCGACGCACTGAGCAAGCAGATCGACGCAATCACGCCCCCCAGAAACGCCGGGTAAGAACGGCGCAAACCGTAATTCAGACTGTTGCTGATCATCAGCAAAGACAGTGGCCCCGGGATCAGGATCACCACCAGCGCAGCGCCGCTGAACAGCAGCCAGGTTTCCAGACTCATCACTTTCCTCCATTTGCACAAAAGCCTCACCCGACGGGGTGAGGCTGTTTTGAAACACTGTTTTCGAAACGTAGACGGCTTACAAGAAAACGAACTTGGCGATGAAGATCGCGCAGAGCACCCACAGACTGACGGAAATCTCCTTGTGTTTACCGGTGAAAGCCTTCAGCACCACGTAAGTGATAAAGCCCAGCGCGATGCCGTCGGCGACCGAGAAGGTCAGGGGCATCATGATCGCGGTAACGATCGCCGGAATGCTGTCGGTCGCCTCGTCCCATTCGATATGCGCCATGCCGCCCATCATCAGCATCGCCACATAAATCAGCGCACCGGCGGTGGCGTAAGCGGGGATCATGCCAGCCAGCGGTGCGAAAAACATTGCGGCAATAAATAGCACACCTACGGTCACAGCGGTAAGACCAGTCCGACCACCCGCGGCGACACCCGCGGCACTTTCCACGTAGCTGGTGACTGGCGGAACACCGACCACCGCACCGAATACACTGGAAGCACTGTCGGCCTTGAGTGCGCGGGAAAGGTTTTCGATCTTGCCGTCAGCGTTTACCAAACCGGCGCGCTGGGCGACGCCCATCAGGGTGCCGGCGGTGTCGAACATGTGCACAAAGAGGAAGGCCAGCACCACGCTGATCATGCTGATATTGAATACACCGGCGACGTCCATGGCCATCCAGGTCGGTGCCAGGCTCGGCGGGGCGGACATGATGCCCTCGTAGTGCACCAGGCCCAGGCCCCAACCCGCCAGGGTGACGGTGATGATGCTGATGAGAATCGCGCCAAACACTTTGTGGTAGCTGAGTACGGCGATCATCAGGAAGCAGATGGCGGCCAGCAGCGGGCCAGGTTCGCGCAGGGAGCCGAGTTTGATCAGGGTAGCCGGGCTATCAACCACGATGCCCGCGGTTTTCAAGCCTATCAGCCCCAGGAACAAGCCCACGCCGGCACCCATGGCAAAGCGCAAACTCACCGGGATGCTATTGAGCAGCCATTCGCGGATCCGCGAAAAAGTCAGAAACATGAACAACACACCGGAAACAAACACCGCGCCAAGGGCGGTTTCCCAGTTGTAACCCATGGTGCCGACCACGGTGTAAGTGAAGAAGGCGTTGAGGCCCATGCCCGGCGCGAGCCCGACCGGCCAGTTGGCGTACAGGCCCATCAACAGGCAACCCAGCGCGGCGGCGATGCAGGTGGCGACGAACGCGGCACCGTGATCGATCCCGGCATCGGCCATGATGTTGGGGTTGACGAAGATGATGTAGGCCATGGTGATGAAGGTTGTCAGACCGGCAATCAGCTCGGTCTTCACCGTGGTGCCATGCAAGCTGAGTTTGAAGATGCGCTCCAGCCAGCCATTGCGTATTGGCGGCGAGAGTTCCAGCGTCGGGGCTTCGGATTTGCGGCTTTCCACAGCGAGTACTCCTCAAGAGTTTTATTGTTATTTCCAGGGCCGGACCCATGAGGGTGGCAGCGACCCTTTGAGGTACTTGCGAATTTGTTGACCGCTTGGTCAGGAACTCGCACGAAGTGGATTATGCTTTTGTATACAAATAAAGCAAATAATGTTTTTGATTTTGTAGACGAAAAGTTTGGCAATAGGGATATATCGCCGCAGAGGTGCGCTGGATGGACGAAGGATTCACGTGGCTGGCAGGCTGCTGAGTCAGGGCCGGCGGGAAAAGCGGCTCGAGGGGGAGGGTAGAAACGAATAAACCGGCGCAAGGGCCGGTTTATTTTTTGTCTGGAGTTTTGTGGTGACTGTGCCGGCCTCTTCGCGAGCAAGTCGGATCGCCGCACCGCCGCTCCCACAGTTGATCGCATTCTAATGTGGGAGTGGGCTGGGCTTGCTCGCGAAGGCGTCACTCAGAACAGCACAAAACCATCAGGCTGCGGCGAACCGCTTGTCCAGATAATCGATGATCACCTTGGATTCGTACATCCAGGTCGTCTGGCCATTCTCTTCGATGCGCAGACATGGAACCTTGATCTTGCCGCCCTGTTCCAGCAGGGTCTGGCGATCCTGTTCGTTGTTCTTCGCGTCGCGCAACGCCACCGGCACGTTCAAGCGGCGCAGGGTGCGGCGGGTTTTCACGCAGAACGGGCAGGCGTGGAACTGATACAGGGTCAGGTCCTTGGCAGCCGTGTTGACCTGAGCCTGAACCTCGGCAGGGCGCTGCTTTTTGCTTGGGCGGGTGATGAAGTCGATGAAGATGATCAGTTGGCCAAGGCCGACACGAAGCGCTTTAACGAACACGGTATAAGCCTCACAGGGGCAAACAGAAGGCGCGCAGCTTACCTGATTTTCGCAGGCGAAAAAAAACCGGCGATGAATGCCGGTTTTCTTCTGCTGCGAATTACTTGATCAGGCTGAGAAACTCGCTACGGGTGGCCGCGTTTTCGCGGAACTCACCCAGCATCACCGACGTGATCATCGTCGAATTCTGTTTCTCCACACCGCGCATCATCATGCACATGTGCTTGGCCTCGATCACCACTGCAACGCCCAGGGCGCCGGTGACTTGCTGGACCGCATCGGCGATCTGGCGGCTGAGATTTTCCTGGATCTGCAGGCGGCGTGCGTACATGTCGACGATCCGCGCGACTTTCGACAGGCCCAATACCTTGCCGCTCGGGATGTAGGCGACGTGAGCCTTGCCGATAAACGGCAGCAGGTGATGTTCGCACAACGAATAGAGCTCGATGTCCTTCACCAGCACCATTTCGCTGTTGTCGGAGCTGAACAAGGCACCGTTGGTGACCTCTTCCAGTGTCTGTGCATAACCGCGGCAGAGGTACTGCATGGCTTTGGCGGCACGTTTTGGCGTGTCGAGCAGGCCCTCGCGGGAGGCGTCCTCGCCCAATTGGCCGAGAATCGCGGTGTAGTTCTGTTCCAGTGTCACAGAGGCTGATTCCATAAGGGTTTCAGAGGGGTACTGTTTCTGTCTGTACCAATTGTGTACCAATCAAGCTCTTTTCAAGCGTCCCGAGTTCACACCAGTCGATGCTGGAGTTGATCCATCGGGCGGAGGTCGATAGCAACATCTGAACGCCATGACCGAGCTGAGTGGCAATAAACGCAGGGTTCATCCCCGACATGAGGCACATGGTAGCGTATGTGTGCCGGCAGTTGTATGCCGACGGGCGCGAAGCGACATTTCGGCCAGTGCGGCGCGGAAGTGTTTGTCGGTTCCACTGGCCAGGCGGATTTTATCCGCATCCCGCTACACCCTGTCGCCAAGGTGCAGCAGTGATGCTTTCCTGAAGCCTGTCATGACTCATCAGGCCGAAGCAGGTCGTTATCAGACGTGAGTGATCGACAGGTCGCTGATGATGCAGATAGAACCGTCTAGCGGGTCGGTGGTGTCGGAGTAATCGATCTGGTTGTACACGCCACCGTGGAAGGCGAGTGTTTTCGTGTCCCAGGTGTTGTCGAGGCGCATAATCGCGGAAGTGGATTTAACGCCGTTACAGCTAGCCGATACAGAGACGGCGCCGCTCGAGTTGGCGTGAATGTTGATTTTGAAAAGTGCACCGAGCGGCACGTTCTCCAAAACCGTCGAGTTGACCGGATCGTCCTGGAGGTAGCTTGACCGGAACCCCATGGTGATTTTTCCTTTGTTCCAGAACACCTTTACCGGAGGTCGTTCTGAACCCTTCACATGAATCTGGCCGATCACGACTTTCTGCAGCGAGTTGACTTTGGTCAGTCGCATTTCCTGGCGGTTCCAGTGGTCCGCTGCGCTGGAGAACAGCCAGTAACCTGGCTCTTTCCACTCGCAGCGGGTTCGTAGCGTGCTTTTGCTCGAGGCTCCAAGTGTCGGCGCCGTCATCTGCACCGAACCATCGTCAAGCATTGAGATGACGTCGGGGCATTCGAGCAGTGCGCGCCAGCCGATGAGCTCAAGCGCAATCGGGTTGGTGTCGGAGATAGGAAGCGGGGTAGCGATGGTGAAGTTGCTGATGTCTACAGTCATGGTTTTTGCCTCAGTCCATTGATGTCGTTTTTGCTCTGGTGAGCCTTGCGTTTGATGCAGGCCTGTATCCTTCTGCCCACTCAGTAAATGGGCAGAAGTGATGCCTGGCAGCTTCCGATCGATTTCCGTTGGCCTGGATATAAATATGGGTTTTCCCATATTTCGTGTCAATGGGTATTCCTATATTTTATTCGGCGCCTATATCCAAGATGCAAAAAAAGCCCGCGCTTGGCGGGCTACTCTTGGAGGGCGTCGAACGTCATGGCACGTTCCCGAGCCACTGCAACTTGGTTCACCGTGAATACATCGCCCACCAGAAGACATGACCCAGAATCGCAATCTGCTGCTCCTGGATCTCGGCGAAGGTGTAGTCCTCGTCCGGATGCTCGTCACGGTTGAAGCTGCGCAGGCGGATCCCGCTGGGCAGTCGGTAGACTTGTTTCACGCGCAACTGACCGTTGTGATTGATCGCGTACATCTCGCCATCGACGATATCGCCGAGCGAGTTCTTTGCGACGTTCAAGCCCACGGTAGCGCCGTCGCGCAGTACCGGGATCATGCTGTTTCCGCTCACCATTACGCACTTGGCATGATTGAACTGCACGTTGTTATGACGCAGGTCTTTCTTGAAGAAACGCAGCCTGGCGCTGTCGTTTTCCGCGATCACGAAACGGCCTGAACCGGCCGCCAGCTCAACTTCACGCAGGAAGGGGACATAAACCTCGTCGTCATCCAGGGGCGTGCTGTCGTCCCAAGGCTGAATGTCTGACATTGCAACGTTTGGAGCAGGGCGATTCAGCGGAACCGCATCGGACAGCCCTTTGAGCATGTCCCCGACACCTTCAGCCAGCCACATCGGTGAAACGCCACACGCTGAAGCGATCTGGGCAGCGAAGGCTGTTGCCTTCGATTTCCCGCGCTCAAGATCGGAGATTGAGGTTTGCGTCAGGCCTGCGCGCGCGGCAAGCTCGGTCTGATTGAGCTTGGCGTATTGGCGGGCTGCTTTGAGTCGTTCTTTGAATTCCATCTGCGGAGTATTACGGGGGCTCCTATATCATTGCAAATCGTTATCTCTACAACGTGCTATGGATGTTCCCGTCCTGGGTGATATGAGTACATTTACAAGGCGACCGCTTTACTCGTCTCGACCTTCCATCATGGTCCGTTTGAGCATCACATAAACTGCTCCGGCGCCGCCGTGTTTAGCTTGGCACGAGGTGAAACCGAGCACTTGTGAATGCTGGCGCAACCAGGTGTTGACGTGGCTTTTGATCATCGGTCGCTTGCCGTCCAGACGCACAGCCTTGCCGTGGGTGACGCGCACGCAGCGGATTTCGAATTTGGTCGCTTCGGCCAGAAACGCCCAGAGGGTTTCCCGGGCCTTTTCCACGCTCATGCCATGGAGGTCGAGGCTGCCTTCGAAAGGGATCTGGCCGATCTTGAGCTTGCGCATCTGGCTTTCCTGAACGCCGTCACGCGCCCACATCAGCTCGTCTTCCGGGCCAACATCGATAACGAACTGATCGGACAGCCCGTCAACGGTGGTGGCGTCGGTGCGCACAGTGGCGGCCTGACGCAACTTGGCGATTTGCGCGCGGTCAGCTTTGGGTTTGCCGGTTTCGGCGCGATCGTGTTTGATCGGCTTGACGCCTTGGATCGCGCTTTTGAACAGGGAAAAATCGTCGTCTTGCATGTCAGCCTCCGCGAAGGGCGGCCAGTTTACCCAACTCGAGACGAATGGGGCGCGAGAAAACGCACAGCACTCGGCTCAGTCGTGCTTTTTCATCAAATGCGGGGAGATGTTCAACGCTTGCGACTGCCGCGCGCGGCGACGGCAGCGGCGCCACAGCCACACGCCGAGGTACAGCACGAACAGGCCAATCGCCAGAATCACTGCCGACCCGACCCGGTTGGTGTTCAACTCGCCGAGGGCGGGGGCATGGCCGAGCAGGCTGGCGGCGCCTGCCATCGCCATCAATACGCCGCTCATCGACAGCACGGCAGCAAATGCCGCGCCGATTCGAAAACGCCAGTTGCGTTGGCCTTTGGGCCGCAAGCGGCGAGCGTCAAAACCATCGGATAACTTCATTCCGACCTTCCTCAATGGGTATCGGCCCTTCGACCGGGAGTTGACCGGGATGTTCCTGAGGCTAAGACAATTACAGCAAATGATAGGCTTTTGCGGATGAGCGGCGACATGCACCGCTCATCGAGCGTCGATCAGATCAGTTCGTGAGTCTGTGCGAGGGTGGCGAAGTTGTCCGCCATGATCGCCATTTCCGTCTGCTGAACGTGGGCTGCGCTCAGGACGCCGCCCTTGTAAGGCAGGTCGCGGGTCGCGCAGGCGTCTTCTACCAGCGTGCAACGAAAGCCCAGGTTCTTCGCGGCGCGCACCGTGGTGCTGACACTGGAGTGGCTCATGAAACCGCATACGATCAGGTCCAGCGAGCCGAGGTTCTGCAGGCGCTCCAGCAGTTCGGTGCCGTGGAACGCACTCGGCAGCAATTTACCGATGACGGTTTCGTCGCCCTGTGGTTCCAGGCCCGGGATGAATTCACCGCGCTCACCTTGTGGATCGAACAGCCCCCCGACGGTGCCGAGGTGATGGACATGCACGATCGGCCGGCCAGCTGCACGGGCAGCGGCCACCAGTTGCTTGATGTTCGCGACGGCAGCATCCATACCGCTCAAGGCCAATGGGCCGCTGAGGTATTCTTTCTGGGCATCGATGATGACAAGGGTCGCATGACTCAGAACGGCTGCCGCGTAACCGCGGCCGCTGAGTTGAAACATCGTTTTTGGAACGGACATTCTGGGGCTCCTTCGAGTGGGGCTTTTGCGACATTGTCCTCTGGCTGAGCGCTTCTGTGAATCGCTACCATCGTAGGCGCCGTCTTTGCTGGCTCGCAGCCTTGTCAATAGGCTCGTTTTGTTCAATAGCCAGCTGAAAAAACAGAATAGTCCTACATTCGCCTCGGTAGTTTTCCCGCGTCGTCGAGACGCGTTTTGGCTGTTAGAATCGCCAGTCGTTTTTTTTGGAGTTTGCCCCGTGATCACTTCCCGACTTCGTACCCTGCGTGACCATATCCGTTGGGCCGTCAGCCGCTTCCATGGGGAGGATCTGTTTTTCGGCCATGGGACCGACAACGCCTGGGACGAAGCGCGTCAGTTGGTGTTGGGTGCCTTGCACTTGCCGTGGGAAATCGCCGACAGCTACCTCGACTGCAATCTTGAAGAAGACGAGCTGGTCAAGCTGCAACGCTTGCTCAAGCGCCGTATCGAAGAACGTATCCCTACCGCCTACCTGTTGGGTGAAGCGTGGTTTTGCGGCATGTCGTTCATTGTCGATGAGCGCGTATTGATCCCGCGTTCGCCGATTGGCGAGCTGATCGAAAAACGTTTCGAGCCATGGCTGGGCGCCGAACCTGCGCGGATTCTCGACCTGTGTACCGGTTCCGGCTGCATCGGTATCGCCTGTGCCTACGAGTTCCAGAACGCCGAAGTGGTGCTGGCCGACCTGTCGTTCGAAGCACTGGAAGTGGCCAACCAGAACATCGAGCGTCATGGCGTCGATGAGCGGGTGTACACGGTTCAGGGTGATGGTTTCGATGGTTTGCCGGGTCAGCGTTTCGACCTGATCGTGTCGAACCCGCCTTACGTCGATGCGGAAGATTTCGCCGACATGCCGGACGAATACCAGCACGAACCGGAGCTCGGCCTGGCCTGCGGTGATGACGGTTTGAACCTGGTGCGTCGCATGCTCGCCGAAGCGGCGGATCACCTGACCGAGAAAGGCTTGTTGATTGTCGAAGTGGGCAACAGCCAGGTTCACGTCTCGGCGCTGTACCCGGAAGTCGATTTCGCCTGGCTTGATTTCGAGCGCGGTGGGCATGGCGTGTTCATGCTGACGGCGGAACAGTGCCGCAACCATCAGGCGCTGTTTGCTTCCCGCGTTTAACCCGTAATGATCGTTCCCACGCTCTGCGTGGGAATGCCTCAATGGACGCTCTGCGTCCGCTTTGGGACGCGGAGCGTCCCGGGCTGCATTCCCACGCGGAGCGTGGGAACGATCAGTCAAAAAGCTGCTACCGGTGCGTGGCAATCCAGATCAACAACCCCGCCTGAAACACCGCAAATGCCACCAGGCAGGTAATGGTAAAGCGCAGTCCGGCGTCTTCGCGCTTGTACTTGCTGACTTTTTCTTCGTGTTTCTTCAGTTTGACTTCCTGCTCGGCCAGATTTTGCTCGGCTTGCTGGAGCATCTGCGCCGCCTCGAGAATTTCCACGACCTGCAGTTTTTCCGTACTCCAGTCACTCAACAGGTCGCCGACCTGCACTTCTTTGACGCTGCCTTTCAAATGCTGGGCGTCGGCGTAGATCACGTCGAAACCATGCATTCGCAAGAAGTGATCGCGGCGCAGGCGAGTGTCTTCGTTCAGCGCATCCTTATTGTTCAGGTCGGTGCCGTCGACGGTGTAGCCGGGCCATCTCTTTTTCGCCCAGGTAATGCCCTGAGCGGCCATGAAGCGACCGATGCCACGGTTCATCGGTTCGATCTGCAAACCGCTGTCAGGCCCAAAATGCACACGCTTGGTGGCGTGATCGACCCACACGTCCAGATGATTCTGTTCCTTGCGCACACGCTGGCCGGGCAGCGCAATGCTCATGCGCATCAGGCTGTGTTCCTTGTTGTTGCGCTCGGCGTAACCGAATTCAACAAAGCGCAGCGGCCGTCCACCGGTGTTGCGGTCGGTTTTCAATGGCGCCAGACGGAGCATCTTGTGGTGCTCGGCGTGGACGTCCGCCCACGGCAGCTCGACCACTGGTGGAGCGTCTTTTTCAGCAGTGGTGTCGGGTGAAGTCTGGGTATCAGTCATAACGGCGAGATCCTGTCCAAGCTCTGCTTGTCGCCAGTCTTAGCGCTGGCGACAAAGGCTTATCGGCCGTTTTTTTCAGGACTGGAGGGCTAGGGGGCGTTCTCAACTAGTTTTCACGCCGCGCCGGGTCTGCTGTTGTGCAGGGCAAGGCGCGAGAAGCGTGGTTTGGTCATTCCAAACAAGCTTCGAGCAACGCAGCCCTGCACAACAGCAGGCCCGGCCCTTCGGGTTGTGCCTTAAAGCGGGCCAGGCTGCGTTGCAGGCCTTGGAAAGGGAACAACCATTACCAGCGGCCTGCGCCTTGCCTGGCCCGCTTTAAGGCGACAACGCGGCGTGAAAACTAGTTGAGAACGCCCCCTGACCCCGCTTAACTGGCGCGAAGTCCGTCAATAAAGCCGAGGATTCGCGTGCCGAGTTCCGCTGCCAGCGGCAATTGCGGATCCTTGTAAGAGGCCAATTGCCGTTTTACATCGTTGGGCACGATGCGCATCACGTGGTTCATGCCTTCGATCAGCGCCAGTTCGGCGTCCGGTTTGGCCGCCTTCAACAGCCTGGCGTCACCGACACCGACCTGGATGTCATTGCTGCCCTGGATGATCAGCGCCGGCATCTTCAACTTGGCGAATGCTGCCGCCGGGTCCTGGCGGAACAATGAAATTAGATACGGTTGCACGCTCGGGCGGAAAATCACCTGCAACTGCGGCGGCACGTTGTCGTCGGTGCGGCCGGCCTTGAGGCTGTCGAGCAGTTCATTGCTGCGCAGCATCAGCGGTGGCGGCAGGCGATTGCTCAATTGCTGGCGCAGTACCTGATCGATCGGCCGGGCGCTGCCGGACATGGAAATGACCGCGGCGGCATCCAGGCTCGGCGCCGCGAGGCTGGCGATCAAGGCGCCTTCGCTGTGGCCCAGCAGGATCAACTGGCCAAATCGCGGGTCGGATTTGAGCTTCCGGCCCCAGGCTTCGGCGTCAGCCACGTAGGCTTCAACCGACAGGTTTCGTTCATCCGGGGTTGCCGCAAGGCTCGCCGCCACGCCGCGTTTGTCATAACGCACGCTGGCGATGTTGTGTTTGGCCAGCACCCAAGCGAGACGCTTGAGGCTGTCGTTGCGTCCGCCGTCGGGGTTGTTTCCGTCACGATCTGTAGGACCGGAGCCAGAAATGATCAGGACAACCGGTACCGGCGTGTCGGACTTGGGCAGCAATAACGAGCCGAAAAGCTCGCCGGTGCCGGTGTCCAACGTGATCGGGCGTTGCAGGACAGTGGCCTGTACAAAGCCGGTAAAGAGGGTAAGGCTCAAGGCTATAACTCGCAGCATCATCACGCCATCATGAACAAGATGCCGGTTGGACTCGCAGGCACCCATAAGGTTCGAGGATGAACTACTTGGGTAGCCTGCGTATACTGGCGCGCATTACGTATTTGGTTCGAATTCACGGAGCGTCCTGCATGTCCGGCAATACCTACGGCAAGCTGTTCACTGTCACCACCGCGGGCGAAAGCCATGGTCCGGCGTTGGTCGCCATTGTCGACGGCTGCCCGCCGGGCCTGGAGATCTCCCTGGAGGATCTGCAGCGTGACCTGGATCGCCGCAAACCCGGCACCAGCCGCCACACCACCCAGCGTCAGGAAGCCGACGAAGTCGAAATCCTCTCCGGCGTGTTCGAAGGTCGCACCACCGGTTGCGCCATCGGCCTGTTGATCCGCAACACCGACCAGAAGTCCAAGGATTACTCGGCGATCAAGGACCTGTTCCGCCCGGCCCACGCCGACTACACCTATCACCACAAATATGGCGAGCGCGATTACCGTGGCGGCGGTCGCAGCTCGGCCCGTGAAACGGCCATGCGTGTGGCGGCCGGTGCGATTGCGAAAAAATACCTGGCCACTCAGGGCATCGTCATTCGTGGCTATATGAGCCAGCTCGGCCCGATCGAAATTCCGTTCAAGACCTGGGATTCGGTGGAAGAGAACGCCTTCTTCAGCCCTGATCCGGACAAGGTCCCGGAGCTGGAGGCCTACATGGACCAGTTGCGTCGCGACCAGGATTCGGTTGGCGCGAAGATCACCGTAGTCGCCGAAGGGGTAATGCCGGGCCTTGGCGAGCCAATCTTCGACCGTCTCGATGCCGAACTCGCTCACGCGCTGATGAGCATCAACGCGGTCAAAGGCGTGGAAATCGGCGCCGGTTTCGCCAGCGTTGCCCAACGCGGCACCGAGCACCGCGATGAAATGACCCCGCAAGGTTTCCTCAGCAACAACGCGGGCGGCATTTTAGGTGGCATTTCGTCGGGTCAGCCGATCGTCGCGCACCTGGCGCTCAAGCCAACCTCGAGCATCACCACGCCGGGTCGTTCCATCGACATCCATGGCAACCCGGTGGACGTCATCACCAAGGGGCGCCACGACCCGTGCGTCGGCATCCGCGCCACACCGATCGCCGAAGCGATGATGGCCATCGTGCTGATGGATCACCTGTTGCGTCACCGTGGGCAGAACCTGGACGTGCGCGTGAGCACGCCGGTGCTGGGTCAACTTTAATGGCTGACCTCACAGCCGCTGCGGTCTAAGGACAGTGGCGGCGCTCCCGTACTGGCGGCTCTCCAGTTTCTATCTGTTCTATTTCGCCTTGCTCGGTTCGACAGCGCCGTTTCTGGCGCTGTACTTCGATCACCTAGGCTTTTCCAGTGCGCGCATCGGCGAGCTGGTGGCGATCCCGATGCTGATGCGCTGCGTGGCGCCGAATATCTGGGGCTGGCTCGGTGATTACACCGGCCGACGCCTGGCCATCGTGCGCTTCGGTGCGGTCTGCACGCTGCTGACGTTCTCGCTGATCTTCATCAGCAAGACCTACGCCTGGCTGGCGATGGTCATGGCCTTGCACGCGTTTTTCTGGCACGCGGTGTTGCCGCAATTCGAAGTCATCACTCTGGCGCACTTGCAGGGCCAGACTAACCGTTACAGTCAGATCCGCCTGTGGGGTTCCATCGGTTTCATCATTGCCGTGGTCGCGCTCGGACGGCTGTTCGAGGGGTTGAGCCTGGATATCTATCCGCTGACGCTGGTGCTGATCATGGCCGGGATCGTGGTGAGCAGCCTGTGGGTGCCCAACGCTCAACCGGTTCAGGGTGAACGACCGGCGGGGGACGGTTTTCTCAGGCAGTTGCGCAGTCCCGGGGTGTTGGCGTTTTACGGTTGCGTAGCGCTGATGCAAATGAGCCACGGTCCTTATTACACCTTCCTGACCTTGCACCTGGAGCGACTCGGGTACAGCCGTGGGCTGATCGGCATGCTCTGGGCGGTCGGTGTGGTCGCCGAAGTCTTGATGTTTCTGGCCATGAGCAAGATCCTCGCGCGCTTTTCCGTGCGACGGGTGCTGCTGGCAAGTTTTCTGCTGGCGGCGTTGCGTTGGTTGTTGCTCGGTTCGTTCGCGGAGTTCCTTTGGGTGCTGTTGTTTGCCCAAGTGCTGCACGCGGCGACCTTCGGCAGCTTTCACGCGGCAGCCATCCAGTTCGTGCAACGTAGCTTCGGCGCGCGCCAACAAGGGCAGGGCCAGGCGTTGTACGCCGCACTGGCCGGCACCGGCGGCGCACTGGGTGCGTTGTATTCCGGCTATAGCTGGAATGCCCTCGGCCCCGCATTGACCTTTAGTATTGCCAGCCTCGCAGCCTTCGCGGCAGCCGTTATCATTGCCACACGCATGCAAGAGGACAGACCGTGAGCCTTGCGCGTGCGCTGCGGCAGATCGAGGCCTTTGAATTTTTGTTCGAGTGCGAGTTGAAGCTGCGCTCACTCTTGAACCATAAAAAGCTGAACCGTTAAGGAGTTGCCAAATGAGCAGCCTGTCCGTTTACCACGTCTCAAGCCCTGACTTGCCCAACAAGGTGCTGACGCATGTCGAAGACATCGCTTCGACCCTGGCCGAGCAGGGCGTGCGTTTCGACCGCTGGCAAGCCGCGGCGAAAATCCAGCCAGGCGCCAGTCAGGAAGAAGTGATCGCCGCGTATCAGGAACAAATCGACAAGCTGATGACCGAACGTGGTTACATCACCGTCGATGTCATCAGCCTGAGCAGCGATCACCCGCAAAAAGCCGAATTGCGCGGCAAATTTCTCGACGAACATTGCCATGGCGAAGACGAAGTACGATTTTTCGTCGCCGGCCGTGGCTTGTTTTCCCTGCACATCGGCGATTACGTCTACGCGGTGCTTTGTGAGAAAAACGACCTGATCTCGGTACCGGCTGGCACCCGGCATTGGTTCGACATGGGCGAGCATCCGCATTTCATCGCGATCCGCCTGTTCAACAACCCTGACGGCTGGGTGGCCGATTTCACCGGCGAAGACATCGCCAGTCGTTTCCCGCGTCTTGAAGACTGAGGCGATGCCCTGTAGGAGCTGAGATCAGGGATCGAAGATCAGAAGCAGGGATTGCGCAACGTCAGAAACAAAACAGGCCGTGGAGCGAAAGCTCTCACGGCCTGTTTGGTTACAGCCCCGGAACGGTTTAAGCCGAGTGATACGTCGGCAGGGCGAACCGCTGCTGGCTTTGCAGCATGGAAATCTGTGGCAGTTCGCTGGCCTGTTCGGCGATGTCACGGCGAATGGCGCTGATCACCCAGGACAGCTGATCACCTGCATGCAGTTGCTGGTAGGAAATCGAGCGCTTGAAGACTTTGCCGTCGGTGCTGCTCAAGGTCAGCAAAATGCCACCATCCGGACGTGGCTGGGTGGTCACTTCGAAGTTGGAGAACAGGGACGAAAATTTTTCTTGGATCAGGTTCATGTCTATCAGCTCCGTTAGCTCTTGAATGGCAAGCATGCAGAGGTAGTTGCAGTGATTGTGCCAGCACCTGATTTTTTAAAAATCCTTATATATCAATAGGTTAGTTTTTAGGTGTTTTTGCGGTTTCGTGCAATCTGCATGAAAGGCCATCGTGCATCCTGCATTTTGCGTGGTCGACATCGATTCGATGGAACCAATTGCCCGGCACAAGCTCGCGATTACGAATGCCGCAGACGTGGATACAAATCATTTCAAAAACCGCGTGTACAGCTCAGGAACCGCTGACGTATTTTCGGCCTCAATCAACGCCGCCCGAACAATAAAAAGATCGACCGGGAGCAACCATGAGCCGCACGCCAAACGACACGATTACCTGGAGCATGATGCTCCGCAAGCTGCCTTCCATTGCCAAAGCCATTCCGCGCGTGGTGAAGGGCATGAAAGCCGCCAACGTCAAGGACCCGACCCAACCGTGTGGCCTGGGCTGGAGCTTCGAGCAAGCGACGTTGCGCAATCCCGATGGCCCGGCATTGCTGCAGGGCGAAGTGGCGCTTACGTATGCTCAGGTCAACCAATGGGCCAATCGCATCGCCCATCATCTGATTGCCCAAGGCATCCGCAAGGGCGATGTGGTGGCGGTCTTTATCGAGAATCGCCCGGAACTGCTGGTGACGATCCTGGCGGTGGCCAAGGTCGGCGCGATCAGTGCCTTGCTCAATACTTCGCAGACCCGCGATACCCTGGCTCACAGCCTGAACCTGGTGGCACCCGCGGCGATCATTGTCGGAGAAGAGCTGGTGCCGGCATTTTCGGCGGTTCGCGAACGGGTGTCGATCGAGGCGGCGCGCACCTGGTTCGTTGCTGATCGAGACACCTTCAGTCATCCGGGCATTGCGCCCGACGGGTTCATCAACCTGATGACCGCCAGTGCCGACAGCTCCAGCGCCAACCCCGCCAGCAGTCAGCAGGTTTTTTTCGACGATCCTTGTTTCTATATCTACACCTCGGGCACAACCGGCTTGCCCAAGGCCGGGGTATTCAAGCACGGCCGCTGGATGCGCAGCTCCGCGAGTTTCGGCCTGATCGCCCTGAATATGCGCCCGGAGGATGTCGTCTATTGCACCTTGCCGCTCTATCACGCCACCGGGCTGTGCGTGTGCTGGGGCTCGGCGATCAGTGGCGCCTCGGGCTTTGCGATCCGCCGCAAGTTCAGCGCCAGTCAATTCTGGAACGATGTGCGCAAGTACCGTGCGACCACCCTCGGTTACGTCGGTGAATTGTGCCGCTACCTGGTGGATCAACCGCCCAGCGCCGACGACAGCCAGCACGGCGTGACGAAGATGATCGGCAATGGCCTGCGCCCCGGCGCATGGGGCGAGTTCAAGACGCGATTCGGGGTCAACCATATCTGTGAACTGTACGCCGCCAGCGACGGCAACATCGGTTTCACCAATATCCTCAACTTTGACAACACCGTCGGTTTTTCCCTGATGTCATGGGAGTTGACGGCCTACGACCACGACAGCGGCGCGCCCATTCGCGATGCCAGCGGCTACATGCGCAAAGTCGCCAAAGGCGAGCAGGGGCTGTTGTTGGCGAAGATCGACGACAAGGCGCCGCTAGACGGTTACACCGATCCGCAGAAGACCGAAAAGGTTGTGTTGCACGACGTGTTCAAGAAGGGCGACCGTTACTTCAATACCGGTGACCTGCTGCGCAACATCGGTTTCGGTCACGCGCAATTTGTTGACCGGCTGGGAGATACCTTCCGCTGGAAGGGCGAAAACGTCTCGACCACCGAAGTCGAGAACCTTCTTTTGCAGCACCCGCATATTTCCGAAGCCGTGGCCTACGGCGTGGAAATCCGCAACACCAACGGGCGTGCCGGGATGGCGGCGATAACGCCAGCCGAGTCCCTGGCGACTCTGGATTTCAGTGAACTGCTGGCGTTCGCCCGTGAGCAAATGCCCGCCTATGCGGTGCCGTTATTCTTGCGGGTGAAGGTGAAAATGGAGACCACCGGCACCTTCAAATACCAGAAGACCCGGCTTAAGGATGAAGCCTTCGACCCCGGCAAGACCGGTGATGATCCGATCTATGCCTGGCTGCCAGGGACCCAGACTTACGTGCAGGTCACTCCGCAGTTGCTGGCGGATATTCACGGCGGCGCTTTTCGTTATTGAATGCAGCGCTATTGAATGTGGCTATGGCCGTCCATGAGAAAAAAGAAGTGACAGCCTCGGGGCTGCTCGGGAAACTGTCGGCTTTGCGAATAACAGAACGTGGAGTGCCCAATGTCCGACCAAAGCCGCCAGATGTCCCCCGAAGAAGCCGCTGAATTTGCCGAACAGGTATTCAACAAGGCGCGTGAGGGCGATGCGGCCATGATGGCTGCGCTGTTGACCAAGGGCCTGCCGCCGAACCTGCGTAACCACAAGGGCGATACGCTGCTGATGCTGGCCGCTTACCACGGCCATGTGGAGACGGTAAAAGTCCTGCTCGAACACAAGGCCGACCCGGAAATCCGTAACGATAACGGCCAGAGCCCGATTGCCGGCGCGGCGTTCAAGGGTGATCTGGCGGTGGTCAAGGCACTGGTTGAAGGCGGCGCGCAAGTGGAAGGTTCGTCCTTCGACGGTCGCACTGCGCTGATGATGGCGGCGATGTTCAATCGCGTGGAAATCGTCGACTACCTGATCAGCAAAGGCGCCGACCCGAAAGCCAAGGACGCCAATGGCGTTTCTGCGCTGGATGCCGCCAAGACCATGGGCGCGGCGGATACCACGGCGCAGCTGCAGAAACTCCTAGGCTAACGGCTCAAGGAATTCTTGAAGCAAACGAAAACCTGTGGCGAGGGGGCTTGCCCCCGTTGGGTGGCGAAGCCGCCCCAAACCGGTTACCCGCGTTTTTCAGGAAGACTGCATTCATCGGTTTTACGACTGCTTCGCAGCCGAACGGGACGGTGCGGCGTTCCGACAAGCCCCCTCGCCACAGGACGCCCACCTACCGCAAAGAGTGTTTCTGAATCAGCCGAGGCATCAATACACCCAAACCTCAACCCGCCGATTCTTGATTCGCCCTTCATCCGCGCTATTGGCCGCCACCGGCATCTCGGCGCCAAAACCGCGAATTTCGCGAAATACCACACCGCTTTTCACCAGTTCCCGCCGCACCGCCATGGCGCGTAGTTTCGACAGCAGATCGGCCCGCGCCGGATCACTTTTGGCGTCGCCAAACCCCACCAGCGTCACCTGCCGATTGGCCTTCTCGTGCTGCTGTATATAGTCGAGCACCCGCGACAGGTCCTGCCGGGCCTTGTTGTCCAGCGTCGCACTGCCTTCTTCGAAACGGAAATTCACGGTCAGGCGCTGGGCGTGACGGCTGAGTGCCTGATAACCCTCGGGCATCAATGCATTCGGCGTGACCGTCATGGCCTGGACGGTCTGGGCGATAAAACCATTGGCCGCGACAATCGCCTGACCTTTGCTGCTTTGAGCGAACGCCACCAATGCGTCGGCCCAAGGACTTTTCCCGTTGGGCGGTAGGTAAAAGAACAGCCGGCGCGACAATGGATAGTCTTCCGTGGCGATCAAGCTGTTGAGCGGCAACATGGCTTGGGATTGGCCATCGGCAATCGCCACCGCTTTGGCCTGACGCACGTAAGGCAGGCCGATGAAGCCGATCCCTTGCGGGTCCAGGCTGACCGCGTCGGACAATTGCTCGCTGGATTCGAACCGTTTTGCAGCGCCGCTCAGCGTTTTCCCACGACGGCTGAGGACCAATTCCTTGAACGTGTCGTAGGTGCCCGATTGGTCATCCCGCGCATAGAGATGAATCGTCCCACCGGTGCCGCCGAGTTCTTCCCAGGTTTTTGCTTCGCCGCTGAAGATTCGCGCCAGTTGTTCGGTGTTCAGTTCACTCAACGGATTTTGCGGATGAAGGATGATCGCCAGGCCATCGATGGCGATGACCTGCTCGGCGCCGGCGCTTTTAAAATCACCCAAGCGTGCAAGGTCTGCCCGTTCGCTGTCCTTGATCGGGCGCGAGGAGGCGGCGAGGTCGGCGGTGGCGGTTTTCAGGGCGGTGAAACCGGTGCTGGAACCGTGGGCCGCGATGTCCACCGCGACCCGGCGGCCCTGATCGGTTTCACCGATCACGCGCAGTTCGTTGGCTTTGTCCGGGGCCTCGCTGTGAACCTTGAGCAGGCCTTGTTCGCGCATCAGCCCCTCAACCAGCGCCGGGCCCAATGCCGCGCCAATGGTGTTGGAACCCTGGATGCGCAGCACCGGGCCAGTCTCGGGCGTCGGCAATGCGCCAGCCGAAGCCGTCAGCGGCAGCCAGGCGCACAGTATCGACAGGAACAACACGCGCAGCGTCATGCCGGCACCTTATAAGCCAAAGGAAGTGCCGGGAGAATAAGTCAGTAAGGTTTCTGAAAGATGACAGGGTGTGACGGATCGTTCCCACGCAGAGCGTGGGAACGATCAGCGAAACCGGATCAGCTCAATTCAAGCCAGATCGGCGCATGATCCGACGGTTTTTCCATCCCGCGCAATTCGTAATCCACACCTGCGTCCTTCACCCGTGGCAACAACCCGTGGGACGCCATGATCAAGTCAATCCGCAGGCCACGCTTGGGCTCATCCTCAAAACCGCGGCTGCGGTAGTCGAACCAGCTGAAACGATCGGACACCTCCGGGTTCAAGTGACGGAAGCTGTCCACCAGGCCCCAGTTCTTCAGCCGGGCCATCCACTCGCGTTCTTCCGGCAGGAAGCTGCATTTGCCGGTTTTCAGCCAGCGTTTCATGTTGTCCGGGCCGATACCGATGTCGCAGTCTTCAGGGGAAATGTTCACGTCGCCCATCACCACCACTGGCTGGTCGTTGCTGAACTGGCTTTCCAGCAACTGCTGCAGATCGCTGTAAAAACGTTCCTTGGCGGGGAACTTGGTCGGGTGATCGCGGCTTTCGCCCTGTGGGAAATAGCCGTTCATGATGGTCACCGGCACGCCATTGGTGTCGGCGAACGTGCCCCAGATGAAGCGGCGCTGAGCGTCTTCTTCATCGGTGACGAAACCTTTGTGCAGCGCGATAGGTTCCTGGCGCGAGAGCAGGGCCACGCCGTAATGACCTTTTTGACCATGGAAATACACGTGATAGCCCAGCGCCTGAACCTCGGCCAGCGGGAATTGGTCGTCGTGGACCTTGGTTTCCTGCAGTCCGATCACATCTGGCTGATGCTTTTCGATCAGCGCCGCCAGCTGATGAGGGCGAGCGCGCAGCCCGTTGATGTTGAAGGAGACGATCTTCATGGTCGGCAGTCCTGGCAAAAGGGCGATGCTAGCTGACATGTAGGAATGGGGCCAGTGTTGGGGTGAGGGGTTTCGTGTTTGTCCGACAGCTTTGTATTGGTAGCAATGGCCTCATCGCGAGCAGGCTCGCTCCCATAGGGGACGAGTCTGGTCTATACCTTGTGGGAGCGAGCCCGCTTGCGATGGCGGCATCACAACCAACACTGATTCGGATCAGCAAGGAACTGTGCCAGCGCTATAGGCTCGTAACCAGAAGAGCGCAGTCATCTGACCTGTGCCAGGGGAGATCAACCGTTATGCCCGAAACTTCCACTGTCATCGCCGATATTCACATGCTCGACAGCGGCTATTCCCGCGAAGCACGTTCGTTGCTGTACCAGGCTTACCGGCATGAGCCGACGTTCGGCTACCTGTTCGAAGCCGAGCGTCCCGGTTATGAGCAGCGGGTCCGGGCTACCGTGCGCGAACTGGTCAAGCAACACTTTCTTCAGGACTTGCCGGCCATCGGCCTGCTGGTCAACGACCGGTTGATCGGCATCGCACTGATCGCGCCGCCGCAACGCCGCCTGGGCATCACAGAGAGTTGGGCCTGGCGTCTGCGCATGGTGCTGAGCACCGGTTTTCGCTGTACCCGACGTTATCTCGAGTATCACGATGCCGTGATGGCTTGTGTGCCGTCCGACTCGGTACACCTGCTGCCATTGCTGGGGGTTCATCCGCAATTCCAGGGCAAACACTTTGGCGAACAATTGCTGCAAGCGGTGCACAACTGGTGCGCGGTGGATGAACACTCCGAGGGCGTGATCCTCGATACCGGGAATCCTCGTTATCTGGAGTTCTATAAGCGTCAGGGCTACGAGGAAATCGGTGAGGTCGCCGTAGGACCGATTCGCGAGCACGTGTTTTTCCACGCCAATCCGCAGGTGTTACAAACAGCAACGGCATAAAGGTAGAACTTTCACCGCACGCCAGGCTCTATCACGCTCCCAAGCTCGTGATAGCATCCGCGCCTATGAAGTTTCCAGGAAGAATTACCAGTGGCGTGCTGATGCTGATTACCAGCTGCGCGGCACTGGCGCAAAGTGAATTGGATGTGCGGATCAAACCGTCCAACGATGAACTGAAAGCCAATATAGAGGGCTATATCGGCAGCCTCGGCGATCGAGACGAAGAAGCCTTGCTGCGCTTCAGTCGTGGCGCCGAAGAACAGGCGCGCAAGGCCGCCCAGGCCTTGGGTTATTACCAGCCGCAGATCGACTCTGATGTGAAGGGCGGCAAGACGCCGCGCCTGGTGCTGAATATTGAGCCCGGCGAGCCGGTGCATTTGCGCAACGTCACCATTCGCGTCGACGGCCCTGCTGCCTCCCTCAAATCATTCCGTGTGCCCAAAAGCAATACGCTGAAAACCGGCGCAGTGCTTAACCATGGCCATTACGAAGACGCCAAGCGCCTGATTCAGAATCAGGCCTCGCGTTTTGGCTTTTTCAGTGGTTATTTCAGCAGCCAGAAATTGTTGGTCGACCCGCGAGCCGGCGTCGCCGATATCGAACTGGTCTACAACAGCGGCCCGCGTTATTCATTGGGCAAAGTCAGTTTTGAAGGGGACACACCGTTCGACGAGGACCTGCTACAGCGCATGGTGCCATTCAAGGAGGGGGCGCCCTACGACTCCGAACTGATCGCTGAGCTCAGCCAGGCCATGCAATCGAGTGGCTATTTCGAAAGCGTACGGGTGGATGCGGCGCCGACGGCGTCCAGGAACGACGTGATCCCGGTGGACGTCAAACTCGAAACCCGCAAACCACGGACCATGGGTCTGGGGCTCGGCTATTCCACTGACGTCGGCCCACGGGTCAAGGCCAACTGGACGCGGCACTGGGTCAACCCTCAGGGGCACAGCTATGGCTGGGAAACCGAAGTCTCGGCGCCTCGGCAGAACGTCGGCGTGTTCTACGACATTCCCCTGGACCCGCCGCTGACCGACAAGCTGCGGTTCGCCGGTGGCTATCAGAACGAAGAAATCGCCGACAAGGACTCCCTGAGCAAACTGCTGACCATCGGTCCCGAGTGGCACAGCAAGCTGCCCAGCGGTTGGCAGCGAGTGGTGTCGCTCAAATGGCAGCGCGAGGAATACAGGCTCGGTGATGATTCGGGGCTCAGCACCTTGCTGATGCCTGGCGTCAGCTATTCCTACCTTAAAAGTGATAACCGCATCGACCCGCACAACGGTTATCGCCTGGAATTCGAGACCAAAGTGGCCAAGGAAGGTTTGGGCTCCGACACCAACCTGCTTTACGGCACCGCGTTGGTGAAGGGCTTGACCACGGTCTTCGACAAACACCGCTTCCTCGGTCGGGTGCAGGTCGGCGGCAGCGCCACCAACGGCTACAAATCGGTACCACCATCGCTGCGCTTTTTTGCCGGTGGCGATCAGAGCGTGCGCGGCTACGACTATCAGAGCCTGTCCCCGGAAAACTCCGAGGGCGACCGCATCGGGGGCCGTTACATGGTTGCCGGCAGCGTCGAGTATCAGTACTCCGTAGCCGAAAAATGGCGGGTCGCGACGTTCATTGATCAGGGCAACTCCTTCAATACCCTCGAACTGCCGAACCTCAAGACCGGCGTCGGTATCGGCGTGCGCTGGGTTTCTCCGGTAGGGCCGATTCGCCTCGACCTGGCCCATGCGATGGACGACGACGGCGGCATTCGACTGCACTTTTCCATGGGGCCAGAGCTGTGAAGCGTGGTTTGAAAATAACGCTGTTGGCGATTCTGGCGCTGCTGATGCTGGTCGTTTTGACCGTGACCACCGTGCTGGGTACGGCGACGGGCAGCCGCTGGGCGTTGGGGTTGGTGCCGGGTCTGACCGTGGAAAATTATCAGGGCCGATTGGGCGGACAGTGGAGCGCCGACCGTGTGTTGTGGCAGCAAGACACCAGCCGGGTTGAGCTGAGCAAGGTGATTTTCGCCTGGTCGCCGCTGTGCCTGACGCGCATGGCACTGTGCATCGAGCAACTGAAGGCCGATCAAGTCAGCCTGCAATTTCCACCGGGCACGGATGAAGACAGCAGCGGTTCGATCGAACTTCCGGACCTGGATTTGCCGCTGGCCATCGAACTGGGCGACGTCCAGGTCGGCAGCCTGCTGTTCAACGGCAGCGAAGAACTCAAGGGCCTGCAACTGGCGGCGCACTGGACGGCCAACGGTTTGCAGATCGATTCCGTTCATTTGCAAAGGGATGACCTGAGCCTGAATCTTTCAGGCCTGCTGCAACCCAGCGGCAACTGGCCGCTCAAGGCGCAAGGCCAACTGACCCTGCCAGCCCCCGGCACCGCGCCTTGGACGCTGGCCCTGAAGGTCGACGGCGATCTGCTGAAAACCCTGAACCTGAAAGCCGACAGCAGCGGTTACCTGAACGGGCAATTGACCGGAGAGCTGCAGCCACTGGTGGAGAACCTGCCGGCCAAGGCACGGATCACCGCTGACGGCTTCAAGCCCGGTGCCGATCTGCCGGACACCTTGCAACTCAACCAACTGGAACTCACCGGCGACGGCGACCTGAAAAACGGTTACCAGTTGCTCGGCAAAGCCACGTTACCGGGCGAAAAAGGCCCCGTCGCGTTATTGCTGCAAGGCAAGGTCGATGCCAATGGCGCGCAGATCGCCGGGTTGGACCTTACGGCCAACGACAAGCAACGCCTGAAACTCACCGGCAACCTCGACTGGAGCAAAGGCCTGAGCGCCGATGCCAAAATCGACTGGCTGGATTTCCCGTGGCACAGCCTCTATCCACTGATCGACGAGCCCGAAGTGGCGTTGCGCAGTTTCAACGGTGAAGTCTCCTACACCGACGGTAAATACCTCGGCAGCTTCAAAGCCGCACTTGACGGCCCGGCCGGGGCGTTCAGCCTGATCAGCCCGTTCAGCGGCGACCTGACGAAGATCTACCTGCAACAAATTCAACTCGAAGCCGGGCAGGGCAAGGCCGAAGGGCACCTGAACCTGCAATTCGCCGATGGCATTGCCTGGGACACGGCGCTGGACCTGTCGGCGATCAACCCGGCGTACTGGGTCGCGGAGTTGCCGGGCATCCTGGCCGGACCGTTGCGCAGCAAGGGCGAGATGAAGAATGAAACACTCAGCTTGACGGCTGATCTCGACTTGAAAGGCAAACTGCGCGGTCAACCGGCAGTGATCCAGGCCAACGCCGATGGCGGTGGCGAGCAATGGAACCTCAGCGCGCTGCAAGTTCGCCTCGGCGACAACAGCATCAACGGCAAGGGCAGCCTGCAACAGAAGCTCACCGGTCAGATCGATATCAAGCTGCCGCGCCTGGCTCAGTTGTGGCCGCAACTGCGCGGTCAGCTCAATGGTCGCGTCGATGTCGCCGGAACACTCAAGGCCCCGCAAGGCAAGCTCGGGCTGCAAGGCACGCAACTGGCCTTCGAAGACAATCGCCTGCAAAGCCTGAACCTGGACGCCACCCTCGACAGCGCGCAACGGGCGAAAATCGACCTCAAGGGCAGCGGCATTCGGGCCGGTGAAACGTCGCTGGGGACGCTGACCGCCAGCGGCCAGGGCGACATCAAAAACCAGAAACTCGCCCTCGACCTGCAAGGGCCGAAGCTGAAACTCGCGCTCGGCCTCGACGGCAATCTGGACCAAGGCAATTGGCGTGGGCGCCTGGCCAGCGGCGATATCCAGGCCGGCGGTCAGGACTGGAAGCTGCAAGGCCCGGCGAAGCTCGAGCGGCTGGCGGACGGCAAGATCAACTTCGGCGCCCATTGCTGGACATCCGGCCCGGCCAGCCTGTGCGGTGAGGATCAGCGCCTGATGCCTGAGCCGAAGCTGCGTTATCACCTCAAACAGTTTCCGATCGACAGCCTGGCGCAGTGGTTGCCCAAGGATTTCGCCTGGAAGGGCCGGCTCAACGCGGACCTGCAACTGGACCTGCCGGCCAGCGGCCCGAACGGCCTGATCAGCGTCGATGCCAGCGGCGGCACGTTGCGCATCAAGGAAAAGGACCAGTGGCTGGACTTCCCGTACCAGACCCTGAAACTCAACAGCAAACTCACGCCCAAGCGCATCGACACTGACCTCAATTTCGTCGGCGGCAAGCTCGGTGAGCTGATGCTCCAGGCGCAGATCAATCCGTTGCCGAAGGACAAGCCACTGACCGGCTCGTTCCGCCTGAGTGGTCTGGACCTGTCGGTGGCGCGGCCATTCGTGCCAATGGTCGAGAAACTGACCGGACGCTTGAATGGCAGCGGCACGCTCGCCGGTACGCTGCTGGCGCCGCAGGTCAACGGCAATCTGCTGCTCAGCGACGGCGAGATTTCCGGGCCTGAACTGCCGATGGACCTCGAAGCGCTGCAACTTCAAGCCGTGATTGCGGGTGAAACCGTGCAATTGAACGGCGGCTGGAAAAGCGGCAAGACCGGGCAGGGCACCTTGAGCGGCAACATCGCCTGGGGTCAGGCATTGGTGGTGGATCTGGCGCTCAAAGGTACGCAATTGCCGGTCACCGTCGAGCCCTACGCCAAGCTGGAAATGGCGCCGGACCTGAAGATTTCGGTGAAGGACGACAAACTGGCGATTGTCGGCAAGGTGCTGGTGCCCAAAGGCGAGATCACCGTGCGCGAGTTGCCGCCATCGACGGTCAAGGTGTCCGATGACACGGTGATCGTCGGCCAGCAGACCGAAGAGGGCAAACCCCCGATGGCCATGGCGATGGATATCGATGTGGTGGTCGGCCAGGACAAACTCAGCTTCGCCGGGTTTGGCCTGACCGCCAACCTGCAAGGTCATGTGCACATCGGCGACAACATGGACACCCGCGGCGAGCTCTGGCTCAACGATGGGCGTTATCGCGCCTACGGTCAGCGGTTGACCGTACGCCGGGCGCGTTTGCTGTTTGCCGGCCCGATCGATCAGCCGTACCTGGACATCGAAGCGATTCGCCAGACCGACGACGTGATCGCCGGCATTCGCCTGAGCGGTAGCGCCGAGCAGCCGACCACACAGATCTTCTCCGAGCCGGCGATGAGCCAGGAACAGGCGTTGTCCTATCTGGTGCTGGGGCGCCCGCTGAGCACCAACGGTGAGGACAACAACATGCTGGCTCAAGCGGCGCTCGGCCTGGGCTTGATGGGCAGTTCGGGGGTGACCAGCGGCTTGGCGAAAAACCTCGGGATTCAGGATTTCCAGCTCGATACCGAGGGTAGCGGCAACGCGACCAGCGTGGTCGCCAGCGGCAATATCTCCGAGAAGCTCAGCCTGCGTTATGGCGTTGGCGTGTTCGAACCGGCCAACACCATCGCCTTGCGTTACAAGCTGAGCAAGAAGGTCTACCTCGAAGCAGCGGGCGGCGTGGCCAGTTCGCTGGACATCTTCTACAAGCGGGATTTCTAGACCCCCGCGCGGTCCCTGTGGCGAGGGGGTTTGTTGGAACGCCGCATCGCCCCGTTGGGCCGCGTAGCGGCCCCAAAACATGCAACTTCATTCCTTGATCGTTCCCACGCTCCGCGTGGGAATGCAGCCCGGGACGCTCCGCGTCCCTTCCCAAGCCGAACGCAGAGCGTCCGTTGAGGCATTCCCACGCAGAGCGTGGGAACGATCACTCACCAGCCATTGATCAACAAAATAGCAAGCAACCTAACTATTACGTTGACATTCGCTGCCTAGGCAGTAACATCTCGACATACATTCTCTGCCTAGGCAGCTAATTGGTGGTCAGATGAAGCATTTCACCCCAGACGAATTCCACACGTGCCATCTCGGTCTCCTGCTCGGGCGCGCTGCGCTGCTCAAGGACCGGATCATCGACACGCACATGGAACCCCACGGCATCACTGCCGCGCAGTTCAAAGTGCTGATCATCATGGCCCAGTTCGGCGTCGATACCCCCGCCGAGCTGTGTCGTCACCTGTCGCTGGACAGCGGATCGATGACCCGCATGCTCGACCGCCTGGAACAGAAAGGCTTCCTCGCCCGCCAACGCTCCGAAGCGGATCGCCGTCAGGTTCAGTTGGTGTTGACCGAACAAGGCCAGCAGTTGACTGACCGCCTGCCGGAGATCGGCGCCGACGCCATGAATGAACTGGCTGGCGCGATCACCCCAGAGGAATTGAAAACCCTGGAACAGATCCTGAAGAAAATTCTGGTGGCAGCCGGTGACTCGATCACCCTGCTGCGGGTAGGTGACAAATGAGCAGTAAAACCCTGCGTGCCGGCCTGAGCCTGGTGCTGGCGGCCATGACCCTGGCCGGTTGCGCCAGCTACAGCGGACTGACCACCGAAGGCAAAAGCCTCGATGCGAAAACCCTCAAGGCCGGACAATCCCTCAGCGGTGTAACCCTGTCGCCCGCGGCCTGGCCGAAAAGCGACTGGTGGAAGAGCCTCGGCGACCCACAGCTCGACGGCTTGATCCGCGAAGCCCTGCACGACAGCCCCGACATGCAAATCGCCGACGCCCGCGCCCACCAGGCCAGCGCCGCCGCTTATGCAGCGGATGCCGCGCGCATGCCGACCCTCGATGCCAGTGCCGGCGTCAGCCGTTCGCGTTTGGCCCGGGATCAGGACCCGAGGGGCGAGGGCGATGCGTACTCCACCGTGCGCAACATCAGCGCCAGTTTCAATTACAACTTTGACCTTTGGGGCGGCCAGCGTGATGCATGGGAAGCTGCACTGGGTCAGGCCCGTGCTGCCGAAGTCGATCAACAAGCCGCGCAACTGACGTTGTCCGCCGACGTCGCTCGCGCCTACAGCGATCTGGGTCAGGCGCATATCGTCTACGACCTGGCCAATGAAGACCTCAAGCGCACCAAACAAATGCTCGACCTGAGCCAGCGTCGCCTGAGCTCGGGGATCGACAGCCAATACCAGTTCCAGCAAACCGAAAGCCTGGAAGCCACCTCCGAAGCCAGCCTGATCGATGCCGAAAAACGCCTGCAAAGCGCGAAAATCGCCTTGGCCGTCTTGCTCGGCAAAGGCCCGGATCGCGGCAACGAAATCCCCCGGCCGAAAATCCTCCAGGCCAGCGCTGTCGCGTTGCCATCGGTGCTGCCGGCCGAGTTGCTCGGTCGGCGTCCAGACCTGGTGGCCGCGCGTTGGCGGGTCGAGGCGGCGAGCAAGAACATCGACGCCGGCAAAACCCGCTTCTACCCCAACCTCAACCTGAGCGCCGCGGCCGGTGCCGAGTCGTTGCTGGGCGATGCGATGTTCGGTTCGGCCAGTCGCTTCTTCAACATTGCACCAACGATTTCGGTGCCGATTTTCGACGGTGGCCGCCTGCGCGCCGACCTCGATTCTCGCGACGCCGATTACGACCTCGCGGTGGCGCAGTACAACAAAAGCCTGGTGAAAGCCCTGGGCGACGTCAGCGACACCATCAACCAGCTGCGCGATATCGGCCGGCAGATCGGCGCTCAGCAGCGCGCCACCGACATTGCTCAGGATTCTTACAACACGGTGGTTGAGCGGTACGGTTCCGGCATCGGGAATTACCTGGACGTGCTCAGCATCGAGCAGCAACTGCTCCAGGCCCAGCGGCAGCTGGCCAACCTGAATGCCGAGCAGATCGACCTGTCGATCCAACTGATGCAGGCGCTGGGCGGCGGCTTCCAGGGCGAAACCCTGGCCGCCGCCAATGCAACCCCAGCCACGCTGAACAACTGATTCGAGGTATTTGTCATGGCCACTGCCGAAACAACACCCACCCCTGACAACGCACAAGTCACCCGCAATTCGCGTAAACGCAAAGTCATGCTGGCAGCGCTCGCGATCGTGGTGATCCTCGCCGGCATCGGCGTCTGGGGTTATCACGAACTCTATGGGCGCTGGAACGAAAGCACCGACGACGCCTATGTAAACGGCAACGTGGTTGAAATCACTCCGCTGGTCACCGGCACTGTGGTCAGCATCGGTGCCGACGATGGCGACCTGGTTCACGAAGGCCAGGTGCTGATCAACTTCGACCCGAACGACGCCGAAGTCGGCCTGCAAAGTGCCCAGGCCAATCTGGCCCGCACCGTGCGTCAGGTTCGCGGCTTGTACAGCAACGTCGACGGCATGAAAGCCCAGGTCAATGCGCAGCAGGCCGAAGTGCAAAAGGCTCAGGACAACTTCAATCGCCGGAAAAACCTCGCCGCTGGCGGGGCGATTTCCCAGGAAGAACTGTCCCATGCTCGCGACGACCTGACCTCGGCGCAAAACGCCCTGGCCAACGCCAGACAGCAACTCAAAACCACCAGTGCGCTGGTTGATGACACCGTGGTGTCGTCGCACCCGGACGTGATGTCCGCTGCCGCGCAATTGCGTCAGGCGTATTTGAACAACTCCCGCAGCACCTTGATCGCGCCGGTCACCGGTTACGTGGCCAAGCGCTCGGTACAACTGGGCCAACGCGTTCAGCCGGGCACCGCATTGATGGCGGTGATTCCGCTGGATCAGCTGTGGATCGACGCCAACTTCAAGGAAACCCAGCTGCGTGATATGCGCATTGGCCAGCCCGTAGACATCGAGGCCGACCTGTACGGCAGCGACGTGAAGTTCAGCGGCACCATCGACAGCCTTGGTGCCGGTACCGGCAGCGCGTTTGCCTTGCTGGCGGCGCAGAACGCCACCGGCAACTGGATCAAAATCGTCCAGCGGGTGCCGGTGCGGATTCACATCAACGCCGAAGAACTGGCCAGGCACCCGTTGCGGGTCGGCCTGTCGACTCAGGTCGATGTGAACCTGCGTGACCAGAGCGGCCCGGTGCTGGCGCAACAGTCGCCGCAAAAGGCTTCGTTCAGCACCAATGTCTACGACCGTCAATTGGCCGAGGCCGACGCGATGATCACTCAGTTGATCCATGACAACAGCGCGGCGGTCAGCAAAACCGTTCAACGCTGATCAGTCATCACACCGACCCTGTGGGAGTGAGCCTTTGTGGTGAGGGGGCTCGCCCCCGTTGGACTGCGCAGCAGTCCCATCTTCCAGGGCCGCTTCGCGACCCAGCGGGGCGATGCGGCGTTCCGACAAGCCCCCTCGCCACAGGAGCCCCCGCTCCAAAAAATTCAGCTCCAAAGGATTTGCGATGAGCAATAACGCGTCTTTCACGCCGCCCAGTCTGCTGCTCAGCACCATTGGCCTGTCGCTGGCGACCTTCATGCAAGTGCTCGACACCACGATCGCCAACGTGGCGTTGCCGACGATTTCCGGCAACCTCGGCGTGAGTTCGGAGCAGGGCACGTGGGTGATTACCTCGTTCGCGGTAAGCAACGCTATCGCGCTGCCGCTGACCGGCTGGCTCAGCCGGCGTTTCGGCGAGGTGAAGCTGTTTCTCTGGGCAACGATTCTGTTCGTGCTGGCTTCGTTCCTGTGCGGTATTTCGACCTCGATGCCGGAGCTGATTGGCTTTCGGGTGCTTCAAGGCCTGGTGGCAGGTCCGTTGTACCCGATGACTCAAACGCTGCTGATTGCCGTCTATCCGCCCGCCAGGCGCGGCATGGCCCTTGCGTTGCTGGCGATGGTCACGGTGGTGGCGCCGATTGCCGGCCCCATCCTCGGTGGTTGGATTACCGACAGCTACAGCTGGCCGTGGATCTTCTTTATCAACGTGCCGATCGGTGTTTTCGCGGTGATGGTGGTGCGCCAGCAACTCAAGGCGCGGCCAGTGCAAACCAGCTACCAACCGATGGATTACGTCGGCTTGATCACCCTGATCATTGGCGTCGGCGCATTGCAGGTGATCCTCGACAAGGGCAACGATCTGGATTGGTTCGAGTCGAACTTCATCCTCATCGGCGCGGCGATTTCGGTGATTGCGCTGGCGGTGTTCGTGATCTGGGAAATGACCGACAAGCACCCGGTGGTCAATCTGCGGCTATTCGCTCACCGCAACTTCCGCATCGGCACGATTGTGCTGGTGTTGGGTTACGCCGGGTTCTTCGGGATCAACCTGATTCTGCCGCAATGGCTGCAAACCCAGATGGGTTACACGGCGACTTGGGCGGGGCTCGCGGTGGCGCCGATCGGGATTCTGCCGGTGCTGATGTCGCCGTTTGTCGGCAAGTACGCACATAAATTCGACCTGCGACTGCTGGCTGGGCTGGCGTTCCTGGCGATTGGCCTGAGCTGCTTCATGCGTGCCGGGTTTACCAACGAAGTGGACTTCCAGCACATCGCCCTGGTGCAGTTGTTCATGGGAATTGGCGTGGCGCTGTTCTTCATGCCGACCTTGAGCATTCTGATGTCGGACCTGCCACCGAGCCAGATCGCCGACGGCGCGGGCCTGGCGACATTTCTGCGGACCTTGGGCGGTAGTTTTGCGGCGTCGCTGACGACCTGGATCTGGATTCGCCGGGCCGATCAGCACCATGCCTATATGAGCGAAAGCATCAGCACCTACGAGCCGGCTACCCGCGAGGCGCTGAACAGCCTCGGCGGGGCGAGCAATCCGGCGTATGCGCAGCTCGATCATGTGCTGACCAGCCAGGCGTACATGCTCTCCACCGTGGA
Organism: Pseudomonas sp. ES4; assembly: GCF_050586665.1. Classification (NCBI taxonomy): domain Bacteria; kingdom Pseudomonadati; phylum Pseudomonadota; class Gammaproteobacteria; order Pseudomonadales; family Pseudomonadaceae; genus Pseudomonas; species Pseudomonas sp. ES4. The sequence goes on along the minus strand of NZ_JBOBDO010000006.1, from coordinate 233,790 downwards.
TTACTTCACGTTGCTGGGGTGGGCGTTCATGGGCTTGATTGTGCTGGTGTGGCTGGCGAAACCGCCGTTTGCGGCGAAGGCGGGGCCGGCTGCGTCAGGTCACTAAGGCCTGAAACTGATCGTTCCCACGCTCCGCGTGGGAATGCAGCCCGGGACGCTCCGCGTCCCTTCCAATGTCGAACGCGGAGCGTCCGTTGAGACATTCCCACGCAGAGCGTGGGAACGATCAAGATCAGGCAGAAGGTGCTGCCAGTTGTGGCGGCGGGGCGAAGTCGAACGGCGCCAACGCAAACCCACTTTCATCCACCTGCAACGCCCACCCCTGACGATCCCAATCCCCCAACACAATCCGTTTAGCCGCCTGCTCGCCAATCTGCAACTTGTGAATGGCCGGGCGATGGGTGTGACCATGGATCAGGGTTTTCACACCATAGGCCTGCATGATCCGCGGCACTTCTTCGGGCGTGACATCAACAATGTCATTGGCCTTCATCCGCGTCTGCGCACGGCTTTCATTGCGCAGCTTGCGCGCCAGCTTATGGCGCGTGCGCAAAGGCAAGTGGCGCAGGATGAACAGGGTAACCGGATTACGCAGATAGCGACGCAGCTTCATATAAGCCTCGTCGCGGGTGCAGAGGCTGTCGCCGTGCATCAATAGCACCGGCTCGCCGTAAAATTGCACGACACTCGGATCTTTCAGCAACGTACAACCGGCCTGTTTGCAAAAGGCCTGGCCGAGCATGAAGTCGCGATTGCCGTGCATCAGAAAAATGGCCGTGCCGCTGTCACTGAGGTCGCGCAGGGCCTGGCAGATGGAACGCTGGAACGGCGTCATGGCATCGTCGCCAATCCACGCCTCGAAAAAGTCGCCCAGGATGTACAACGCACTCGCCGAGCGGGCGCGTCCGGCGAGCAAATCCAGAAACGCCCGGGTAATGTCCGGGCGCTCCTCTTCCAGATGCAAGTCTGAAATCAGCAGTATCACTCAATGATCTCGGCTTTCTCGATGATCACGTCTTCTGCAGGTACGTCCTGGTGGCCGGCTTTGGAAGTGGTAGCCACGCCTTTGATCTTGTCGACCACGTCGGTGCCTTCAACTACTTTAGCGAATACGGCGTAGCCCCAACCCTGAGCGGTTTTGCCGCTGTGGTTCAAAAAGCTGTTGTCAGCCACGTTGATGAAGAACTGGGCGGAAGCCGAATGCGGCTCCATGGTGCGGGCCATGGCAACGCTGTACTTCTCGTTCGGCAGGCCGTTGTCGGCTTCGTTCTGGATGCTTGGGCGCTTGTCTTTCTTTTCTTTCATGCCTGGCTCGAAACCGCCGCCCTGGATCATGAAGTTACCGATGACGCGGTGGAAAACAGTGTTTTCGTAGTGACCGGCTTTGACGTACTCGATGAAGTTGGCCACGGTGATCGGGGCTTTCTCAGCGTTCAGTTCCAGGACGATGTCGCCATGGTTTGTTGTCAGTTTGACTTGGGTCATGATCGGGGACTCTTTATAAAAGAAGCGGTTTCTAATAATTCGTGGGTTTTGGGGCATTGAAGCCCTCAACCGGTCCGGCCAGATTCGGCCAAGGTGCGCAGTTTAGCGTGCCGGGCGCGAATTTCGAGGCTGTTTTTCACTTGCCCCCGATTAAATGCAGCCGTTTTCGGGCCTGCTCTGTCAGCGACTTGACGGCATCGGCTATGATAAGCCCCTTTGTTTTAACCGCCGCTTTGATTTGGCCAACTGGCCGCGCACTTGTACGTTCAAGGATCCTATGAGCAAGCCCACTGTCGACCCTACCTCGAATTCCAAGACCGGCCCTGCCGTGCCGGTCAATTTCCTGCGCCCGATCATCCAGGCGGACCTGGACTCGGGTAAGCACACGCAGATCGTCACCCGTTTCCCGCCTGAGCCCAACGGCTACCTGCACATCGGTCACGCCAAGTCGATTTGCGTGAACTTCGGCCTGGCCCAGGAATTTGGCGGCGTCACGCACCTGCGTTTCGACGACACCAACCCGGCCAAGGAAGACCAGGAATACATCGACGCGATCGAAAGCGACGTCAAATGGCTGGGCTTCGAATGGTCCGGTGAAGTGCGCTACGCCTCGCAGTATTTCGACCAGTTGCACGATTGGGCCGTTGAGCTGATCAAGGCCGGCAAGGCCTACGTCGATGACCTGAGCCCTGAACAGGCCAAGGAATACCGCGGCACGCTGACCGAGCCGGGCAAAAACAGCCCGTTCCGTGATCGCAGCGTCGAAGAAAACCTCGACTGGTTCGCCCGCATGAAGGCCGGTGAATTCAAGGACGGCGCTCGCGTGCTGCGGGCCAAGATCGACATGGCTTCGCCGAACATGAACCTGCGCGACCCGATCATGTATCGCATCCGTCACGCGCATCACCACCAGACCGGTGACAAGTGGTGCATCTACCCGAACTACGACTTCACCCACGGTCAGTCGGACGCCATCGAAGGCATCACCCACTCGATTTGCACCCTGGAGTTCGAAAGCCATCGTCCGCTGTACGAGTGGTTCCTCGAGAACCTGCCCGTGCCGGCGCAGCCGCGTCAGTACGAGTTCAGCCGCCTGAACTTGAACTACACGATCACCAGCAAGCGCAAGCTCAAGCAACTGGTCGATGAAAAGCACGTTCATGGCTGGGACGATCCGCGCATGTCCACGCTGTCCGGCTTCCGCCGCCGTGGTTACACGCCCAAATCGATCCGCAACTTCTGCGAAATGATCGGCACCAACCGTTCCGACGGCGTGGTCGATTTCGGCATGCTGGAATTCAGCATCCGTGACGACCTCGACCACAGCGCCCCGCGTGCCATGTGCGTGCTGCGTCCGCTGAAAGTCGTGATCACCAACTACCCGGAAGGCCAGGTCGAGAACCTCGAACTGGCGTGCCACCCGAAAGAAGACATGGGCGTGCGCGTCCTGCCGTTCGCCCGTGAGCTCTACATCGACCGTGAAGACTTCATGGAAGAGCCGCCAAAAGGCTACAAGCGCCTGGAACCTGCTGGCGAAGTGCGTCTGCGCGGCAGCTACGTGATCCGCGCCGACGAAGCGATCAAGGACGCCGATGGCAACATCGTCGAACTGCGTTGCTCCTACGACCCGGAAACCCTGGGCAAGAACCCTGAAGGCCGCAAGGTCAAAGGCGTGGTGCACTGGGTGCCGGCTGCGGCCAGCGTCGAATGCGAAGTGCGCCTGTACGATCGCCTGTTCCGTTCGGCCAACCCTGAGAAGGCCGAAGACAGCGCCAGTTTCCTGGACAACATCAACCCTGACTCGCTGCAAGTCCTCACCGGTTGTCGTGCCGAGCCTTCGCTGGGCAATGCACAGCCGGAAGACCGTTTCCAGTTCGAGCGCGAAGGTTACTTCGTCGCGGATATCAAGGACTCGAAACCGGGCGCTCCGGTATTCAACCGTACCGTGACCTTGCGTGATTCGTGGGGCCAGTGATTACAGGCCTGACCGGCCTTGATAAATAGGCAACCTAAAGTGCTTACGATCTACAACACGCTCACCAAGAGCAAAGAAGTCTTCAAGCCGCTGGATGGCAACAATGTGCGCATGTACGTCTGCGGGATGACCGTGTACGACTACTGCCATATTGGCCACGGCCGCAGCATGGTCGCGTTCGACCTGGTGACCCGCTGGTTGCGGTTCAGCGGTTATAACCTGACCTATGTGCGCAACATCACCGACATTGAAGACAAGATCATCAATCGGGCCAAGGAGAACGGCGAGCCGTTCGACGCGCTGACCGAACGCATGATCACCGCGATGCACGAGGACGAGGCCCGCCTCAATATCCTCAAGCCAGACATGGAACCGCGGGCCACCGATCACATTCCGGGCATGCTGAGCATGATCCAGACGCTGATCGACAAGGGTTACGCCTACGCCCCGGGCAATGGCGACGTGTATTACCGCGTCGCCAAGTTCATGGGCTACGGCAAGCTGTCGCGCAAGAAGATCGAAGACCTGCGCATCGGCGCGCGGATCGAAGTCGACGAGTCGAAACAGGACCCGCTGGACTTCGTGCTGTGGAAAGCCACCAAACCGGGTGAGCCGAGCTGGCCTTCGCCGTGGGGCGCCGGGCGTCCGGGCTGGCACATCGAGTGCTCGGTGATGTCCACCTGCTGCCTGGGTGAGACCTTCGACATTCATGGCGGCGGCAGCGACCTCGAGTTCCCGCACCACGAAAACGAAATCGCCCAGAGCGAAGCGGCCACCGGCAAGACCTACGCCAACGCGTGGATGCATTGCGGCATGATTCGCATCAATGGCGAGAAGATGTCCAAGTCCTTGAACAACTTCTTCACCATTCGCGACGTGCTGGAAAAGTACCACCCGGAAGTCGTGCGTTACCTGCTGGTGTCGAGCCACTACCGCAGCGCGATCAACTACTCGGAAGACAACCTCAAGGACGCCAAGGGCGCGCTCGAGCGTTTCTACCACGCGTTGAAAGGCCTGCCGAACGTCGCGCCGGCTGGCGGCGAAGCCTTCGTCGAGCGTTTCACCCAGGTGATGAACGACGACTTCGGCACGCCGGAAGCCTGTGCGGTGCTGTTCGAGATGGTTCGCGAGATCAACCGTCTGCGCGAGAGCGATCTCAATGCCGCGGCCGGTCTGGCGGCTCGTTTGAAGGAGTTGGCGAGCGTGCTGGGGGTGTTGCAGCTTGAGGCTGACGACTTCTTGCAGGCCGGCGCCGAAGGGCGGGTCGATGCGGCTGAGGTTGATGCGCTGATTGCTGCGCGTCTGGCGGCACGCGCTGGTAAAGACTGGGCCGAATCCGACCGTATCCGCGACCAGCTCACCGCGATGGGTGTGGTGCTGGAAGACGGCAAGGGCGGGACGACCTGGCGTCTGGCTGACTGATTGCTGCGTTTGCTCCAAACAAAACCCGCCTTGTGCGGGTTTTTGTTTGGGCGCGAAAAGAGACCCTAACCCTCTCCCAAAGCGAGAGGTGACCGATTGGGGGATGTTCAAGAGATACGCCGATCTGAACGATTTTTAGCGAATCCATAATCAACTCGATGTTTCTGGTCGATGTACAACGCCAGACACCTCGGTCGGCCCCCTCTACCTCCGGGAGGGCTGGGGTGAGGGCAACGCTTTGCGTCGGCTGCACGGTAAACGCAGTCATCAAAACCAAAGCCTGTGGTTGCTTTTGCCGTGCGCGTAGGTCTTGATGTCTGACGCGGCCAAACTTGGCGGCGGCGCATGCAGCGGGATGCTGATCGGCGACGATTATGGAATGGAGGCATCATGGCTAATCACTATAGCGAGCTTCTAACGACCCCCGGTGCCACGGGGTTAGTGCTCGCGAGTTCTATTGCGCGGTTGCCGCAGGCAATGATCGGCATTGGCATTATCACCATGCTGGTGCAGCAAACCGGTGTTTACTGGCTGGCCGGCGCAGTCGCCGGTACGTTTACCTTGGCCAATGCGCTGATCGGCCCGCATATCTCGAAACTGGTTGATCAGCGTGGCCAGAGTCGCGTGCTGCCCGTCGTCACCGCTTTCAGCATTGGCATGTTGCTGGCGCTGATCATCGCTGTGTACCTGCGGGCGCCGGTCGCGCTGCTGTTTGTTCTGGCGGCACTCGCGGGGACGATGCCGAGCATGCCCTCGATGATCAGAGCACGCTGGTCGCAGCTGTTCCGTGGCAAACCGCAATTGCACACGGCGTTCTCTCTGGACACCGTACTGACTGAACTCGCCTACATCATCGGCCCACCCCTGGCGATTGGTTTGAGCGTGAGTTTTTTCGCCGAAGCCGGGCCGCTGGTTGCCGTTGTGATGCTGGCGGTCGGGGTGACGGCTTTTCTTATGCAGCGCCAGACAGAACCGAAAGTGGTCGTGGGCAACATCAGCCGCACCAGCTCCACGTTGCTTATTCCCGGCGTACGCACCATCGTCCTCGCGCTGCTGGCGATGGGGATGATTGGCGGATCGATCGACGTGGCAGTCGTGGCCTTCGCCAACGCACAAGGCTGGCCAGAGTCCGCCACATTCATCCTCGCAGCCTATGCGCTCGGCTCGATGATTGCGGGTCTGACGTTTGGTGCGTTGAGGATTTCTCTGTCGATAGAAAAACAGTTTTTTATCGGGATATTGGTCACGGCACTCACAAGTGTTTTACCGATTTTTTCAGCGGACGTTTATATCCTTTCAGGGATGCTGTTTATCGCTGGCATGTCATTTGCTCCAACCATGGTGATGGTGATGCATCTGGGTACGATCATCGTTCCGCCATCTAGGATTACCGAAGGCCTGACGTGGATGACCACCGGCATCAGCATCGGCGTAGCGCTCGGTGGCATGCTTTCGGGTCTGGTTATCGATTCTTATGGCGCGCGGGCGGGATTCGGGGTGGCCATTGGCGCCGGGGTCGTGATGGTAGTAGTCGTGCTGGTTGGGTTGCGCACATTGAGTGCGGTCTCAGCTGCGAATGTTGAGCCAGCCTTTCAATAATTGGCACTGTCCGGAATTTCGCCCTAACCCAAGCCCTCTCCCCCAGGAGCGGGGACTGATTGGGGGATGCTCAAGATGCTCGGCAACTCGGAATTCATGCTTTGAATCCATAATCAACTCGGTCGCTCAGGTCGATGTATAGCGCCAGACACCCCGGTCGGCTCCCTCTCCTGGGGGAGAGGGCTGGGGAGAACGCCTCACTCAATCTCCAATCTGCCGCAACCGCTTGTAAAGCGTATTCCGGCTAACCCCCAACCTGCGGGCCAAATGGGAGATATTTCCCCCAGCCGCCTGCAACTGCCGATTCAATTCCTCGGCATCATTCAAGTCAACCGCTACCGGCTCCGGCAAATCCACCGGCTCCATCTCCAAATCAACAAAAAAATCATCCGGCAAATGCTCCGGCCGCACCGGTTGTTCCTCGGCCATGGCCAGCGCTACCTGCATCACGCTGCTGACCTGGCGTAAATTCCCCGGCCACGGGTGGCGCCCGAACAACTCCAATACCTCTCGGCTCAGCCCGGCCCACTGCGATGGCTCGCGGTGTTGTTCCCACAGGCGTTTGAACAAGGCCTCTTTATCACTGCGTTCTCTTAATGGCGGCAGTTCCAGGGTCAAACCGCCAATCCGGTAATACAAATCCTCACGGAAACGCCCCAATTGAACCTGTTCGCGCAATGAGCGGTTAGTTGCCGAAATAATCCGTATATCCACCGGGAACAACTCGCTGCTGCCCACCGGTTGCACACAACGCTCCTGCAACACTCGCAGCAGTCGAGCCTGAGTCGGCAACGGCATATCGCCGATTTCATCAAGGAACAGCGTGCCTTTGTCGGCCTTGCGGATCAGCCCGATGCTGCCTTTCTGGTTGGCACCGGTGAACGCACCTTTCTCGTAGCCAAACAGCTCAGATTCCACCAGTTCGGCGGGGATGGCGGCACAGTTGACGGCAATGAACGGTTTTTTACTCCGAGAGCTAGCCTGATGCAGGGCTTTGACGAAGACTTCCTTGCCCACTCCGGTTTCGCCGTGGATCAGCAATGGAATGTCTTTTTCCAGCAAACGCTCGGCCTGGCGCACGGCTTTTTCCACGCGGCTGTCACCGAAATGCAGGGTGTTGAGGCTAATCGCAGCTGGCGTCTCCACCGTAGGTTGCGCAAACAGCCGCGCCTGAATCACTGTCTGTTTCGGCCGCTTCAAAAGACATTGAAAGCGGTTGCGTCCTGAGGCTTGCAGGGCGAAGGGCAGGCCGTCCGGCTGGTTCAACAACTCCAGCAGCGAGACCTTGAACAGGCTTTCGACGCTGACCCGCGACAGACTGATGCCCAGCAGGTTGTCGGCCCGACGGTTGGCCGACAGCACCTGGCCGGTTTCGTCAAAGATCAGCAACCCGGCCCATTGGCTGTCGAGGTTATTCAGCCCGGTGTTGAAGGTCAGCTGGAAATGCTGGCCGTGGAACAGGTTGAGGATCAGCCGGTTTTCCACGGTCTGACTCATCATCTTGACCATGCCGAGGGTGTGGGACGGCGGCAGGTAGCTGTCGCTGGACACATCCAGCACCGCGATAACCTTGCGTTCGGCATCGAAAATCGGTGCGGCGGAGCCGGTCATGAAACGGTTGGCCTTGAGGAAGTGCTCATCGTGCTCGATGTGCACCGCCTGCTCGCAGGCCAGCGCGGTGCCGATCGCATTGGTGCCGCTGCAGCGTTCCATCCAACTGGCGCCGGCGCTGAAACCGCGGGTCAGGCTCGGCTCGATAAAACGCTGGGTGCCCCAGGACGTCAGCACCTGGCCCTGATTGTCAGCGAGCATGATCAGGCAGTTGGAGTTGCTGAGGATGTTCTCGTAATACGGCAGGACTTCCTGGTGAGTGGTTTGCACCAGTGAGTGCTGGCTCTCCAGCAATTGCGCAATGCCCTCGGCCGGCAACTGATCGAACGCCGGTGCGCTCTGATGATTGAGGCCGAACGCGCGGCATCGGGACCAGGAGTCCTGGATGATGGCGTCGTGGGAGAGCGGCAGGGCGGGTGCGGCCATGGCAGTCGATCTCTGAGCATTATTATTTTTGTTATGAGTAACGCGATCCCTGCTACAAGGGCGTGTGCGATTCAGAATTTCCCGCAGTAAAAGCATCCGTAGAGTGTTGTTCAGTATTGTTCATTGTCAACCGCCGGATTGTTCAATTGTTCAGTCGCGGTTGTTCATTTCTGTTCAGCAACGAACCCGGTTTTTCTTCCATTTTCAGGATTCCCAAGCCGGATCAACGGCTTGCAGTTTCTGGCACGAATGTCGCTCTGTTGCTCAGGTCGCTTGACTCCAATAATAAAAAGGCCGAGCCATGTCATTAACCCTGGAGCACGTCAGCCGCACCGTCGAGGGCCAGACCTGGATCGACGATGCGTGCCTTAGTTTCGAAGCCGGATCCTTCAACGTTTTGCTCGGGCGCACGCTGTCCGGCAAAACCAGTCTCATGCGCCTGATGGCCGGTCTGGACAAGCCCGACAGCGGGCGCATCCTGATGAACGGCGTCGACGTTACCCAGCGCCCGGTGCGATTGCGCAACGTGTCGATGGTTTATCAGCAGTTCATCAACTACCCAACCATGACGGTGTTCGAGAACATCGCCTCGCCCTTGCGCCAGGGCGGCATTTCCAATGAGCTGATCCAGAGCAAGGTGCTGGAAACCGCGAAGATGTTGCGCATCGAGAAATTCCTCCAGCGCCATCCGCTTGAACTCTCCGGCGGTCAGCAACAGCGCACGGCAATGGCCCGGGCGCTGGTCAAGGATGCCGAGCTGATCCTGTTCGATGAGCCGCTGGTGAACCTCGACTACAAACTGCGCGAAGAATTGCGTCAGGAAATGCGCGAGCTGTTCAAGGCTCACCACACCATCGCCATCTACGCCACCACCGAACCCAACGAAGCCCTGGCGCTGGGCGGCACCACCACCATTCTTCACGAAGGCCGGGTGATTCAGAGCGGCAAGTCTTCCGAGGTGTATCACCAGCCGCAAACCGTGCTGGCGGCGGAGCTGTTCTCCGAGCCGCCGATCAACCTGATGCCGGGGCGTATCGCCGGCAACGAAGTCAGCTTCGCCAATTTCGTGCACTTCCCGCTCAACGTCGATCTGCGGCCAGTGGGCGAGGGCGAGTTCCGCTTTGGCGTACGGCCGAGCCATATTTCGCTGGTGCCAAGCAACGATGATGACCTGGAACTGGCGGTGACCGTCGAGGTGGCTGAGATCAGCGGATCGGAAACTTTCCTGCACGTGCGCAACGAACATTTCCTGCTGGTGCTGCACTTGCCCGGCGTTCACGAATACGACGTCGATGCGCCGATTCGTATCTATATCCCGACCCATAAACTGTTTGTCTTCGATACGCAGGGGCGGCTGGTCCAGGCGCCCGGTCGACGTATCGCGAGGGTTGCCTGATGGCCGAAATCCGTTTGCAGCACCTTGCCCACAGTTACACCCGCACGCCGACCGGGCCCGAGGATTATGCGATTCGCGAGATGGACCACGTCTGGGAGCAGGGGGGTGCTTACGCACTGCTCGGGCCTTCGGGCTGCGGTAAATCGACCTTGCTCAACATCATTTCCGGATTGCTCAGTCCGTCCCAGGGCCAGGTGCTGTTCGACAGCAAAGTGGTCAACGACCTGACCCCGGAGAAGCGCAACATCGCTCAGGTTTTCCAGTTTCCGGTGGTCTACGACACCATGACCGTGTTCGATAACCTGGCCTTCCCGCTGCGTAATCAGGGCATGGCCGAGGCGAAAATTCACAGCAAGGTGCAGGAAATCGCTGAAGTCCTGGACCTCCAGGCGTTGCTGGGCAAGAAGGCGCGCAACCTCACCGCCGATGAAAAGCAGAAAGTCTCCATGGGCCGAGGGCTGGTGCGCGATGACGTGTCGGCGATTCTGTTCGATGAACCGCTGACCGTGATCGACCCGCACCTGAAGTGGAAGCTGCGGCGCAAGCTCAAGCAGATCCACGAGCAGTTCAACATCACCATGGTCTACGTCACCCACGATCAGCTCGAAGCCTCGACCTTCGCTGACAAGATCGCGGTGATGTACGGCGGGCAGATTGTGCAATTCGGTACGCCGCGAGAACTGTTCGAGCGGCCGAGCCACACCTTTGTCGGCTATTTCATCGGCAGTCCGGGGATGAACCTGATCGAGGTTCAGCCGCAGCCTGGAGGTGTCGGTTTCGCCTCGACGCATTTGCCGCTTTCCGATGCTCAGCAGAAACGCGTCGCCGAGTCCGAGTGGAAAACCCTGAAGGTCGGTATCCGTCCGGAGTTCGTGCACGTGTGGGATGAGCCGTTTGATGAGGCGATGCAGGCACAGGTCGTACACGTCGAAGACCTTGGCACCTACAAGATCATGACCCTGAACCTCGACGGCGCCCCTTTGAAAGTGCGCCTGGCCGAAGACAAGCCAGTGCCTGAGGGAATCGCCTACATCAGCTTCCCGGCTCAATGGTTGATGGTGTATGCCGACGAATACCTCCTGGAGACGTAGCCATGAACAAGGTGCAGAACAACAAGGCCTGGTGGCTGGTGTTGCCGGTGTTTTTGCTGGTGGCGTTCAGTGCGGTGATCCCGATGATGACCGTGGTCAACTACTCGGTGCAGGACATTTTCGATCAGTCCAGCCGCTACTTCGTCGGCGCCGACTGGTACAGGCAAGTGCTGCTCGATCCGCGCTTGCACGACTCATTACTGCGTCAGTTCATCTATTCCGGCTGTGTGCTGCTGATCGAAATCCCGCTGGGCATCGCCATCGCCCTGACCATGCCGACCAAGGGCCGCTGGTCGTCATTGGTGCTGATCATCCTGGCGATTCCGTTGCTGATTCCGTGGAACGTGGTGGGGACGATCTGGCAGATCTTCGGTCGGGCGGACATCGGTTTGCTCGGCGCCAGCCTCAAGGCCATGGGCATCAACTACAACTATGCGGCCAACACCATGGACGCCTGGGTCACGGTGCTGGTGATGGACGTCTGGCACTGGACGTCGTTGGTGGCGCTGTTGTGTTTCTCCGGTTTGCGGGCGATTCCGGACGTGTATTACCAGGCGGCACGGATTGATCGGGCATCGGCCTGGGCGGTGTTCCGACACATTCAGTTGCCCAAGCTCAAGAGCGTATTGCTGATCGCGGTGATGCTGCGGTTCATGGACAGTTTCATGATCTACACCGAGCCGTTTGTGCTGACCGGTGGCGGTCCGGGGAATGCCACGACCTTCCTGAGCCAGACCCTGACGCAAATGGCGATCGGGCAGTTCGACCTCGGCCCGGCGGCGGCTTTCTCGCTGGTGTACTTCCTGATCATCCTGTTGGTGTCCTGGCTGTTCTACACGGCCATGACTCACTCTGACGCCAACCGCTGAGGTCTGCCATGAGTAAAAGAAAGCTCATTCCGTTGCTGATTTACATCCTGTTCCTGCTGGTACCGATCTACTGGTTGCTGAACATGTCCTTCAAGAGCAACACCGAAATCCTCAGCGGCCTGACGTTGTTTCCGCAGGATTTCACCTTCGCCAACTACAAGGTGATTTTCACCGATCCGGCCTGGTACACCGGTTATCTCAACTCGCTGTACTACGTGAGCCTGAACACGGTGATTTCCCTGAGCGTGGCCTTGCCGGCCGCGTATGCGTTCTCGCGCTATCGGTTCCTCGGTGACAAGCACCTGTTTTTCTGGCTCCTGACCAATCGCATGGCGCCGCCAGCGGTGTTTTTGCTGCCGTTCTTCCAGCTGTATTCCTCGATTGGTTTGTTCGACACCCACATCGCGGTTGCGTTGGCTCATTGCCTGTTCAACGTGCCATTGGCGGTGTGGATCCTTGAGGGCTTCATGTCCGGCGTGCCGAAGGAAATCGACGAAACCGCCTACATTGATGGCTACAGTTTTCCCAAGTTCTTCGTGAAGATCTTCGTTCCGCTGATCGGCTCCGGGATCGGTGTGACGGCGTTTTTCTGCTTCATGTTTTCCTGGGTCGAGCTGCTGCTGGCGCGGACGCTGACCTCGGTCAACGCCAAACCGATTGCGGCGGTGATGACGCGCACGGTCTCGGCGTCCGGCATCGACTGGGGCGTGCTGGCGGCGGCGGGGGTGTTGACTATCCTGCCAGGCATGCTGGTGATCTGGTTTGTTCGCAACCACGTGGCCAAGGGCTTTGCCCTGGGCCGGGTCTGAGGAGCTGATGATGGAATGGATGAGTTGGACCGGCCCTACGGCGGCATTCTTCAGCGTCATTGCCTTGATCCTGGTGGGCATGACGACCTGGGAACTGCGTTCGCCGAGCATTCTTCGCCGTGGTTTGTTGCCGATTGCCACCACCCGTGGCGATCGGTTGTTTATCGGTCTTCTCGGCAGCGCCTACCTGCATTTGCTGGTAATCGGCGTCACCGACTGGAGCATCTGGGTGGCGTTCGCGTTGTCCCTGGTGTGGCTGTTGGCTGTGATGCGTTGGGGCTAGTCGAATCGCTCGGCAAAGTTGCTCCGAAACCCTATAAGGAGGTCTCTATGTTCGACAAAAACAATAAGCTGCGACATAGCGTTTCATTGGCAGCCATGCTGGCACTCAGCGGGTTGAGCGCTGCAGCCTGGGCCGATGCCTATGAAGACGCCGCCAAGAAATGGATTGGCAGCGAATTCAAACCGTCCACCCTCACCCCGGAACAGCAGCTCGAAGAGTTGAAGTGGTTCATCAAGGCGTCCGAGCCGTTTCGCGGGATGAGCATCAAGGTGGTTTCGGAAACCATCGCGACCCACGAATATGAATCCAAAACCCTGGCCAAAGCCTTTACCGAAATCACCGGGATCAAGCTGACCCACGACTTGCTGCAAGAAGGCGACGTGGTGGAAAAGCTGCAGACCCAGATGCAATCGGACAAGAACATCTATGACGGCTGGGTCAACGACTCGGACCTGATCGGCACGCACTTTCGCTACGGCAAAACCGAATCGATCACCGACCTGATGGCCAACGAAGGCAAGGCTTACACCTCGCCGACCCTGGACATCAAAGACTTCATCGGCATCTCGTTCACCACCGCGCCGGACGGCAAGATCTATCAGCTACCCGACCAGCAGTTCGCCAACCTTTACTGGTTTCGCGCCGACTGGTTCGAGCGGGCGGACCTGAAAGCAAAATTCAAGGAAAAATACGGTTATGAACTGGGCGTGCCGGTGAACTGGTCGGCCTATGAAGACATCGCCAAATTCTTCAGTGAAGACATCAAGGAAATTGACGGCAAGCGCGTCTACGGTCACATGGACTACGGCAAGAAAGATCCGTCCCTGGGCTGGCGCTTCACCGATGCCTGGTTCTCGATGGCCGGCGCTGGCGACAAAGGCATTCCCAATGGCTTGCCGGTGGACGAGTGGGGCATCCGCGTCGAGGACTGCCATCCGGTGGGCTCCAGCGTGACCCGTGGCGGCGACACCAACGGCCCGGCGGCGGTCTATGCCACCACCAAATACGTCGACTGGCTGAAGAAATACGCGCCACCGGAAGCGGCGGGCATGACCTTCTCGGAATCCGGTCCGGTGCCGTCCCAGGGCAACATCGCGCAGCAGATCTTCTGGTACACCGCGTTTACCGCCGACATGACCAAACCGGGCTTGCCGGTGATGAACGCCGACGGCACGCCGAAATGGCGGATGGCACCGTCGCCGAAAGGTCCGTATTGGGAAGAGGGCATGAAACTCGGTTATCAGGACGCCGGTTCCTGGACCTTCCTCAAGTCCACGCCTGAGAAACAAAAACTCGCAGCCTGGCTGTACGCGCAGTTCGTGACCTCGAAAACTGTCTCCCTGAAGAAAACCATCGTCGGCCTGACACCAATCCGCGAGTCGGACATCAACTCGCAAGCCATGACCGACCTGGCGCCGAAACTCGGTGGTCTGGTCGAGTTCTATCGCAGCCCGGCCCGTGTGCAATGGACCCCGACCGGGACCAACGTGCCGGACTATCCGCGTTTGGCACAACTGTGGTGGAGCCACATCGCCGAAGCGGCCAGCGGCGAGAAAACCCCGCAACAGGCGCTGGATGGTCTGGCCAAGGATCAGGACGCGATCTTGACCCGTCTGGAACGCTCGAAGGCGCAAGCCACCTGCGCACCGAAAATGAACCCCGAACGTGACGCGCAGTACTGGTTGGACCAACCGGGTGCACCGAAGCCGAAACTGGCGAACGAGAAGCCTAAAGGTGAAACCGTGAGCTATGCCGAACTGCTGAAATCGTGGGAGGCGGCGCGTAAGTAAGCGTCTGTAATGTGAAACGCAAACGGCACCGTGAGGTGCCGTTTTCTTTGGCGCCTGATCCATTGCAATCGCGAGCAGGCTCACTCCTACAATGATCTGCGGTGTTCACAGCATTTGTGACCGGCACAACGCCTGTAGGAGTGAGCCTGCTCGCGATAGCAGTGTGTCAGGCAACAAAGGTGTTGACTGACCGGGCGCCTTCGCAGGCAAGCCCGTTCCCGCAGGTTTCAGTGATGTCTACAGATTCTGTGGCCACCCCCGATCACTGTGGGAGCCGGGCTTGCCCGCGAAGTGGCCGGCCCGGATATTGGAAGTCGGGAGCCGGACACCTCAGCGCGCCACCCGCTCAACCGCAGGAAATCCCAACCGAAACACCGTCATCGCCCCCGGCAAGCTCTTCACCTCGGCCACACCCTGATGCAGGCTCATGATCGACCGCACAATCGCCAACCCCAACCCGGTGCTGCCCTGTGAACGCGAGCGGCTGCTGTCGACCCGGTAGAACCGATCAAACAGGTGCGGCAGATGCTGCGCCTCAATCCCAGCGCCCGGGTTGCTGACCAGCAACGAAACCTGGGTCGCGCCGCGCTCAATCAGCAGCGTTACGGTTTTCCCGGGCGGGCAGTGGCGTAGTGCGTTGGACAGCAAATTCGAGATCGCCCGTTGAATCATCAACCGGTCACCCATCACCTGCGCACTGCCGACCACGTTCAGATGGACCTGCTTGTCCTGCGCCGACAGGGAAAACATTTCGGCGACTTTCCAGGCTTCTTCTTCCAGGGCAACCGACTCGAACGGCGCGAGCGCCGACGGGTGACTGACCTGTGCCAGAAACAGCATGTCCGAGACAATCCGCGCCACGCGCTCCAGCTCTTCAGTGCAGCAAACAAGCACATCCTTGTACTCATTCACGCTGCGTTCGCGGGACAACGTCACCTGCGCCTTGCCCATCAAATTGTTGATCGGCGTACGCAGCTCATGCGCCAAATCATCAGAGAACTGCGACAGCTGCTGCACACCGGCGTCGAGACGATGCAGCATGAAGTTGATGCCCTGCGCCAGTTCGCTCAGCTCCTGGGGCATGTTCACCACCGACAGCCGATGATCCAGATCCTGGGTCGAGACCATCGCCGCCACTTTGCGAAATTCACGCATCGGCGCCAGACCGCGCTGCACCGCGCCCCAGGCACTCAGTCCGATAAAGATCAGCAGCAACGGCAAGGCAATCAGGGTCGAGCGCAGGTAGGCGCTGAGCAAGGCCTCATCGTGGGCGTTGTCCATCGATAACAGCACCGGGACGCGGGTGCCGTCCTTGAGGCTGATCAGCCTGGACGCTGTGAGGAATTTCGCCCCCTTGGCGTCGGTGTTGGTGGTGTAGGCCAACTCGTCGCTGACGGCCCGCACCGCCTTCAATTCAAGTCGCGGATCGGCCATGCCGGTGCCGGATTTGAGCAGTTGCGTGCGCAGGTTGTTGCGGTCGTAAATGGTTAGCGTGAGGTTGTCATGGCCCATGACCTGATCAAGCAGGATGTGCGGTTTCGCCCTGATTTCGCCGGGGTCGGTGTACAGCGACAGGCTGTGTTCAACCTGCTCCATCTTCTTCTCCAGACTGTCCCTGGATAACCCGTTCAGCTCATGGGTCAGGGCGAAATACGCCAGGATCGCCAGGAACACCACGAGCAGCGCGCCGAGAATACTGACCGTCAGCCCCAGCCGCATCGACAGGCTGGCCGGCTTCATTCCCGCGACTCCAGCACGTAGCCGACACCGCGCAGGGTGTGGATCAACTTGTTGTCGAACGGGTCATCGATCTTCGCCCGCAACCGCCTGATCGACACTTCGACCACGTTGGTGTCGCAGTCGAAGTTCATGTCCCACACCAGCGAAATGATCTGGGTGCGGGTCAGCACTTCGCCGGACTGGCGCATCAACAGATGCAGCAGGGCGAACTCCTTGGTGGTCAGGTCGATACGCTGTTCGCCACGAAACGCACGATGACGGCCAGGGTCGAGTTCCAGGTCGGCGACTTTCAGTACCTGCGGCACCGGGATGTTCTCGCTGCGACGCATCAGAGAGCGCACCCGTGCCAGCAATTCCGGAAACTCGAACGGCTTGAGCAGATAATCGTCGGCGCCCAGATCGAGGCCACGAATCTTGTCAGCCAGGCGACCGCGCGCGGTGAGCATCATCACCCGCGTGGAGTGAGTGCGACGCAGTTGTTCCAGCACGCCCCAGCCGTCCAGTTCCGGCAGATTCACATCCAGAATGATCAGGTCATAAACCTGTTGTTGCGCCAGATGCAATCCATCGGCGCCATTGGCGGCGTGGTCAACGATATAACCACTTTCCGTCAGTCCCTGATGTAAGTATTCGGCAGCTTTAAGCTCGTCCTCGACGACAAGGATTCGCATGATCAATCACCACTTTCATTGAATGGATATTTAATTAAGGTGGCCGGGAAAGTTGTTGTTTTTGTAAGGGCTTCCGGACGGGTTTGAATAACGACTCACTATTTTCCTACAGCACTTTCTCCGTTTGCAGGCGTGCAAGGTAAAGGCTGTAGTGACTACAGAGTCAACCGATTACTCGGTGTTGAGGCTTTAAAACCACAGTCTGCGACAGCCTGTCGCAGCAGGCGGGAACAAAAATCCATCTGCCTCATGAGAGCTGAATTGAGACAAGTACTGTTCGACGGATGACGGCACATCATTTGTTTCTATGTATTGCTAGTTAAGTATTTGCGCTTTGCATGCTAGAGCAAAACAACTTGGCGCAACCGTGGATAACGGATTTGTAATGTTTCAGTCACCTTGTCGATAAGTTCAAAACCCTACCGTGGCGGCATCGAAGATTCTTGATTAAAGGAAGTATTCCATTGCCCGGTTTAAGAGAACTGACGGCGCGGTCACGCCTGAAAAAAACGGCGTGGGTGGTCATGGTCAGCGGCGGTTTGTTGCTGGCCGGCGCGCCTTTTGCCAATGCATCGACCCTGACCCTCGATCAGGCCCTGCAAACCGCATTCGCCGGCAACCCGGATCTGGCAGCGGCGCAATGGGAAATCGGCATCGCCGAGGGTGACCGCCAGCAGGCCGGTCTGATCCCCAACCCCGAAGTGTCGTGGGAAGCCGAGGACACCCGCCGCGATTCGCGCACCACCACAGTGATGCTCAGCCAGCCGATTGAACTGGGCGGCAAGCGCGGCGCGCGGATCGATGTCGCCAGCCGCGCCCAGGACGCCGCCGGGATCGAACTGCAGCGCAAGCGCAATGTCTTGCGCGCCGATGTGGTTCAGGCGTTCACCAGCGCCCAGACTGCGCAGCAACGCGTGCAGTTGTCTCGCCAGTCGCTGCAACTGGCCGAGCACGGATTGCGCGTGGCGCTGGGGCGGATCGAGGCGGGCAAGTCGTCGCCAGTCGAAGGCACACGGGCGCAAGTGCAACGCTCCGAAGTGCGACTGGAACTGAGCCGCGCCGAACGGGATCAGGCCAACGCCTATCAGCAACTGGCGCAGGTCATGGGCGCACCGTTGCCGACTTCGACCACCGTGCAGACGGCCACGCAAAGCATGCCCGCCGTGCCGCCGCCGACCCGCTTGCTGGAGCGCCTGAACGAGACCGCCGAGCTGCAGCTGGCCACGTTGCAGATCGATCAGCGCGAGGCATCGTTGGGACTGGAGAAGGCGCAACGGATTCCCGACCTGACCGTGAGCATCGGCAGTCAGTACAGCGAACAGGAGCGCGAGCGGGTCAACGTGGTCGGGCTGTCGATGCCGATTCCGCTGTTCAACCGCAATCAGGGCAACGTGCTGGCGGCAGCGCGCCGTACCGATCAGGCGCGGGATCTGCGCAACGCCACCGAGCTGCGCTTGCGCACCGAAATCCAGACCACCCTTGAGCAATGGCAGACCGCCAACGGCGAAGTCCAGGCGTTCAACCAGACCATCCTGCCCGCCGCACAACGTGCAGTGGACAGCGCCACGCGCGGCTTCGAAATGGGCAAGTTCGGTTTCCTCGACGTGCTCGACGCCCAGCGCACCCTGATCAGCGCCCGCACCCAATACATCCAGGCCGTTGCCGAGGCGACGGACGCGCGGGTGCGCATCGAACGCATTTTCGGCGACCTCGGCGCACTCGCCGTCAGCCCTTGAATTTCACCTTTCAGATCACTGCGCGATGGCATGGCGCAGAGGAGTTTCCATGGATAAAAAACTGATCGTTGTCGCGGTGGCAACGTTGGCGCTGGGCATTGGTATTGGCTCGATGTGGGCGGGCAACGGGTCCATCGAGGCCCACGCCGATGAAGCGGCGGAGCATGCGGACCACGACGAAAAAGGCGTTGCAGCCGAAGGTGAAGAGGGGCATCTGACGTTGAGTGCCGAGCAGATCGCGGCGGCGGGCATTCAACTGACCGAAGCGCGGGCGCAAAGCATCAGCCTCGGTTTGTCGTTCCCCGGCGAAGTGCGCCTGGACGAAGACCGCACCGCCCACGTCGTACCGCGGGTGCCAGGGGTAGTCGAGTCGGTGTCGGTCAATCTCGGGCAGTGGGTGAAGAAGGGCCAGCTGCTGGCGGTGATCGCCAGTCAGCAGATCTCCGATCAGCGTAGCGAACAGGCTGCGGCGCAACGGCGCTTGGCCTTGGCGCGCACCACCTACGAGCGCGAGAAGCAGTTGTGGCAGGACAAGATTTCCGCCGAGCAGGATTTGCTGCAGGCGCGCCAGGCGCTGGAAGAAGCCGAAATCGCCGTGAACAACGCCCGGCAAAAGATCAGCGTACTCAGTGGCAGCGTGGTTGCCACCGGCGGCAATCGTTATGAACTGCGCGCGCCGTTCGACGGGGTGGTAGTGGAAAAGCATCTGACGTCAGGGGAGGTGGTCGACGAAACCACGGCGGCGTTCACGCTCTCGGACCTGTCGCGAGTGTGGGTGACCTTCGGCGTTTCGTCCAAGGATCTGAACAAGGTGCAGGTGGGCAAAGCGGTCACTGTCAGCGCCCCGGAACTCAATGCGCAAGTCGCCGGCACGGTGGCTTACGTCGGCAGTTTACTCGGCGAACAGACCCGTACCGCCACCGTTCGCGTCACCTTGGAAAACCCTCAAGGTTCGTGGCGTCCCGGATTGTTTGTCACCGCACTGGTCGCTACCGACAGCCGTCAGGCCAACGTGGCGGTGCCGGAAGCTGCGATCCAGACCGTCGAGGACAAACCCACGGTGTTCGTGCGCACCGACGACGGCTTCGAGGCGCGGGCCGTGGAGCTGGGCAGTCGTGCAGCGGGGCAGGTGGAAGTTACGCAGGGGCTGGAGGCCGGTGCGCAAGTCGCTGCGGCCGGCAGCTTCGTTCTCAAATCGGAACTGGGCAAGGCCTCGGCCGAGCACTCTCATTGAAGAAGCTCATTGAAGACTCCCCCTAAAGACGCCCATCGATTCGCCCCCTCGACGAGAAGGTTCTCATGTTCGAACGCCTGATCCAGTTTGCCATCGAGCAGCGCATCATCGTGCTGCTTGCCGTTCTGCTCATGGCCGGCCTCGGGATCGCCAGTTATCAAAAACTGCCGATCGACGCCGTGCCCGACATCACCAACGTCCAGGTGCAAATCAACACCGGCGCCGCCGGGTTCTCGCCGCTGGAAACCGAGCAGCGCATCACCTTCCCGATTGAAACCGCCATGGCCGGTCTGCCGGCGCTGGAGCAGACCCGTTCGCTGTCGCGTTCGGGGCTGTCGCAGGTCACGGTGATTTTCAAGGACGGCACCGACCTGTTCTTCGCCCGGCAATTGGTCAACGAGCGGTTACAGATCGCCAAGGAGCAATTGCCCGAGGGCACCAACGCGGTGATGGGGCCGATTTCCACTGGCCTCGGCGAGATATTCCTGTGGACCGTGGAAGCCAGGGAAGGTGCGCTCAAGGACGATGCAAGTGCCTACACGCCGACGGATTTGCGGGTGATTCAGGACTGGATCATCAAGCCGCAACTGCGCAACGTCCCTGGTGTGGCCGAGATCAACACCATCGGTGGCTTTGCCAAGGAATACCAGATCGCCCCCGATCCGAAACGGCTGGCAGCCTACAAGTTGACCCTCACCGACCTGATCACGGCGCTTGAGCGCAACAACGCCAACGTCGGCGCCGGGTACATCGAGCGCAGTGGCGAGCAGTTGCTGATTCGGGCGCCGGGACAAGTGGCGAGCATCGAGGACATCGCCAATATCGTCATGGCCAACGTCGATGGCACGCCGATCCGGGTGAAGAACGTCGCCACCGTGGACATCGGCCGCGAACTGCGCAGCGGTGCGGCCACGGAAAACGGCCGTGAAGTGGTGCTCGGCACCGTGTTCATGCTGATCGGCGAAAACAGCCGAACCGTGTCCCAGGCCGTCGCCAGCAAGCTGGAGCAGATCAACCGTTCGCTGCCCAAAGGCGTGATCGCGGTGCCGGTGTACGACCGCACGCACCTGGTGGACAAGGCCATTGCCACGGTGAAAAAGAACCTGATCGAAGGCGCGATTCTGGTGATCGCGATTCTGTTCCTGTTCCTCGGCAACATCCGCGCGGCACTGATTACCGCGATGGTGATTCCGCTGTCGATGCTGTTCACCTTCACCGGCATGTACAGCAACAGGGTCAGCGCCAACCTGATGAGCCTGGGCGCCCTCGACTTCGGCATCATCGTCGACGGCGCGGTGGTGATCGTCGAAAACACCCTGCGACGGCTGGCCCATGCACAGCAGCATCACGGGCGTTTGCTGAGCCGCTCCGAGCGTTTGCGTGAAGTGTTTGCGGCGGCCAAAGAGGCTCGGCGACCGCTGATTTTCGGCCAGTTGATCATCATGGTCGTGTACCTGCCGATCTTTGCCCTGAGCGGCGTCGAAGGGAAAATGTTCCACCCGATGGCGTTCACCGTGGTCATCGCCTTGCTCGGCGCCATGCTGCTGTCGGTGACCTTTGTGCCGGCCGCGATTGCGCTGTTCGTCACCGGCAAGGTCAAGGAAGAAGAGGGCATGGTGATGCGCGGTGCGCGCCGGGTGTATGCGCCGGCGCTGGCGTGGGTGATGAACCATCGCGCCGTGGCGGTGGGCGCGGCGTTGGGCGTGATTGTGCTCAGCGGCGTGCTGACCAGCCGCATGGGCAGCGAGTTCGTGCCGAGCCTCAGCGAGGGCGATTTTGCCCTGCAAGCCTTGCGCGTGCCGGGCACCAGCCTCACGCAATCGGTGGACATGCAGCAGCGTCTGGAAACCCTGATCCTGGGCAAAGTACCGGAAGTCGAGCGCGTGTTCGCCCGCACAGGCACTGCGGAAATCGCCTCCGACCCGATGCCGCCGAACATCTCCGACAGCTACGTGATGCTCAAGCCAAAAGAGCAATGGCCGGACCCGGACAAGTCTCGCGAAACCCTGATGGCGGAACTGCAACAGGCCGCCGCGACGTTGCCGGGCAGTAACTACGAACTGTCGCAGCCGATTCAGTTGCGCTTCAACGAACTGATCTCCGGCGTGCGCAGCGACGTCGCGGTCAAGGTGTTCGGCGATGACATGGACGTGCTCAACGCCACCGCGGCGAAGATTGCCGCCGCCATGCAGAAGGTCAATGGCGCCTCTGAAGTCAAAGTCGAACAAACCACCGGCCTTCCGGTGCTGACCATCAACATCGACCGCGACAAGGCGGCGCGTTACGGGCTCAACGTCGGCGATGTGCAGGACACCATTGCCGTCGCGGTGGGTGGGCGTCAGGCCGGCACGTTGTATGAAGGCGACCGACGTTTCGACATGGTGGTGCGGTTGTCCGATGCCATGCGCAAGGACATCGAAGGTCTGTCGGCGCTGTTGATTCCGGTGCCGGCACCGCTCAATGGCGCGGCTGATCAGATTGGTTTTATTGCCTTGAAAGAAGTCGCCAGCCTTGATGTGGTGCTGGGGCCGAATCAGGTCAGCCGCGAAAATGGCAAGCGCCTGGTGATCGTCAGCGCCAACGTGCGCGGGCGCGATATCGGTTCGTTCGTCGAAGAGGCGGGCGAGGTGATCGAGCGAGATGTGCAGGTGCCTGCGGGTTACTGGACCCATTGGGGCGGGCAGTTCGAGCAACTGCAATCGGCGGCCAAGCGCCTGCAGATCGTGGTGCCGGTGGCGTTGCTGCTGGTGTTCGGGTTGTTGTTCATGATGTTCAACAACCTCAAGGATGGCTTGCTGGTGTTCACCGGGATTCCGTTTGCGTTGACCGGCGGGGTCATGGCGCTGTGGTTGCGGGACATTCCGCTGTCAATCTCGGCAGGCGTGGGCTTCATCGCGCTGTCGGGGGTAGCGGTGCTCAACGGGCTGGTGATGATTGCGTTCATCCGCAACCTGCGGGAGGAGGGGCGTTCGCTGTCTGATGCGATCAACGTAGGCGCGCTGACACGTCTGCGCCCGGTGTTGATGACGGCGCTGGTGGCGTCACTGGGCTTTATTCCGATGGCGCTGGCGACCGGTACTGGCGCGGAAGTGCAGCGACCATTGGCGACGGTGGTGATTGGCGGGATCCTGTCCTCGACCCTCCTGACGCTGCTGATCTTGCCGGCGCTGTATCAGCTCGCCCATCGCCGAGAAGAAGACACAGCTCCAACAGAGTAGGTGATCTACCTGTGGGAGCTAGCCTGCTAGCGATAGCAAATCTGTCAGTCGACACTGATGTTGATTGATCCATCGCTTTCGCGAGCAGGCTCGCTCCCACAGTTTTTTTGGCACATGACGGATATGTAATTTGTGCGCCACCGTTATGAAAGGTTCGGATTGTTACCTTGATCCCGTCAGCTACTAAACGAGGAATCAAACATGAAATTCGCACAAATCAGTGCCTTTACAGCAGCGTTGGCGATGTCTTCTCTGGTCTTGGCCGAAGGCGGCGGTGATCGGACCTTCGCAAAAATGATGACCGCCAATGACCGCTCTGTAGAGCTGTTCGTCGCCAAGGAACAAGCTCGCGACCCCGTCGTCGTCAATGAAAAGAAAGACGGCAACACCAAAGACTTGTAAGCGCATCGCACTTGAACAAGCCCGTCATCGAGTCTCGATGCCGGGTTTTTTTATGAGCCAGGATTGGAAGGAAATGGATATGAAAGTGCTTAAGTCAATGACGTTCGCCAGCGTGCTGACGATGTCCCTGAATGTGTTCGCCGAGGGTGGTGGTGACCGGACGTTCGAGCGGGCGCTGAGTGCCAATACCAAAGCCATGCAGCAGTACGCGGCCAACCAGGGCAAACCGGCGCCGGTGGTCAAGGACTACGAATACGGAATGAAGCTGGACGTGGTGAAAGTGGTGAGCGTTGTGCGCCCGCCAGCTGCCTGCGCCGTAGTCCCCACCGCCATGACCTACGAAGACTCCAAGGGCCAACTCAACACCATCAAATACACCGTGGCGGGGGATTGCCGCAATCGCGGCGGCTGACACCGCCTTGATGGCCAGGACCGGATTCTCCGAAGGCGCTGCCGAATCTTCGGCAGCTCCTTCGGGTTTTATTCAGGCGCACATAAAAAAGGCGCCCCGAAGGACGCCAAAGATTCACCTCTTACCAAAGGAGCAAGGAGCTTCTAAAGGTGAATGTGTATCAACCGCTCAATCAGAGAATCGCCAACGGGTACTCGACAATCACCCGCACTTCATCCAGATCCGATTCAAACGCCGTGGCGCGAGTCGTGGCCTGGCGCAAACGCAGCGACAGGTCTTTCATCGAACCGCTCTGCACCACGTATTTGACTTCGACATCGCGCTCCCAGCGCTTCTGGTCGGTCAGTGGATTGCCGTCAGCATCGCGGCGCATGTACACGGCGTTGGCGTTGGAGTAATCGGCGTCGGTGCCTCGGGCGTAACGAGTCATGAACGATAGCCCCGGCACACCGTAAGTGGTCATGTCGAGGTCGTAGCGCACCATCCACGAACGTTCCTTGGGCGAGTTGAAGTCGCTGTACTGGATGGAGTTGTCGAGGAAGATCGAGTCGGATTGACGCAGGTAATCGAAGTCGTCATTGCCGTTGTTGCGCTGGTGCGAAAGCGCAACGGAGTGCGCGCCGAGTTTCACGCCGACCCGGCCGCTCCAGATGTTGTTATCGAACTTGCCGAGCAATTGTTTGCCTTCGTCGACAGCCTTGTAATAGTTCAGGCCGCCAAACAGCGACAGGTCATCCGATAGCGGATAGGTCCAGGCAGTGCCGGCGTAGTACTGATTCCAGGCATCCTTGAGGCGGCTGGAGTACAGGCTGAAACTGAGGTTCTTGTTCAGTACATAGTCGCCGCCGCCGTAAGCGATCCACGGCGAATTGACCGGGCCGGCATAAAACGTGGCGAAGTTCTCGCGCATGTCGCTGGACACGGGTTGGCTCATCGCATGCAACCGACCGCCCTGAATCGACAGGCCTTCGATGCTGGTGTTGGTCGCCGTCACGCCGCGAAAGCTTTCCGGCAGCAAGCGCGAGTCACCGGCCGCCACCACCGGGTTGCCCGGGAACACGTCACCGACCTTGACCACCGTATCGAAGGCTCGCACTTTGGCGGCGCCACCCATCTTCGTGTACTCATTGCGCGCCTCGCCATCATTGTTGACTGGCAGCACATCAAACGAACTACGGCCACCGTTGCGCCCGTCACCGGTGTCGAGCCTCAAACCGATCATTGCAAACGCATCGACACCGACGCCGACGGTGCCTTGGGTAAACCCGGATTCGAACTTGCTGATCACCGCTTGGGCCCAGGCTTCGGAATAACCATTGCCGGTGGGGCTGGACTGGCCGTTGCGGTGATCACGGTTGAAGTAGAAGTTACGGTTGAGCACCGTCAGGCTGCTGCCCTCGATAAACCCTTCGGCTTTATCATCCGCCATCACCATGGACGGTCCGGAGCCGACCACCACCGCTAAAGCGGCCATCGACATTTTTGTATTGTTAACCATCAATCACTCCTTGGGTTCGGCAGAACGGGAACGTGCTTCGGCGTGGGTTTTTATTGT
This sequence comes from Pseudomonas sp. ES4, assembly GCF_050586665.1. NCBI lineage: Bacteria > Pseudomonadati > Pseudomonadota > Gammaproteobacteria > Pseudomonadales > Pseudomonadaceae > Pseudomonas > Pseudomonas sp. ES4. Next base: position 208,066 of record NZ_JBOBDO010000006.1, on the reverse strand, counting down.
TCGGCGGAGAAGGCCCGCCGGCATGGTCGCCGGGTGACATCGTTGCAAGCTGCGGATAACGCCAAGGTGATGCGGGAATTACAATTTCGTTATGTGGGTGGAGTAAAAGCCCTAAGCATTCAGGTCAGGGTTGCGAGCTGATCGATCTCTGCGGAAGCAGTGATCAGCATCAGCTTTTGGTAGTTGAACCTTGCAATCAGTTAAGGAACAACACAATCCGAAGGCCCCGTTTTTTATTGCGTTGCCTAGGGACCAGCAGCCTCAAATCAAAATGGCCAACGATGTGTACTTGGCTACCATTGGATCCGCAGTAAGAAGTTTCATCGGTTCTGTCATTGCAGTGGCCACGATGAGGCGGTCGAACGGATCACGATGGTGAGGTTCCAGATCTTTCACCGCAATGGCGTGTTCGGATGAAACAGGTAGTTCAATAAATCCGCTTTGGATGCAGTATTGGCGGATTTCCTCCAGATCAACGCTTAGCTTTCCTAGACCGACCTTGATAGCCATTTCCCAGAAGGTCGCGGCGCTGACATAAACTTCAGTGGCGTTATTAATGAGTTGTCGGGCTTTGCCAGATAATTTCTGATCGTCGGCGAGTGTCCAGAGCAGTACATGGGTATCGAGCAACACCCTCATGGTTGCTGCCCTTCAAATGCATCCAGCAGGTCGTCTGGCAAAGCGGCGTCGAAGCCGTCGGTAAGGATGAGTTTGCCTTTCATCGCTCCAATTCGCTGTCCGCGCGGTCTTTCCACTGGAACCAGGCGGGCAAGGGGACGGCCGTGTTTGGCGATCGTGATGACTTGTCCGGCGGCTGCGTCATCGACGAGTTTGGATAAATTGTTTTTTGCTTCTGCTAACGGAACAATGATCATGATTCGCCCCTCCCTATATTCTGGACAAATATAGCCAGAATTTTGTGGAGCTGCAAAATTGCGCAAGACCTCAGCACAGACGAATGGCAAAAGGGTCGGTTTGATGTCGTAGCGCTCAGGTGAAGCTTCGTTCCGACGTCCAGTGGCCAAAGCGTCAGATCCGTCTACCAGTTCATAAAAGATGTCGCGTTTCATTGCTCGTCCTCGCTTCGGTTTGTCTGTCCGGCAGGCACTCAAGATAGAGGCACTACCCCAATTCTGGCTGTAGGACGAACCTGACGATTCCGCGAGAGCTTTCTGGGATTAGAGAAGGAGGGCAGGGCAGCAGTAACAAATCCCACAAACGCAAAAACGGCACCCGAAGGTGCCGTTTCTGTTTTCTACCAAGTGTCGCTTAAGCGATCAACCCGCCAGCCCCGCCTGCTGAACCAGCACCAGCAACGGTTGCGGATACAGACCGAGGAAGAACGCCAGTGCGGCGATCGCCAGCAGCATCACGCCGCCTGCACGTTGTTCCCAGTGCAGTTGTGCATCGTGGCGACGCAGGTTCGGTTCGATCAGGTACAGGGTGACCATCACGCGCAGGTAGTAGAAGACGCCGATGGCGCTGCCCAGAACCAGGGAACCGACCAGCCACCATTGGTGCGACTCGACACCGGTAGCGATGATGTAGAACTTGCCGATGAAGCCCGCGGTCAGCGGGATACCGGCCAGGGACAGCATCATCACGGTCAGTACGGCGGTCAGGTACGGACGGCGCCAGAACAGGCCGCGGTATTCGTACAGCGCATCCGCGTCACGGCCGTTGTACGGCGAGGACATCAGGGTGATCACGCCGAACGCGCCGAGGCTGGTGATCACGTAGGTGACCAGGTACACGCCGATGGCTTCCACGGCCAGGCCTTTGCTCGCCACCAGGGCGATCAGCAGGTAACCGAAGTGAGCGATGGACGAGTAACCCAGAAGACGCTTGAGGTTGCTCTGGGTCAGTGCCAGCAGGTTACCGAACAGGATCGACGCGATGGCGATGATGGTCAGCACGTCGCTCAGGACACCGCTGCTTGCAGCCGGCGAGATCTGGAACAGACGCACCATCACTGCGAACACAGCGACTTTGGACGCGGTGGCCAGGAACGCGGCCACCGGTGCCGGAGCACCTTCGTAAACGTCCGGGGTCCAGAGGTGGAACGGTACCAGCGACAGCTTGAACGCCAGACCGATCAGCATCATGCCCAGGCCCAGTTGCGCCAGCGAGCTTGGCAGGCCGGTGGCTGCGAGGGCCTGGCCGATGCCGACGAAGCTCAGGCTGCCGGAGTCGGCATACAGCAGGGCCATGCCGAACAACAGGAACGCGGAACCGGCGGCCGACAGCACCATGTACTTGATACCGGCTTCCAGCGAACGCTTGTTGAAGAAGGCATACGCCACCAGACCGTAGACCGGTACCGAGAGCAGTTCCAGACCGATGAACAACCCGGCCAGGTGCTGCGCGCTGACCAGCACCAGGCCACCGGCGGCGGCCATCAGGATCAGCAGGTAAAGTTCTTCACGGTTGCCCGGGTAACCCGAACCGCCATCGCCGAGGTAGGCGTGGGCGAGGGTCACACAAGCGAGGGTGGCGACCAGGATCAGCGCCATGTACAGACAAGCGAAGGTGTCGATCTGCAGCAATGGCGTCACGGCCAGGGGCGCGACTTTCAGGGCTGGCAGGATCGACAGCAATGCCAGGTTCAGGCCCGCCACGGAAATCAGGAAGGTCTGCGAGTGGTTGCGGCGCCAGGCGATCGCCAGCATCACCACGATGATCGTGGCGCTGGTGATCAACAACGGCGCAAGCGCGATAAAGTGTTGAGTCGTGAATTCCATAGCGCTCTTACCGGGCCGAAGCGAGTTGAGTGAAGGCGGTACCGAGCCATTGCTGCACGCCATGCATCGTCGCAGCAGAGGTATCGAGGAACGGTTGCGGGTACACGCCGATGTAAATCAGCAGCGCCGCAAGCCCAACCACCATGATCAGTTCGCGAGCATCCATGCCATGCAGCACCGCATCCGACTTGGACGGGCCGAAGTAGGCACGGTGGATCATGATCAGCGAGTAGACCGAACCGAACACCAGGCCGGACGTCGCGATGATCGTGATCCATGGGGCGGCCGGGAACGTGCCGATCAGGATCAGGAACTCACCCACAAAGTTACCGGTACCCGGCAAGCCCAGCGACGCGGCTGCGAAGAACAGGCTGATGGCTGGCAGGTAAGCGATCTTCGACCACAGGCCGCCCATCTCACGCATGTCGCGGGTATGAGTGCGCTCGTACAGTTGACCACTGAGGATAAAGAGTGCCGCCGCCGACAGACCGTGCGCCAGCATCTGCATCACCGCGCCCTGCAGGGCCAGTTGGCTGCCGGAGTAGATGCCGATCAACACGAAACCCATGTGGGAAACGGAGGAGTAGGCGATCAGGCGCTTGATGTCGGTTTGGGCGAAGGCCAGGAACGCACCGTAGAAGATCCCGATCAGACCCAGGGTCATGGCGATCGGCGCAAACTCGGCCGAGGCATTCGGGAACAGCGGCAGGGCGAAACGCAGCAGACCGTAAGCAGCGGTTTTCAGCAAGATACCGGCCAGGTCGACCGAACCCGCTGTTGGCGCCTGGGCGTGAGCGTCAGGCAACCAGGAGTGGAGCGGCACCACTGGCAGCTTCACCGCGAAGGCGATGAAGAAGCCGAGCATCAGGATGTACTCGGTGGTCAACGACATCTTGGTTTTCAACAGGTCGGCGTAGTTGAAGGTAATCACGCCGGTTTCGTCGAAGTTGACCAGGACCAGGCCCAGGATCGCCACCAACATGATCAGGCCGGAAGCCTGGGTGAAGATGAAGAACTTGGTCGCCGCGTAGATCCGGGTTTTCTTGCCGTCCGAAGAACTGTGACCCCAGAGCGCGATGAGGAAGTACATCGGCACCAGCATCATTTCCCAGAAGAAGAAGAACATGAACAGGTCGAGGGCGAGGAACACGCCGACGACACCGCCCAGGATCCACATCAGGTTCAAGTGGAAGAAACCAACGTGACGCTGGATCTCTTTCCACGAGCAAAGTACCGAGAGGATACCCAGCAGGCCGGTCAGCAGGATCATCAACAGCGACAGGCCGTCGAGGGCCAGGTGCACGCTGATGCCGAAGCGCTCGATCCAGATGTGCTTGAACTCGAGCACCCAGGTCGGATCGGCGCCAGGCGCCGGAGCAAATGAATAATCACCGTGGGCCCACAGCCAGAGGCCGAGTGCGAGTTCCAGGGTCATGGTCAACAGCGCAATCCAGCGGGGGAGGGTAGCGCCGAAGCGCTCACCCATCCAGCACAGCAGGCCGCCGATGAAGGGGATCAGGATTAGCCAAGGCAGAATCATGACGGGCTCAATTCCTTTCGCAAGTTCGCAAGGTTCATATTCAGACCGCTACCAGCACGATGGCGCCGATGACCAGCACGGAGCCGGCTGCCATCGATGCCGCGTACCAACGCAGTTGACCGGTTTCGGTACGACTCAGGGCGGTGTGACCGCCTTTGGCCATACGCGGGATCAGACCGATGGTCTGGTCGAGCGGGTCTCTGCGCAGTGCGTGGCTGAGCGCAAGGTATGGCTTGACGAACAGTTTGTCGTAGATCCAGTCGAAGCCCCAGGCAGCGAACCACCAGGCCGAAAGGAAGCGGCCGATGCCGCTGTTGGCGATTGCAGTGACGAAACGACGCTTGCCGAGGAACAGCAAGGCGGCCAGCAGGATCCCGGCCAGGGCGATAGCGCCCGAGGCGATTTCCAGGCTGTGCTTGGCGTCGCCGCCGGCATGGCCGACGCTTTCTGGCAGCACACCGTGCAGCGGCGGAACGATCATCGCGCCAATGGCGGTCGACAATACGATCAGCACCGACAGCGGCAGCCAGTGAGCGATGCCGTGACCGGCGTGCGCTTCGGTCTTCAATTCACCGTGGAACGCGATGAAGATCAGGCGGAAGGTGTACAGCGAGGTCATGAACGCGCCGACCAGACCTGCGTAGAGCAGACCGTTGTTGCCGCTGGCAAACGCTTCCCAGAGGATTTCGTCCTTGGAGTAGAAGCCCGCGGTCACCAGTGGCAACGCCGCCAGAGCCGCGCCGCCGACGATGAAGCTGGCGTAGGCCAGTGGCAGTTTCTTCCACAGGCCGCCCATCTTGAAGATGTTCTGCTCGTGGTGGCAGGCAACGATCACCGCACCGGACGCAAGGAACAGCAGCGCCTTGAAGAAGGCGTGGGTCATCAGGTGGAAGATCGCGCCATCCCAGGCACCAACGCCCAATGCCAGGAACATGTAGCCGATCTGGCTCATGGTCGAGTAGGCGAGGATACGTTTGATGTCGGTCTGGACCAGTGCGGCAAAACCGGCGAGTACCAGGGTCACACCGCCGACAACGCCGACCAGGTGCAGGATCTCCGGCGCTAGGGTGAACAGGCCGTGAGTACGAGCGATCAGGTAGACACCGGCAGTTACCATGGTCGCGGCGTGGATCAGTGCCGAAACCGGAGTAGGACCGGCCATCGCATCCGCCAGCCAGGTTTGCAGCGGCAGTTGCGCCGATTTACCGACAGCGCCGCCCAGCAGCATCAGGGTCGCCATGACCATCCAGAAGTCGCCGGCCTGGAATTTCTGCGGTGCCAGCACCAGCAGTTCCTGGATGTTCAGTGTGCCCAGTTGCGCGAACAGGATGAACAGGCCGATGGCCATGAACACGTCGCCGATCCGGGTCACGATGAAGGCTTTGAGCGCCGCGTTACCGTTGTTGCGGTTGCTGTAGTAGAAACCGATCAACAGGTACGAGCACAGGCCCACACCTTCCCAGCCGAAGTACAGGAACAACAGGTTATCGCCCAGGACCAGGAACAGCATGCTGGCGATAAACAGGTTGGTGTAGGCGAAGAAGCGCGAGTAACCGGCTTCACCGCGCATGTACCAGGACGCGAACAGGTGGATCAGGAAGCCGACGCCGACCACCACACCCAGCATGGTCAGGGACAGACCATCCAGGTACAGCGCGAAGTTAGGCGTAAAGCCTTCCACCGCCATCCACTGCCACAACACCATGGTGTAGTGACCGCCTTCAGGTGGCGCGACGTTGAATTGCCAGATCACATAAGCCGTGACGATGGCCGACAAGCCGATGGAACCGACGCCGATCAGCGCCGACAGGTTTTCCGAAAAACGGCCGCGTGAGAACGCCAGCAGCAGGAAACCTATGAGAGGGAATACGAAAGTCAGATAGAGAAGATTCATCCGCGCATCTCGCTGGCAGCGTCGATATCGAGAGTGTGGAAGCGGCGATACAGCTGCAACAGAATCGCCAGGCCAATACTGGCCTCGGCGGCTGCCAGGCTGATCACCAGGATGAACATGATCTGTCCATCCGGCTGCGCCCAGCGGCTACCGGCAACGATGAAGGCCAGTGCGGAGGCATTCATCATGACCTCCAGGCTCATCAGCACGAAAAGAATGTTGCGCCGGACCATCAGGCCGACCAGACCGAGGCAGAACAGGATGCCGGCGACCGCCAGACCATGCTCCATAGGGATAGCAGGCATCGTCATTGCTCCTTGGCTTCGTTGCGGCCCAAGTGGAACGCCGTGACGGCTGCGGCGAGCAGCAGCATCGAGGCGAGTTCGACCACCAGCAGATAAGGACCGAACAGGCTGATGCCCACGGCCTTGGCGTCTACGGTGGTGTGGCCGATGGCCTGGCCGCTGGCGTCGCTGAACAGCACGTACAGCAGTTCAACCAGCAGCAGGGTGCCGAGCGCGACCGGGCCGAGCCAGATGCCGGGCTTGAGCCAGACGCGCTCTTGCTGAACCGAGGCCGGGCCCAGGTTCAGCATCATCACCACGAACACGAACAGCACCATGATGGCGCCAGCGTAGGCGATCACTTCGAGCACACCGGCAAACGGTGCGCCGAGGGCGAAAAACGTCATCGCCACGGCAATCAGCGAAATGATCAGGTAGAGCAGGGCGTGCACGGGGTTGGTGTTGGTGATCACGCGAAGCGTGGACACAACAGCGATACCCGATGCGAAATAGAAAGCGAATTCCATCTTTCTTCCTTAAGGCAGCAAGCTCTTCACGTTGATCGGTTCGGCTTCATTTTGCGCGGAGCCTTTTGGCTTACCGGCAATCGCCATACCTGCAACACGATAGAAGTTGTAATCAGGGTTTTTGCCGGGGCCGGAGATCAGCAGATCTTCTTTCTCGTACACCAGGTCCTGACGTTTGAACTCGGCCATCTCGAAATCCGGTGTCAGCTGGATCGCGGTGGTCGGGCAGGCTTCCTCGCAGAGGCCGCAGAAAATGCAGCGCGAGAAGTTGATACGGAAAAATTCCGGGTACCAGCGACCGTCATCGGTTTCAGCTTTCTGCAGCGAGATGCAGCCGACCGGGCACGCCACGGCGCACAGGTTGCAGGCTACACAGCGCTCTTCGCCGTCGGGGTCGCGGGTCAGCACGATGCGGCCACGGAAGCGCGGCGGCAGGTAAACCGCCTCTTCCGGGTATTGCAGCGTGTCGCGCTTGCGGAAGGCGTGGCCGAAGATCATCACCAGGCTGCGAAGCTGGGTGAAGAAGCCATGCACGATGTCAAATATGTACTTCATGATTCTCTATCCTCACTGAGCCGCGACAGCGGGCGTGTTGAGCAACACGATCGCAGCGGTCACCAGCATGTTGACGAGGGTCAGCGGCAGGCAGAACTTCCAGCTGAAATCCATCACTTGGTCATACCGTGGGCGCGGAATCGAAGCGCGCAGCAGGATGAAGAACATGATGAAGAACGCGGTTTTCAGTGCGAACCAGATGAACGGGATCTGCGGCAGAATGCCGAACGGACCGTGCCAGCCACCGAAGAACAGGGTCACCAGCAGCGCCGAAATCAACACGATGCCGATGTACTCACCGACGAAGAACATGCCCCATTTCATGCCGGCGTATTCAATGTGGTAACCGTCGGCCAGTTCCTGCTCCGCTTCCGGCTGGTCGAACGGGTGACGGTGAGTCACGGCGACGCCGGCAATGAAGAAGGTCAGGAAACCGAAGATCTGCGGAATGATGAACCACATGTTCTGCGCCTGGTATTCAACGATGTCGCGCATGTTGAACGAGCCGACCTGAATCACGATGCCCATCAGCGACAGGCCCATGAACACTTCGTACGACACGGTTTGTGCCGAGGCCCGCAAGCTGCCCAACAGGGCGAACTTGTTGTTGCTCGACCAGCCGGCGAACAGCACCGCGTAGACCGACAGACCAGCCATGGCGAAGAAGAACAGGATGCCGATGTTGATGTCCGCCACACCCCAGGTCGGGGTGATCGGGATGATCGCGAAGGCAATCAGCAAGGCGCTCATGGCCACGACCGGCGCCAAGGTGAAGATCACCTTGTCGGCGAACGGCGGGGTCCAGTCTTCCTTGAAGAACATCTTGATCATGTCGGCCGCAATCTGGAACGCGCCGAACGGGCCGACGCGGTTCGGACCGTAACGGTCCTGCCAGAGGGCGAGCAGACGACGCTCGACCCAGCTCAGCAGCGCGCCGCACACCACCACGGCGAGCAGAATCACGATGGCCTTGAGGACCGCGATGATCACGTCAATCACTTCAGGCGTGAACCAGGTCATTGAGCTGCCTCCTGCAGACCGTCAACGGATTTGCCAAAGATCGCTGGCGGAATGCCGGCGATACCGGCCGGCAATGCGACCAGGCCGGCACCCAGCTCTTCGTTGATGCGCAGTGGCAGACGCAGGGTCTGGCCAGCAACGCTCAAGCTCAGCAAGGCACCGTCATTGACACCCAGGCGGTCGGCTTCGGATTTGGCCAGCGACACGTAAGCGGCCGGGATGCGTTCCTGAACCGGCGCGGCTTTGGAAGAGTTCTCTTCGCTGCCGAACAGGTGGAAGAACGGCACGACCTGCCAGGTGCCCGGCGCCGGGTTGAACGCGCGAGGAACACTGGCGAACCAGTTCAGCGAATCACCGGTGCTTTCGATCAGGCGGGTGCCCGGGTCGCCAGCGCGGATATGACCACCGACTTCGTCCTGGAACTTGTTCCAGGCTTGCGGCGAGTTCCAGCCCGGAGACCAGGCGAATGGCACTTGCTGACGCGGTTCGGCCGAGCCCGAGTAACCTTCCATGGAGAACGAGAACGCGGTGTCGTTATCTTGGGAAGTGCGCGGTTCGTGCACGCTGATGTCGGCGCGCATGGCAGTACGACCGGAGTAACGCAGCGGTTCGCGAGCCAGTTTCAGGCCTTTGATACGGAACGCGGCGGACGGTGCGGCGCTGACGATGCCGGCCAGTTGCGGAGTGCTTGCGGCACAGGCAGCGGTGACGTGGTCCAGTTGGGTCCAGTCGATCGGCTGGCTCAACAGGGTAGCGCGCAGGGCATGCAGCCAGCGCCAGCCTTCGTGAACCATGATGCTTGCGTCGAGGTAAGTCGGGTCGAAGACCTGGAAGAAGCGCTGGGCGCGGCCTTCCTGGCTGACCAGCGTACCGTCGCCTTCAGCGAAGCTGGCAGCTGGCAGAACCAGGTGCGCACGATCGCTGGTAGCGGTCTTCTGATGGTCCGCCACGATTACCACTTTCGCGGCGTTCAGGGCAGCATCGACACGGGCTTTGTCGGTACGGGTGTACAGATCGTTTTCCAGCACGACGATGGCGTCGGCCTTGCCGTCGATCACCGCTTGCAGCGCGGCATCGACCGAGTCGCCACCGAGCATGGCCAGGCCGAGGCTGTTGGCCTCCGGCACGATCAGGCTGATGGAACCGTTCTTCTCGCGCAGCTTCAGGGCCTTGGCGATGTTCGCCGCGGCTTCGATCAGCGCCTTGGAACCCAACGAGGTGCCGGCAATGATCAGCGGACGCTTGGCGGCGAGCAGGGCGTCGGCAATGCGCTTGGCCAACTCGAGAGCTTCAGCGTCCAGGCCTTCTACGGCAGGCGCGCTGGCATCGAGGGCGTGAGCCACGGCGAAACCGATGCGGGCCAGGTCGTCTGGCGCAGCGTGAACGCATTCTTCAGCGATGTCGTCGAGCTTGGTTTCAGCCAGGCTGGCGATGAACAGCGGGTTCAGCGCGTTCTGACCGATGTTCTTCACGGCAGCGTCGAGCCAAGGCTGAACGCGCATGGCGTCGGCCATGTCTTCGGCTTTGCCTTTGACCGATTGACGCAGGGACAGGGCCATGCGCGCAGCGGTCTGGGTCAGGTCTTCGCCGAGGACGAAGATCGCGTCGTGGTCTTCGATGTCGCGCATGTTCGGGATCGGCAGCGGGCTGTCTTTGAGCACCTGCATGACCAGACGAATGCGTTCCAGCTCGCCGGCTTCGATACCGGAGTAGAAGTGCTCGGCGCCGACCAGTTCGCGCAACGCGTAGTTGCTTTCGAGGCTGGCACGCGGCGAACCGATACCGACGATGTTGCGACCGCGCAGCAGATCGGCGGCTTTATCCAGCGCTTCATCGAGGGTCAGTTTGGCGCCGTTGGCCAGCTTTGGCTGACGCGGGCGGTCTTCGCGGTTGACGTAGCCGTAGCCGAAACGGCCACGGTCGCACAGGAAGTACTGGTTTACCGAACCGTTGAAACGGTTTTCGATACGACGCAGTTCACCGTAGCGCTCGCCCGGGGAAATGTTGCAACCGCTGGAGCAGCCATGACAGATGCTCGGCGAGAACTGCATGTCCCACTTGCGGTTGTAGCGTTCGGAGTGAGTCTTGTCGGTGAACACACCGGTCGGGCAGACCTCGGTGAGGTTGCCGGAGAACTCGCTTTCGAGGGTGCCGTCTTCAACGCGACCGAAGTACACGTTGTCGTGGGCGCCGAATACGCCGAGGTCGGTGCCGCCAGCGTAGTCTTTATAGAAGCGCACGCAGCGGTAGCAAGCGATGCAGCGGTTCATTTCGTGGGAAATGAACGGGCCCAGTTGCTGGTTCTGGTGAGTACGCTTGGTGAAGCGATAACGGCGCTCGTTGTGGCCGGTCATCACTGTCATGTCTTGCAGATGGCAGTGACCGCCTTCCTCACAGACCGGGCAGTCGTGAGGGTGGTTGGTCATCAGCCATTCAACGACGCTGGCGCGAAACACTTTCGCTTCTTCGTCATCGATGGAGATCCAGCTGCCGTCGGTGGCGGGGGTCATGCACGACATGACGATCCGACCACGCTTGTCGTTTTCGTCGGTGTACTGCTTGACCGCGCACTGGCGGCAAGCGCCAACGCTGCCAAGGGCTGGGTGCCAGCAGAAATAAGGGATATCGAGGCCTAGCGACAGACATGCCTGTAACAGGTTGTCTGCCCCATCGACTTCGAGCTCTTTGCCGTCTACGTGGATAGTGGCCATGGTTCAAAGTTCTTCGTTGGCCCGGTGTCAGCGGGCGTGGCTAATGGAATCTTGTTGTTCGCGTGAATCAACACAGCCGTTCAAGGCGTCATCACACGACAAAGCGAAGGGCACGGACCCTTCGCTTCTTTAAGCGTTTACGCGCCGACTACGATCGGCCTTGCCAGAGGCGGGACGACGGCGCTGGTAGGCGCGATGCCGGCTTCGAACTCATGGCGGAAGTATTTGATTGCGCTGCCCAACGGCTCCACGGCGCCCGGTGCGTGAGCACAGAAGGTCTTGCCTGGGCCGAGGAAACCGACCAGACCCAGCAGGGTCTCGATATCGCCGGCTTGCCCTTCACCGTTCTCGATCGCGCGCAGCAGCTTGACGCTCCACGGCAAACCGTCACGGCACGGGGTGCAGAAACCGCAGGATTCGCGGGAGAAGAACTCTTCCATGTTGCGCAGCAGGGAAACCATGTTGACGCTGTCGTCCACCGCCATGGCCAGGCCGGTACCCATACGGGTGCCCACTTTGGCGATGCCGCCGGCGTACATTTGCGCGTCCAGGTGTTCCGGCAACAGGAAACCGGTACCGGCGCCACCAGGCTGCCAGCACTTGAGCTTGTAACCGTCGCGCATGCCGCCGGCGTAGTCTTCGAACAACTCGCGACCGGTGACGCCGAACGGCAATTCCCACAGGCCCGGGTTCTTGACCTTGCCGGAGAAGCCCATGAGCTTGGTGCCCATGTCTTCGCTGCCTTCGCGGGCCAACGATTTGTACCAGTCCACGCCGTCGGCAATGATCGCCGGCACGTTGCACAGGGTTTCAACGTTGTTCACGCAAGTCGGCTTGCCCCACACGCCCACGGCGGCAGGGAAGGGCGGCTTGGAGCGCGGGTTGGCGCGGCGGCCTTCGAGGGAGTTGATCAGTGCGGTTTCTTCACCGCAGATATAACGCCCGGCGCCGGTGTGGACGAACAGCTCGAAATCGAAGCCGCTGCCCAGGATGTTCTTGCCCAGCAGGCCCGCAGCCTTGGCTTCTTCCACGGCACGGTTCAGGTGCTTGGCGGCGGTGGTGTATTCGCCACGCAGGAAGATGTAGCCACGGTAGGTTTTCAGCGCGCGAGCACTGATCAGCATGCCTTCGATCAGCAGATGGGGCAGTTGCTCCATCAGCATGCGGTCTTTCCAGGTGTTCGGTTCCATCTCGTCCGCGTTGCACAGCAGGTAGCGGATGTTGATGGATTCGTCCTTGGGCATCAGGCCCCACTTCACGCCTGTGGGGAAGCCTGCACCGCCGCGACCTTTAAGACCGGAGTCCTTCACGGTCTGGACGATGTCGTCCTGAGCCATGTCGGCGAAGGCCTTGCGCGCAGCCGCGTAACCGTTCTTGGCCTGGTACTCGTCGAGCCAAACGGCTTCGCCGTCGTCACGCAGACGCCAGGTGAGCGGGTGAGTCTCGGCCGACCGCTTGATGCGGTTGGCTGGACCGAAGGAAGTCAGGGTCATACGTAGCCCTCGAGCAATTTGGCAACGCCGGCAGGCTGCACATCACCGAATGTGTCGTCGTCGATCATCAACGCCGGCGCCTTGTCGCAGTTGCCGAGGCAGCAGACCGGCAGCAGGGTGAAACGACCGTCGGCGGTGGTCTGACCCAAGCCGATGCCCAGATTGCTCTGGATTTCGCTGACTACCGATTCATGGCCGCCGATGTAGCAGACCATGCTGTCGCAGACGCGAATGATGTGACGGCCGACCGGCTGACGGAAGATCTGGCTATAGAACGTCGCCACGCCTTCAACGTCGCTGGCCGGGATGCCGAGGATTTCGCCGATGGCGTAGAGCGCGCCATCAGGCACCCAGCCACGTTCCTTCTGGACGATCTTCAGGGCTTCGATAGACGCCGCGCGCGGGTCTTCGTAATGATGCAGCTCGTGCTCGATGGCCGAGCGCTCGGTTTCGCTCAGGGCGAAACGGTCTGTCTGGATAAGCGTGCTGTTCATGCTTAGCGGTCCACGTCGGCCATAACGAAATCGATACTACCCAGGTACGCGATCAAGTCCGCGACCATGCTGCCTTTGATCACCGAAGGGATCTGCTGCAGGTGCGGGAAGCTTGGGGTGCGAATCCGGGTGCGGTAGCTCATGGTGCCGCCATCGCTCGTCAGGTAATAACTGTTGATGCCCTTGGTCGCTTCAATCATCTGGAAGGATTCGTTGGCCGGCATGACCGGGCCCCACGAAACTTGCAGGAAGTGCGTGATCAGGGTCTCGATGTGCTGCAGGGTGCGCTCTTTCGGTGGCGGCGTGGTCAGCGGGTGATCCGCCTTGTACGGGCCTTCCGGCATGTTGCGCATGCACTGCTCGATGATCTTCAGGCTCTGGCGCATTTCTTCGACACGCACGATGCAACGGTCGTAGGCATCGCCATTGGCCGCCAGCGGTACTTCGAATTCGAAGTTCTCGTAACCGGAGTACGGGCGAGCCTTACGCAGGTCGAAATCGCAACCGGTCGAACGCAGGCCGGAACCGGTGACGCCCCATTCCAGGGCTTCTTTGGTGTTGTAGGCGGCGACGCCGATGGTCCGGCCACGCAGGATGCTGTTGTCCAGTGCGGCTTTCTGGTATTCGTCCAGACGCTTTGGCATCCAGTCGATGAAGTCTTTCACCAGTTTTTCCCAGCCACGCGGCAGGTCGTGAGCGACGCCACCGATGCGGTACCAGGCCGGGTGCAGACGGAAACCGGTAATGGCTTCGATCACCGTGTACGCCTTCTGACGGTCGGTGAACGTGAAGAACACCGGGGTCATGGCGCCGACGTCCTGGATGTAAGTCCCCAGGAACAGCAGGTGGCTGGTGATCCGGAAGAACTCGGCCATCATGATGCGGATGACGTCGACCTTCTCAGGCACCTTGATGCCGGCCAGCTTCTCGACCGAGAGCACGTACGGCAGGTTGTTCATCACGCCGCCGAGGTAGTCGATACGGTCGGTGTACGGAATGAAGCTGTGCCAGGACTGACGCTCGGCCATCTTCTCGGCACCACGGTGGTGGTAACCGACGTCCGGCACGCAGTCGACGATCTCTTCACCGTCCAGCTGCAGAATGATGCGGAACGCACCGTGCGCGGAAGGGTGGTTAGGACCGAGGTTGAGGAACATGTAGTCCTCGTTCGCACCGGAACGCTTCATGCCCCAGTCTTCAGGCTTGAAGCGCGCGGCCTCTTCCTCAAGCTGTTGCTTGGCCAGGGTCAGGCTGAACGGGTCGAACTCGGTGGCACGGGCCGGGAAGTCCTTGCGCAACGGGTGACCTTCCCAGGTCGGCGGCATCATGATGCGGGTCAGGTGCGGGTGACCGGCAAAGTTGATGCCGTACATGTCCCACACTTCACGCTCGTACCAGTTTGCGTTCGGCCAGATGCCGGTCACAGTCGGCACGCTGAGGTCGCTCTCGGACAAGGCGACCTTGATCATTACGTCACTATTACGTTCGATCGACATCAAGTGATAGAACACAGTGAAGTCGGCGCCGCTTGGCAGCCCTTGACGCTTGGTGCGCAGACGCTCGTCCACGCCGTGCAGGTCATAAAGCATGACGTACGGCTTGGGCAGGTTGCGCAGGAAGGTCAGGACTTCGACGAGTTTGGCGCGGGCAACCCAAAGCACCGGCATGCCGGTGCGAGTAGGCTGGGCGGTGAACGCCTCGGGGCCAAAACGGTTGTTCAGTTCGACGACCACATCCTGGTCGTCTGCCTTATAAGGCGGGATGTACAGAGCACTGCCTGTAGTCATGGTTATTTATCGCTTTCGGTCAACGTAAAGAATGAAGCCAGGTTCTCGTTCTATAAAAGAAGCAGGTCTGGATCAGACTTCGTCGGGGCTGCGCAGGTTGGTGACTGCGATTCGCTGTTCGCGGCGCTGTTCCTTTTGCGAAGGCATCTCGGCGCGGTACACGCCTTGATCGCCGACGACCCAGGAAAGCGGACGACGCTCCTGTCCAATCGACTCCTGCAAGAGCATCAAGCCTTGCAAAAAAGCTTCTGGGCGGGGCGGGCAGCCAGGCACGTAGACGTCCACGGGCAGGAACTTGTCCACCCCTTGAACGACGGAGTAGATGTCGTACATGCCACCGGAGTTGGCGCACGAACCCATGGAGATAACCCATTTAGGTTCGAGCATTTGCTCGTAGAGACGCTGGATGATCGGCGCCATCTTGATGAAGCAGGTACCGGCGATAACCATGAAATCCGCCTGACGCGGCGATGCCCGGATAACCTCGGCGCCAAAGCGCGCGATGTCGTGGGGCGCCGTGAAGGCGGTGGTCATTTCCACGTAGCAGCACGAAAGACCGAAGTTGTACGGCCACAGGGAGTTCTTGCGCCCCCAGTTGATCGTGCCGTTAAGCACGTCTTCGAGCTTGCCCATGAAAATGTTTTTGTGGACTTGATCTTCTAACGGATCGGAAACGGTTTCCCGTTCGCCAATCGGATACTGCTCGTTAGGAGCATCGGGGTCGATCCTGGTGAGATTGTATTGCATTGCCAAAGCCTCATTGTTTCAGCTTCGCTTGCCGCTTAAGACGAGCTGCCGGAGCCCAGTCAAGGGCGCCCACTCGAAATAGGTAGACAAGACCTGCCAACAGAATTGCTATGAAAACGAGAGCTTCGACGAATCCGGTCCAGCCGCTTTCGCGGACGGACACAGACCAGGCAAAGAGAAAAAGGGCTTCGATATCGAAGATCACGAAGAGCATCGCGACCAGATAGAATTTTGCAGAGAGCCGCAGACGGGCGCCACCTGTAGGCAGCATGCCGGATTCGAACGGTTCGTTTTTGCTGCGGCCCCAGGCTTTTGACCCGAGGAGGCTGGAAACGCCGAGCATGAAGGCACAAAGGCCGACAACGCCCAGAAGGAAAATGGCAAAGCCCCAGTTGTGGGCCATGAGTCCTGTCGCTTCGGGCATGCTGGTAATCCTTAACAGAGAGCAAAGGTCTCTGAGCTTGAAAAGAAATAAAGCAGTGACGATATGTCGCAGCAATCAATCCCGCTGATTTTATGGCACAACACCGTGCAAGTAAAATTCAGATAGCGAAATTATTTACAGGAATAAGGACATAGCGTACCTCCAAAGCTCCGCAGCCCATGCGGTTCGGGCATTAGCCGGAATTTCATCAATATTGTTTTGTTGGGAATGTAACGAATATAGCGACAGCTAAATGATAATCAATACTGTTTGTGCCGGTTTTCAAACTGTCTAATGGGGTGAGGGTCGGAAAGTTGTCTTATATGCGCGTTACTACAAGTAGTGGCCGGGGTCGTTTTACCTTCTTTTCCTGATCGAGAAAATGCTCCGGATCAAGGTTTTCCGCACCGTTTGCGGCTTCTCGCATTCCCTGTGGCAGCCAGCGGTGCGGCGATCAGCGTGCCCCGCGACTTTCCGGGTTCTTTATGTGCAGCTGTGTCCCCCATCGATTACCAGATCCGCACCGGTCATCCAAGATGACTCATCAGATGCCAGCAGGATGGCAGCGCCTGCCATATCTGCAGGCATTCCAGCACGCTGCATGGGAATCTCCTTTTTCCTGTTTTGCCAAATCTCTGGGGAGTCCCGCCACTGATTGGCGTTACCACTGGTCGCGGTCAGCCCCGGTGAAATCGTGTTGACTCTGATGCCATAGGGTGCCAGTTCTACCGCGCAGCTTCGAGTAAGCATCGACAGTGCTGCTTTGCTTGCCTGATAAGCTGACATTCGACTGACCGCCTTGAAGGCACTGACCGATGAAATGTTAATGATGCTGCCGCCCTGTTTGCGAGCGATGCAGTCTTTTGCAAAGCGTTGAGCCATAAAAAATGGAAAGCGGAGGTTGACCGCAAGGGTGCGTTCGTACTCGTCTTCGCTCAGCTCAAGAAACGGAGTACGGGTTATGAATGCCGGATTGTTGACGAGTATATCCAAGGGACCAACGGCTGCTTGCGCTTCTTCAAAGAGTGCATCAATGCTGGTGCTTGCGGCATCCATAAGGGTGAAGCCGGCCTGCTGGCCAACTTGTTCAGCTAATGCAATTACTGCACGAGCCCCAGCCTCGTCAGTGCGGGCGGTAATGAAAACATCGGCGCCCTGGGCAATGTAGGTTTCGGCTATAGCTCTTCCAATGCCTGCCGATGCACCTGTTATAAGCGCTCGCTTGCCTCTTAGTCTTCCATTCATGATGAGTTAATACTCCGCAGAGAGTTTGCTGGTCGTGTGCATAACATATGAATATGGCGTGATACTTGAATGTAGACGGTGCGTCGCTTTTTGCTAGCGTGAATTCTAATAGTAGTGCCTTCGTTTGTTGCCTCGTGTTGCGGTTCTGGGTTGGGGTTTTTATTCCAAGTTTGTGGGGCTCGGACGCGGTTATCTGTTGTGTTTTGAATATGAGCGGAAATTCTCAGAAAATTCCTACGGATCATTCACTTTTCAATGAGCGAACTTTCCTAAGTATTGGTGGAATTTGATTTTATGAGGTTGATAGTGCGCTGCCATTAGGTAAATTAGATGGCTAGATAGATGGCATTGAAATCAGTATTGGTCTGACTCTTAAGTCCATAGAGAGAGGTCATGTATGTCTGAGCAAATAAATAAGTTTATAAACACCGCCAGGTCGGTAGAGATCGGTAATCCCTCTTGGGCGCTTGCGCAAAATTCGGGGCTGACCGATTTGAGTATCAAGCATGCTCAGCAGGGACGTATGCAGGACCAGAATGGTCATTTATTCATGAATATGTGCTCGTGTTCATATTTGGGTCTTGAAGTCGATGAGCGTCTGGCTCGACGTGCCGCAGATTATGTGTTGAGTTGCGGTACTGTGAATTTGCCCACCTCACGTATCAGAATAAGGCTGAAAGAACTCGATGAACTTGAAGAAGCCTTATCGGCACATTTTGCTTGTCGAGCGTTCACCGCGACTTCCTGCAGCGCGGGCATTGTCGCGTCTTTACCCTTACTGGCAGCCGGGATGTTTACTGATGGCCAGCGCCCTGTTTTGATTTTTGATAAGCATGCCCACTTTGCTCTGAATCAGGTCAAGGCCATCTGTGGTGATGAAACGCAAGTTTTCACTTGCAATCATAATGATGTCGACTTTATTGAGGATATGTGTAAGCGCCATCCTTTGGTCGCGTATGTTGCTGACGGTGCTTACAGTATGGGGGGAAGTGCGCCTGTTGAGCGACTGTTGGCTTTGCAGGACAAATATGGGCTATTTCTATACTTCGATGATTCTCATTCATTAAGTGCCTATGGCGAGAAGGGAGAGGGCTATATTCGTACTTTCATGCCTGAGCTTAATCCGCGAACCATACTGGTTTATTCATTGGCCAAGGCGTTTGGTGCCAATGGTGGCGGTATATATATGTCGGAAAAGTCCAATTATCACGAGGTTTTCCGCCGTTTTGGCGGGCCGATGTCCTATTCGCAATATGTAAACCCCGCCACTGTTGGCGCGGCCATGGCTTCCCTGGATATTCACAAGACCAGTGAACTGGCCGTTTTGCAGGAGAAACTCAATTCCAATATCCGCCTGTTCGACAGCTTGTTTGTGACGGAACACGCGGGATCGGGTTTGCCTATTCGGGTTATTCCCTTGGACAGTCCGGATATGGCGATCGGCGTTTCCGAGGGGGTATTCAAACGCGGGTATTACACCTCCGCAGTCTTCTTCCCGATTGTGGCCAGGAATAAATCCGGTTTGCGCGTGATGATGCGTGCAGACATGTCCCAAGGCGATGTTCTGGGATTCTGCTCCGCAGTTAAGGCGGAGATCGAAAGGGTTCGTCTGAGCTTGAAACCAGCCCAGTATTGAGAGGACATGATGATCAATCCCACACCAAGAAGCTTACTGTACTGCTCTGCTTTGTACCCCGGGCAATACGCTAAGAATAATCTGACTGATGTAATGGTGATTGACCTGGAGGATGGCGTGCCACTCCCACAGAAGGTTCAAGCACGGTTGTGTGTCGAGCAGTTCTACCGTGGCCATGTCTCGCAGCGCACGGCGCTGCGAATTAACCCTCTGCGCGATAATCATGGATTGCTTGATCTGCTGCTGGTGCAATCGCTTGATCAGCGACCCGAGTTCATCGTCATGGCGATGACCGAGGCGGCTGCTGAAATAGATATTGTACGAGCCAATTTGAGCCGCGACGGAGAGAGCCCAAAGATTCTGGTTACGGTTGAGACGCCAGCCTGTCTACGTGATATTCACACCATCGCGTCCAGTGCTGATGGACTGATCTTCGGCTCCGCCGACTATGCGGCCAGCCTGGGTGTCACTATCGGAGGTTGGGCCAATATGCTGCATGCTCGCGCGAGCATCGTCTCGGCTGGCAGTGCGGCGAGGATCCCTGTGTTCGACACCGCCTACTTCAAACTCGATGATGAGATGGGACTTCTGCAAGAGTGCCGTGACGTCCGGGAGTTGGGTTTCAGTGGCAAGACGGCCATTCATCCAAAGCAAATATCCACTATCAATGAAGTCTTCACTCCGTCCGTTGCTGAATATGAGCATGCATTGGCAATTGTGCAGGCTTCGGAAAACAGCGGCGAAAAAATTACGAAATTGAAGAACCTGATGGTGGGCCCTCCGTTTGTAAAACAAGCAAGAAAATTGATCCAGCGCGCTCAAGAGTTGGGTCGGTGAGGAAAAGGCAATGGAACCGATGATTCTGGCCCACGAGCGGATCGGTGAAAATCGATATCGCGAGTCCTATGGCCTGCATTACGAACAGTTTGTGGTGGGTGATATTTTCGAGCACCGGCCCGGCCGTACCGTAACGGAGTTGGATAATATCTGGCAGTCATTAATCAATATGAATAACCATCCTGCGCATATCGATCTTGCGTATGCACAGCAAACCGAATTCAAGAAGTTGTTGGTCAACAGTTCGGTGACACTGTCCATTGTCAGCGGAATGACAGTGGCAACCATGAGTGCGCGTGCGATCGCAAATCTGGGCTGGGACGAGATTCGATTGCCGAACCCGGTCTATGTTGGTGACACCTTGTACGCTGAGAGTGAGGTGGTTTCCAAGCGCGAATCCCGGTCGCGTCCAGGGCAAGGCATCGTCACCATCAAGGTCATTGGACGCAAGCAGGGTGGAACACCGGTGATCACTTACTTGCGTACATTTCTAGTTCCCCGGAACGGTATGTCGCAGGACTACCCCGTCGGATAAGGCAGCGCCATTCCGAGATTCTGGTCGCAGACCTGGCTGGCGGTGATCAACCGCAGCTCCAGGAATGACAGGCCCTTTCGAACAGCATCAATGGAACAAGGAATTGCCATGCTGCTTCTGAACAGTGAAGACATTGAGCGCTGTATCAATTTTCCAAGGCTTGTCCAGGCACTGGAGGAGGCTCATAGAGGGTTTGCGTTGGCGTCCCCGGTGGTCCCACAACGTTTGATCATTACACATGAGCGACAAAGAGCTTTCTCACTGTTCATGCCGGCATTTATACCCCAGAGCCAGACACTGGGGATTAAGGTGTCGTCATTTCATCCTGGCAACTCAGAGCGGGGGTTGTCGCCAGTCAATGGCGCGGTTTTGTTGATGGATATCGAAACCGGGCAGTTACTGGCGATACTCGACGGGGCGACCCTTACTGCCCTCCGTACCAGTGCCATGAGTGCCTTGGCGACGGACAAGCTTTGCCCGCATGAGCGGCTTAATTTGGCCGTCATCGGTGCCGGTACCCAAGCTGCGGCGCATATAAGAGCGATGACCACCATCCGGGAGTTGGGGTGGATCAAGGTGTTTTCGCGTCGATTTAATCAAAGTGTCGCTTTGGCCGAACGTCTTTCCAATGAACTGTCGCTGCCGATCACTGCGGTGCGAAGTATGGATGAGGCGCTGGCCGATGCTGACATCGTCTGCACGACAACGTCCCATGATCGTGCGCAACCGCTGATTATGGCGCACCAACTGAAACCATCCGCCCATGTAAACGCCATTGGCGGCAGTTCGCTGCTGGCGTGTGAGATCGACCCTGCAATGTTGGCTGATGCTCAGGTTCATGTTGACCATCTGGGTTGCGCTCGATGTGAGTCGGGAGAAATTTCTCAGGCTTTAGCGTTATCGATAATCGGCGAAAAGGACATCCGTGAGATGAGTGCATTGGTTGCCGATCATTCTCCGCCGGCAATGCTGAAGCGTGGTCTGAGTTACTTCCGCAGCGTCGGGCATGCCAGTCAAGATATGGTGACTGCTACCTGCATCTATGCCTTGGCCAAGGAAAAGCACATCGGCATGAACTGCAACTATCTAAGTACTTGAGGGTAGTTAACCGGGACGTTTGAAACAGCAATCAATGTTGCCGACAGGGAAAGAGGAGCATTCATGAATATTCTGATGATCGATTCGTTGCGAGTGAATTATGTCGAGCCGGGGGAGTACTGCTGTGGGCCAGAGCAGCAGCCGTATGCAGTTGAGGTGACGTCCAATCCATCGGATGAGCAACTCGCCCGGGCCGACGGCATTATTGCCTTTCATTCGGTCGTCATCGATGAGCCGTTAGTTGCCAAAATGCATCGTTGCCGGGCGTTGGTGAAGGCGACCATCGGTCTTGATGATGTCGATGTCGAGGCCTTGAGCACGAAGGGCATTCTGCTCTCCAATATTGGTTCGGTGGGGGTAGAGGAAGTCGCGGAGCACGCCATGGCGCTCATATTGTCCGCCCAGCGAAAGCTCCTCGATTACGCCGCGCATACCAGGCGAGGCGGTTGGAGTTGGAGAGCGCATTCCGGTGAAGTTAAAGCGTGCCGCGACACGGTTCTAGGTCTGATCGGCTATGGGGCAACGGGGCAGGCATTGGCGCGCAGGGCGGCTGCCATGGGTTATCAGATCTGCTATTACGATCCTTGCGTTGAGAAATGTGTTGAAGGCATTGCAGAGGGAGGGTCACTGGAGTCTTTGCTCGCCAGGGCAGATGTCATATCGCTGCATCTGCCCCTCACCCCCGATACGCGACACCTGCTGAATGACCGGTGTTTTTCACGCATGAAGCGGGGTGCAACTCTGGTCAATACTGCGCGGGGCGCAATTGTCGATACCGACGCGTTGCAGCGGGCCTTGCAGTCCGGGCTTGTGTCCATGGCATTCCTGGACGTGCTGCAGGAAGAGCCGACCCCCCCACAGGCATTAATCGATCATGAACGTGTATTGCTGACACCCCATGCCGCGTTTTACAGCGAGCGATCGCTGGGTCAGTTGAAGGCCCGTGCTTTGGGAGCGATGCTGAGTTTGCTGCGAGGGGAAAGGGTGGATACCGTCGTCAATCCTGATTGCGCACGGATGGAGGCGAAGGGATATGCCTGAGTTGAAACTTGCAGGTCCTGAGACTTCGAAGCCTGGATTGCCGGCCTGGTTCGACCTGGCGATCGGCAACAGTATTCTTCAATACGGTCAGCGGTTGGCGGCGCGGCAATTACTGGTCAATACCTTGGGTAATATTGCGATACGCAACCATTGCCCGTACTGGCGGCGAGAAGTGATCTACACCAAGCACCGAGGCGTGTCGCTGGAAGAGTGCGGTCTTGAGCATCTGGCGGTGCTGGATATGCAATCCAATGAGCTGCTGCATGGTCGTTTTCGCCCTAGTGCAGGACATCAAATGCACCGGGAAATCATGCGGTGTCGCTCTGACGTTAATGCCACCGTGCATCTTCATCCCAATGAAGTCATTTCTTTTTTTGCTGTCATGCAGTGGCGTGAGATGGCGTATGTGTCCAATGACACCGCGCTGGTGATGGGCAAGCCACCGTGCATTCTTCGCGAAGGTGTGAACATCGAACTGGACGTCAGCGCCATTGGACAATGCGCGCATGACACCAACTGTATTGTCATGCCCGGTCATGGCATCACCAGTTTCGGCCGTGACCTGTCTGAGGCGTTTCATCGTGCTGTGGCATTCACTGCGGAAATCAGTCGGCTGATCACCAGCCAGTGTTTGTCGGCAGCCACTGGCAAGTCGGTCGTGTACGCGAGCGATGAACAGGTGCAGCACATGTACGAATCGGGTGAGCAGGTGATCTACGGGGGTATGCACAGATGAAGGTTCATGAGCATATCAAGCGTTCCGGGTTATGGAAGGTACCTGAACGCGACCTCTCGTCGGTGTTGCTGGATTTGAACGAAAATCAGTTTTTAAACGATTTTCTGCTGAGATTCATTGCCACCGAGTTACAGGCCCGGGATCTGTTTACCTACCCTAACTATCAGCCGCTGCTGGCCGAGCTGGCAAACTACTGCAAGGTTTCGACCGACAGCCTGCTGCTGACCAATGGTGCGGATCAGGCAATCGACTTGGTAGTGCGCTTGCTGTTTTCACCAGGGGATCGGGTGGTCATTCCGTCTCCGGTATTTTCCTTCTATTACCAGATGCTCAGTGTGAATGGTGTAGAACCGGTGATTGTGGGATTCGAGAAGCAAACACAGCATTTCACTCTCCCGACCAAAGCCATACTCGAAGCCTTGCAGGCGAGCCACGGGCTGATTCTGTGCAATCCCAATAATCCGTTGGGCGCGCGAATCGACGCTGAACAATTGAAGGTTCTGGTCGAGGCTTGTGTGAGACTGAACAAGCCAGTAATTGTTGATGAGAGCTACTTTGAATATTTGCAGCAGACCTGCCTGGACGCGTTCAGCTCAGTCAGGCAATTGTTCGTCATTCGCTCATTCTCCAAGTATTTCGGCCTTGCCGGGTTGCGTTTGGGGTATGTCGTCACGCATCCGGAATCAATTCGCGAGTTGTTGAAGGTGCGAGGGCCTTGGGATGTCAACCACGTAGCGGTGAAAGCTGCCCTGTTCTGTTTGAATAACCGTAAAGCACTAGAGCAAGCCCACCATGAACTGGCGCAGGTCAAAAACGAGATAATCGAGTTTTGCCGGGTTTACGGAATCGTCGTTTTCGATAGCGAAACGAACTTTCTACTATTGGAAGACCATAGCGACGGCCGTTTGGCCAAGGCGTTCGCACGGGCAAACATTCGCGTAAGCGACTGTTCCCAATATCCTCACAGTTTCGGGTTACTTGAAAACATTCTGCGTGTAGTCGTGCCGGCGTCTTCGGATCTGAAAACATTCCTGATGGCGGTAATGCAGGGAAGCGGCAATGAGGGCAGCAAGAGCGATGTGAAGGAAGCAGTTCAGTAGTGAAGCCATTGCTGATAATGAGCGGTTTGGGCACTGGGATGCGCAATATCGTGCTGCTCCGATTGCTGTTCGTCATGACGAATGCCTTGGGTCCCTTCGCCGCTTTGTTTTTCCAGCGTCATTACCGGCTCGATAGTGCCGGGGTGGCATTGGTGATTACGCTGATGTCGGCGTTTTTTCTCGTGGGTAACGTGTTGGGAGGAGCGTTGGTCGGACGCTATACGTTCAGGACACTGTTGGTCTGCTCTTCTGTATGTTCATTTGTATGCTTGTTGTGCGGGATTTTGTTCAGTGCGCCGGTCGCATCCATTGCCATGGTTTTGCTGTTCATGTTCTGCGCGGGGCTGGTCACACCTGTGTTCAGTATCTTGACGTCCTTGACGGCTAACGATAGTAACCGCGTCGCCTTTTTTGGCTATTTGCATCTGGCCAGCAATCTGGGAGCGGCTCTGTTGTTTGTCATTGGCGGATATTTACTGGCCCTCGATAGCGTCTACCTAATGTTTTTTGCGCTAGTCACCAGTGTGTTGTGCCTGTTCTCAAGTGCCTGTCTGTCTCTGCCGGAAAGCCACGGCAGCAAACCTGCAACAAGGGAAACTTCAATTGGCATGATGGCTGGCATACCGCATGTCGTGATTGCTGCGGGCGTCATGTTCTTTGCGTTGGCGGTGCTGGATGCACAGCGTGAGTACCATCTGCCGTTGTGGCTTGATGTGGTAACGGCAGGGAAGGCTGCCAGCCTGTTCGGTGCAGTAGGAATCGTCAATGCGCTGCTGGTGATACTGTTGACGCAGTCGCTGATTGCATTGACGTCGCGTTTCGAGCCGCTCACCAATTTGGCTTTTGCCGCGATTTTCTACAGTGTTGGATTCGGCGCCTATGCCTTTTTCGAACATACGGCGCTGATTCTGTTTTTTGTTTTTTTCTGGACGCTAGGTGAGATTCTCAGCGTTACCTACGTCACCGCGCTCATCTCGCAAAAAGCTCCATTGCAAACGCAACCTACGCTCTTTTCTCTTGTTCCTGTCGTACTGGCGGGGGCGAGGATGGTGTCCGTGGGGCTGGGAGCCTGGCTGATCGCTGGCGTTGGTTTCCCGTTGAGTTGGAGCCTCTATGGGGTTCTGGGCATCGCATTTGGAGGCATCTGTTTTTTTGTCGGACACAGGGCAGTTGTATTACCCCGCACCACATCGCTCGACTAAGGGCTGCATCCGAAACACCGATCGAGAACTAACAAAGGAATTGTGGGTTGATCGAGTCTTGTCGCTCAGCTCCAGCACAGGTGAGGAACACTCTATGCGAGCACAGTACGACGCGGCCTCTGTTGAAAGTACGGCTCAGGCCCAATGGCTTGAAAATGATGTATTCAGGGCGATTGAAGATACTTGCCGGCCTAAATTCTATGCCTGCTCGATGCTTCCTTATCCATCGGGAAAGTTGCACATGGGGCATGTACGCAACTATACGATCAACGACATGTTGGCTCGCCACATGCGCATGAAAGGATTCAATGTCCTGATGCCTATGGGATGGGATGCCTTTGGCTTGCCTGCAGAAAACGCAGCTATGAAATCGGGTGTTTCGCCAGCGCAGTGGACGCTATTGAATATCGCGGACATGAAATCGCAAATGCAGCCTTTGGGGCTTGCCTTCGATTGGTCCCGGGAGATTGCCACTTGCGACCCTGAATACTACAAGTGGAGTCAGTGGTTTTTCCTCAAATTGCTGGAAAAGGGCGTGGTCTACAAGAAAACCCAGGTAGTCAATTGGGACCCTGTCGATCAAACGGTGCTGGCCAATGAGCAAGTGATCGACGGTCGAGGTTGGCGTTCGGGGGCTCTCGTCGAAAGGCGGCAGATACCGGGTTACTACCTGCGTATAACCCAGTATGCCGAGGAATTGCTCTCGGCAATCGACACTCTGGATGGTTGGCCGGATAGGGTCCGCACCATGCAGCGCAACTGGATAGGGAAGGTCGCAGGAGTGCGTTTGGCATTTGCCCACCGAATTCAGGACGCTGCTGGACAAGTGATCGACGAAGGCAAACTCTGGGTATTTACCACCCGTATCGATACGCTCATGGGCGTCACCTTCTGTGCCATATCCCCTGAACATACACTGGCCAAGTATGCCCTGGAGCTCAACCCTGGGTTGGAGCCACAGGTGCAAACCTGTCGACAAACGGCGGATTCCGGCCCGTCCGGCAGTCAGAGCAAGTTTGGCGTCCACTGTGGCTTGCATGTGGAGCATCCGTTGACCGGTGAGCCTGTTGAACTGTGGATAACCAATTATGTGCTCGGCGAGTATGGTGACGGAGCCCTGATGGGGGTGCCTGCGCACGATGAGCGCGACTTTGAATTTGCCAATCAATATGGCTTGGCCGTCCGCCCAGTCATTGCCTGGGACGATCACGTATTCGACCCGAAGTTCT
The DNA here is from genome assembly GCF_050586665.1 of Pseudomonas sp. ES4. Taxonomy (NCBI): domain Bacteria; kingdom Pseudomonadati; phylum Pseudomonadota; class Gammaproteobacteria; order Pseudomonadales; family Pseudomonadaceae; genus Pseudomonas; species Pseudomonas sp. ES4. The sequence goes on along the minus strand of NZ_JBOBDO010000006.1, from coordinate 181,190 downwards.
GGTCCGACAACTGCACTCGTCGAGAGGGGCACCTCATCAACTCAGGTGTCTACGATGGCCTCTCTGTTGCAGAGGCGGCCCAAGCGATAACCGCTGCGCTGATTGATCGCCGAATGGGAGAGAAGACTACGACTTGGCGCCTGCGCGACTGGGGGATCTCACGGCAACGTTACTGGGGGACGCCGATTCCTGTCATCCAGTGTGAGCAATGTGGTGACGTGCCGGTGCCTTATTCGGACTTGCCGGTCGTATTGCCTACTGATTGCGTGCCGGATGGAAGCGGCAACCCGTTGCTGGCGCATAAGTCGTTTCTTCATGTAGATTGCCCACGCTGCGGAGCGGCAGCGCAGAGAGAAACAGACACCATGGATACCTTCGTCGATTCGAGCTGGTATTTCATGCGTTATTGCGATCCTGATAGCGATACCTCGATGGTTGGCTCCGGCAGTCGTTACTGGATGCCAATCGATCAATACATCGGTGGTATCGAGCATGCGGTGTTGCATTTGCTCTATGCGAGGTTCTGGGCACGAGCCATGCGTGACGAAGGGCTGGTGGATTTCAGCGAGCCGTTCAAGAACCTGTTTACCCAAGGCATGCTCTTGCGTGAAAGCTATTTCCGAAAAGCCGACGACGGTAGCCTGCAGTGGTTTTACCCCGCGCAGGTGGTGGTCGAATATGACGAAAAAAACCGTCCTTTGAGGGCTACGGCGCTTGAGGACGGTTTGCCCGTCATCATCGGTGGCGTGGAAAAAATGTCCAAATCGAAGAATAACGTCGTCGAGCCGAAAGACATCATTAACAAGTTCGGCGCTGACACCGCCCGACTTTTCACGATCTTTGCAGGGCCTCCTGATCAGGACACGATCTGGAGCGATAGCGGCGTTGAAGGAGCCTATCGCTTTCTGCGCCGGCTCTGGAGTTTCTTCCACGACGAGCAGTCTCGGTGCTGGGCAGATGATCGGGTTGAAGACACGGCTGAATCGAAACGCGTGCGCTTTGAGACGCATCGTTTGCTGCAGCAGATCAACAACGATTACGAACGATTGCAATACAACACCGTCGTTTCGGGCGCAATGAAAATGCTCAAGGTGCTGGAGGGGGACAGGGGGGCCAGTCAGCCGATTCGCCGCGAGGCCATGGTCTTCCTGTTACAGGTTTTGCACCCAGTGACGCCGCACATCACTCAGGTCCTTTGGACGGAGGTTGGGTTCGAGGGGGATATTTACGACAGTCCGTGGCCCATGCCGGACAGCGAAGCCTTGAAACAGGACGAAGTAAAAATGATGGTGCAGATAAATGGCAAGTTGCGCGGGCACATTATGATCGAGGCTGATGCCGAGCATGACGCCATTCGGTGCAGGGCGTCATCCGACGCAGGGTTGCGCAACCACCTGAAAGGGGCTGGCAGGATGATTGTGGTGCCCAACCGGCTGGTGAACTTCATCGTCTGAACTATTGAACTGGCGAACCGGAAACAAAGCGCGGTTACCGAGGAGGTGACGGTCGACAGCTTTCACGAGCGAGTCCGCTCGCTAGATCCGAGGCAAAAAAACGCCCCGAACCAGTCGGGGCGTCAGATGTGCGACGTTGCAGTTAGCTTTCTATTCGGTCTGCAACGGCCGTTTGCTCAGGTGAAGCAGATCAGTGGAACTGTTCTTCTTCAGTCGAACCGGTCAGCGCGGTTACCGAAGACGAGCCACCTTGAATCACAGTGGTCATGTCGTCGAAGTAGCCGGTGCCCACTTCCTGCTGGTGAGCCACGAAGGTGTAACCCTTGGCAGCGTCAGCGAACTCTTGCTCTTGCAGCTTCACGTAGGCAGTCATGTCGTTACGGGCGTAGTCGTGCGCCAGGTTGAACATGCTGTGCCACATGTTGTGAATGCCGGCCAGGGTGATGAACTGATGCTTGTAACCCATGGCAGACAGTTCGCGCTGGAACTTGGCGATGGTCGCGTCGTCCAGGTTTTTCTTCCAGTTGAAGGAAGGCGAGCAGTTGTACGACAGCAGTTGGTCCGGGTATTCCTTTTTGATCGCTTCGGCAAAGCGACGAGCTTCGTCCAGATCCGGCTTGGCGGTTTCGCACCAGATCAGGTCGGCGTACGGAGCGTAAGCCAGGCCGCGAGCGATGGCCTGGTCGAGACCGGCGCGCACTTTGTAGAAGCCTTCCTGGGTACGTTCGCCAGTTACGAACGGCTGGTCGTACGGATCGCAGTCGGAAGTCAGCAGGTCAGCCGCGTTAGCGTCGGTACGAGCCAGGATGATGGTCGGAGTACCAGCAACGTCAGCCGCCAGACGGGCAGCGGTCAGCTTCTGTACAGCTTCCTGGGTAGGAACCAGTACCTTGCCGCCCATGTGGCCGCATTTTTTCACGGAAGCCAGTTGGTCTTCGAAGTGAACGCCAGCGGCGCCTGCTTCGATCATGCTCTTCATCAGCTCGTAAGCGTTCAGAACGCCGCCGAAACCGGCTTCAGCGTCCGCCACGATTGGAGCGAAGTAGTCGATGTAGCCTTCGTCGCCCGGGCCTTTGCCGGCTTTCCACTGGATCTGGTCAGCACGACGGAACGAGTTGTTGATGCGCTTGACCACGGTTGGAACCGAATCCACCGGGTACAGCGACTGATCCGGGTACATCGATTCGGCGGAGTTGTTGTCCGCAGCGACTTGCCAGCCCGACAGGTAGATCGCCTGGATACCGGCTTTAACTTGTTGTACAGCCTGGCCGCCGGTCAGGGCGCCCATGCAGTTGACGAAATCTTTCTCAGGGCGGAAGGACGGCTTGGCGCCCTGGGTTACCAGGTTCCAAAGCTTCTCGGCGCCCAATTTTGCAAAGGTGTGCTCAGGTTGAACCGAGCCACGCAGGCGGACGACGTCAGCAGCGGAGTAAGCGCGTGTCACGCCTTTCCAGCGTGGGTTTTCAGCCCAATCTTTTTCGAGGGCTGCAATTTGCTGTTCGCGTGTCAGTGCCATGGAGATAAACCTCGTCGCATAGGTCTGGGTGGAAAATTCCTGCTCCTGCCAAGTACGCAATTAGAGGGGCGTAAAAGGCTGCTCGCTGACCAGAAGCTTAGGTATTCAAGTCGGATTCGGCGGGGATGGCGACGGGATGAACGATGGGCTCGAGGGGAAGTGAGCAGGTAAGGGCGAACTGGCGAGCGCATTCGGGCGTCGTGGGCCTTGGTGCGAACTTCAGTGTGGAGCCGGGTTACCTAATTACGCTTCCGTCCCTCGGGACAACTTCGTTCCAGTCGGCAACCTCGTCAAACACACCTTGTGGGCGGTACAGACACGAAGCGGCTCGCGGGGTAGGTGCGAACGGCGCCTCGAAGGCCCTTGCCAGGGCCCCTGATTAGCGGGAGCGAGGCCATCATGCCTTTGCTTTTTTGTATCGTCAAACGTTTTGTAGTGCTTTTTTTATGGCACTACATCTTTGGTCTAATACGACTAATCAGTCAGTTTTCGGTGAATTAGTCCAAAGTATCGACTTTCACCCGCAGGGTCATGTCATCCCGGCCCTGAGTCGAGTAGCTGCGGGTCTGACCCTGTTTGTCGGCCTGAGTCTGGCGATTCACACCGGCCAGGGTGATCCATTCACCTAGTCGTCCCGTGACAGTGGTGTCGGTACTTTGCACATTCACTACATCGGGACGTTCCTGGCTCATTCGGTCACGATTGGTGCTGATCGCCAGGTGAACGATGTCGCCGGTGACGCTGGCAGTGACATAGAAACCTTGAGTGACGTTGCGGTATTCGGTCTGGCTTCGCAGATCGCCGTAGGAATCGGTCTGTGTGCTGGTGAGCGGAACGCTCTGGCCGACCTGGATCAGTGCCGGCGCCCCTTCGCTGGCCTGGATCTGCTGGATCCCGCCGTCACGGCTGTCGGTACTGTGATTGATGATGCGAGTCTGGCTCGGTTTGGCGCCATTGATCGAGTAACCCTGATCGCCCTGGAAGTTGTTTTCGTTGGTGTCGACGGTGATCAGCAGGCGCTTGGGTTGGGTGTCGAGTTGCGCGATAAGGGCCTTAAGTTCGTCGATCTTGCGCTGATCGGCATTGACGATCAGTTGGTTGCCGTAGGCGCTGACCTGGCCATCCTTGCCAATGAAATCCTGGGCCATCGGCAGCATGTCGGCACTGGTGCGGTAGTTCAGTGGCACGATCTCGGTGGCCGCCATGGCCGAAAAACTGCAGGCCATCAGCAGCGTGGTGAGCAGGGTGCGTAGGGACATATCCGTTATCTCCGACATCTTGAAGTGGTGATATTGCCAGTTTGTCGGCCTGGAGTGGGGCAAGTTGAATCGTAGACAGCAAAACGCCCCGGCATCGGTTGATGGCGGGGCGTTTTGAGGTGTCCTTGTGGCGAGGGAGCTTGCTTCCGCTGGGGCGCGAAGCGGCCCCAAAATCGTGGGTCTGTTGCGCAGCCCAACGGGAGCAAGCTCCCTCACCACAGGGTCTCAGACCGAGTGACGCACCATGTCCACATGCGGAATCCCGGCTTCCAGGAATTCCTCACTGACTAGGCTGAAGCCCAGGCGCTCATAGAACGCCGTGGCCTGTACCTGTGCGCTCAGCATTTGCCGCTTCAGTCCGCGCTTGTCGGCTTCACCGATCACCGCTTGCATCAGCGCATCGCCGACTTTCAAGCCGCGCCAGTCCTTCAGCACTGACACCCGACCGATGTGACCATCGGGCAGCAGTCGAGCGGTGCCAATCGGGAAATCGCCTTCAAATGCCAGAAAATGCACCGCTGTTGCGTCATCAGCATCCCATTCCAGCTCGGGTGGAACGGATTGCTCGGCGATGAACACCGTCTCACGAATGCGCCGGATCTCGGCGTTGTCCTTTTGCCAGTCTGCGACACGTACGTGAATTTTATTCATCAGCAAACCCCAGGCTGCCTTGCTTGACCAGTTCGCACAGCAGGCCGCGGCCGTCTTCGTCGCTCAGCCAGTCACCGAGGTTATCGGTGTGCAGGGCGTCGGCAGCGCAGATCAACTTCAGCAGCTCGCGCAGTTTGCCCGGCAGGTAACGGCTCTGGCCGCTGGCGAACAGCAGCAGGTCGTCATCGACTTCGGACCAGGCCATGCGCGCGCTCGGGTTGCGGATCAGCACAGCGCCTTGTTCCAGGCTGGCGAGAAAGTCTTCTTCTTCGACTTCTTCCGGGCCGACGATCAGTTCCGGGTAACGCGGCTCGGTCATGTACTGGCCGAACCAGGTCAGCAGCAGGCGCTCGTCGCTCATGTGCTCGGCCAGCAAAGCTTTCAGGCGATCAAGGGCGTCGTGCTGAATCTGGTGTGGATCGACCGCCGGCAGGGCGTCGGCATCGGTGTAGCGCTCTTCATCGGTCAGGAACTGGCTGAGGAAGTCGGTGAAGTGAGTCAGGACTTCAGAGGCGCTCGGGGCGCGGAAGCCGACCGAGTAAGTCATGCAGTCATCCACCGCAACGCCGCAATGGGCCAGGCGCGGCGGCAGGTAGAGCATGTCGCCCGGTTCCAGAACCCACTCATCGGTGGCTTCGAAGTCGGCGAGGATGCGTAGGTCTGCGTGTGGCAGCAGCTTGCTCTCGGAGTCGCACATCTGGCCGATCTTCCAGTTGCGCTTGCCGTGACCTTGCAGCAGGAACACATCGTAGTTATCGAAATGCGGACCGACGCTGCCACCCGGGGCGGCGAAGCTGATCATCACGTCGTCGACGCGCCAGCTCGGCAGGAAGCGAAAGTTTTCCAGCAGCTCGCTGACTTCTGGTACGAATTGGTCGACCGCTTGCACCAGCAGGGTCCATTCGGTTTCCGGCAACTTGCTGAATTCGTCTTCGGCAAACGGGCCACGACGCATTTCCCAAGGGCGCTCGCCGTGCTCGATCACCAGGCGCGATTCAACTTCTTCTTCCAGCGCCAGGCCGGCCAGTTCGTCTGGGTCGATCGGGCTTTCGAAGTCAGGAATCGCCTGGCGGATCAGCAGGGGTTTTTTCTGCCAGTAGTCACGCAGGAATTCACGCGCCGTGATGCCGCCCAGAAGTTGAAGAGGAATATCAGGATTCATGTGTAACCTATTGAAAAAAAGCACTTTTCAGACGGGAATAAAAACGCCCGGCGCTGCCGGGCGTCTCAAAAGGGTCAAGCGGTCGATCAGATGCGTTTGGCTTGCTCTACAGCGTTACCGATGTAGTTCGCCGGGGTGAGCAATTTCAGCTCAGCCTTGGCGGCGGCTGGCATGTCCAGGCCGTCGATGAAAGTTTGCAGTGCTTCAGGGCTGATGCCCTTGCCACGGGTCAACTCTTTCAGTTTTTCGTACGGGTTTTCGATGTTGTAGCGACGCATCACGGTCTGGATCGGCTCGGCCAATACTTCCCAGCACGCGTCCAGGTCGGCAGCAATCTTCTGAGCGTTGAGCTCGAGCTTGCTGATGCCCTTGAGGCTGGCTTCGTACGCGATCACGCTGTGGGCGAAGCCGACACCGAGGTTGCGCAGTACGGTGGAGTCGGTCAGGTCGCGCTGCCAGCGGGAGATCGGCAGCTTGCTCGCCAGGTGCTGGAACAGTGCGTTGGCGATGCCCAGGTTGCCTTCGGAGTTTTCGAAGTCGATCGGGTTGACCTTGTGCGGCATGGTCGACGAACCGATTTCGCCAGCGATGGTGCGCTGCTTGAAATACCCCAGGGAGATGTAGCCCCAGATGTCGCGGTCGAAGTCGATCAGGATGGTGTTGAAGCGCGCGATCGCGTCGAACAGCTCGGCAATGTAGTCGTGCGGTTCGATCTGCGTGGTGTACGGGTTGAAGTCCAGGCCCAGCTCGTCTTCGATGAAGGCGCGGGCGTTCTCTTCCCAGTCGATCTCAGGGTAGGCCGACAGGTGAGCGTTGTAGTTGCCGACAGCACCGTTGATCTTGCCCAGCAGCGGAACGGCCGCGACTTGAGCGATTTGACGCTCCAGGCGGTAAACCACGTTCGCCAGCTCTTTGCCCAGGGTGGTCGGCGAGGCCGGTTGACCGTGGGTGCGCGACAGCATTGGCACGTCAGCAAAACGGATCGCCAGTTCGCGGATGGCTTCGGCAGTCTGGCGCATCAGCGGCAGCATCACGTCATCACGGCCTTCGCGCAGCATCAGGGCGTGGGACAGGTTGTTGATGTCCTCGCTGGTGCAGGCGAAGTGGATGAATTCGCTGACAGCAGCCAGTTCCGGCAGCTTGGCCGCTTGCTCTTTGAGCAGGTACTCAATGGCTTTGACGTCGTGGTTGGTGGTGCGCTCGATCTCTTTGACACGCTCGGCGTGCTCCAGAGCGAAGTTTTCCGCCAAGGTGTTCAGCACAGCGTTGGCTTCGGCGGAGAACGCCGGCACTTCGCTGATGCCTGGGTGAGCGGCCAGGCGCTGGAGCCAGCGCACTTCAACCAGAACGCGAGCACGGATCAGGCCGTATTCGCTGAAAATTGGGCGCAGGGCCTGGGTTTTGCCGGCGTAGCGGCCGTCAACAGGGGAAACCGCAGTGAGCGAAGAAAGCTGCATGGGGTGTTCTCGGACAGTCGGGCAACGAAATGGGGCGCGTATCATACATGAAAAAATCCGCCGGTCCGTTGCCAACTGACCAGCGTCTTACGCGTTACAAATTACAAAAGGTCTTGCGGGCGCGGTTCAGCTGTTGCGCATCAGCGGGTAAAGCTCTTTCAGCAACTTGCGACGGCTGATCACCAACTGCCAGCGATGACCGCCCAACTGCCGCCACAGGCGCGCCGATCGAATCCCGGCCAGCAACAGGGCGCGGATTTTCGAAGCGTTGCTCGGTTGCTGCAGGTTACGCATGTCGCCGTGGACCTGAATGCGTTGGCGCAAGGTGCTCAGGGTGTCCTGATACAGGGCGCCGCACGCTGCGATGACGTTTTCGTGAGCCGGGCCGAAATGCTCGACCTGGGATTGAATCTGCGGCAGACGCTTGCCGATCTCGTCCAGCATGTCGTTGCGCTTGGCCAGCTGACGCTCCAGGCCGAGCATCGCCAGCGCATAGCGCAGCGGTTCGCGCTGAAGGGTGCTCGGGTCGCGTTCCAGGGCACCAATCAATGCGCGGTAACCTTCACGCAGATTGAGGTCGTCGCCGCCATAGACTTCCAGGGTGTCCTTGGGGTCGCGAATCAGCAGGCTGCCGAGCATGCACGTCAGGCCGGCTTCGCTGGTCTGGCCGCTCTTGGCGATTTTATCGACCAACACGGCAGCGAGAAACACGCCGCCGAGCGCAGTCAGTTGCTCCTGAGTCGGGCTCATTGTTGCTCGCCTTGAGGAGTGTCTTTGCTGGTCCACGGCTCCGCGATTTCGATCACGCCGCCGCCGAGGCAGATTTCACCGTCGTAGAACACCACGGACTGGCCTGGGGTGACCGCGCGTTGCGGGTCATCGAAGGTCGCGCGGTAGCCGGTGGCGGTTTTTTCCAGCGTGCACGGCTGGTCGCTTTGGCGATAGCGGACTTTAGCGGTCAGCCGGCGCGGTTCGCTCAGGTCGATCGGGTTGACCCAATAGATGTCCGAGGCGAGCAGGGCGCGGGAGAACAAGTAGGGGTGATCATTGCCTTGGCCGACGATCAGCTCGTTGTGCTCCAGGTCTTTGATCAGCACGTACCACGGCTCGTCACTGGCGTCTTTCAGGCCGCCAATGCCCAGGCCCTGACGCTGGCCTATGGTGTGGTACATCAAGCCGTGGTGACGGCCGATGACTTCACCTTCGGTGGTCTTGATCTCGCCTGGCTGGGCCGGCAGGTATTGCTTGAGGAAATCGCTGAAGCGACGTTCGCCGATAAAGCAGATTCCGGTGGAATCCTTTTTCTTCGCGGTGGCGAGTTCATGCTTCTCGGCAATTGCGCGCACTTCGGGTTTTTCCAGCTCGCCGACCGGGAACAGGGTCTTGGCGATCTGTTCGCCGCCCACGGCGTGCAGGAAGTAGCTCTGGTCCTTGTTCGGGTCCAGGCCCTTGAGCAGCTCGGTACGGCCATCGATATCGCGGCGTCGCACGTAGTGGCCAGTGGCAATCAGGTCGGCACCAAGCATCATGGCGTAGTCGAGGAACGCCTTGAACTTGATCTCGCGGTTGCACAGGATGTCCGGGTTCGGCGTGCGGCCGGCCTTGTATTCGGCCAGGAAGTGCTCGAACACGTTGTCCCAGTACTCGGCGGCGAAGTTGGCGGTGTGCAGCTTGATGCCAATCTTGTCGCACACGGCCTGAGCGTCCGCCAGGTCATCCATGGCGGTGCAGTATTCCGTTCCATCGTCTTCTTCCCAGTTCTTCATGAACAGGCCTTCCACCTCATAACCCTGCTCGATCAGCAGGAGAGCGGAAACGGAAGAGTCCACGCCGCCGGACATGCCGACAATGACGCGCTTCTTTTGTGTGTCAGAAGGGGCTGGATCACGCATAGGGATTCAATGAGTGTCTTGAAAAAGGACGCGATTCTAACAGGCCGAAGCCCGCAAGGCTAAAGAGAAGGGCGGATCAGTTCGAGACCGAAGTGTTGGCCGTCCAGATAATCATCGATACAGCGGATGATCAGCTCACTGCGCCAGTTTGCGCGCTGTGCCAGCAGTTCGTCACGCGTCAGCCATTTTGCACCGACGATTCCGTCGTCCAGCTGATAGTCGGGGTGATGTTTGAGCGGTTTTGCGGTGAAGCAGACCCGCTGATAAGTCACGCCGTTGCTCGGAGCGGTGTAGAGGTAAATGCCCACTACGCCAGTCGGCTCGACGTCCCAGCCGGTTTCCTCGAGGGTTTCGCGCACGGCAGCTTCGATCAGGGTTTCGTCCGGGTCGAGGTGGCCGGCGGGCTGGTTGAGCACCGTTCGTCCGTGCTTGGATTCTTCGACCATCAGGAAGCGGCCGTTGTCTTCGACGATGGTCGCTACGGTGATGTGGGGTAGCCAGTCCATTAACCTTCCTCAATTTCCAAGGTGTAAATACGATCAAATGTAGGAGTGAGCTTGCTCGCGATGACGGTGGGTCAGTCGACATCAATGTTGAATGATATACCGACATCGCCGGCAGCCGGTCTCGCTCCCACAGGGCTTCGGGTTATGACCTGCGAGCGCCACAAACAGAAACCCCGGCACTGGGCCGGGGCTTCCTTGCATCCTTACAACCTTAAACCAGCGCAGCGATCGCGGCGTTGAAAGTGTTGCTCGGACGCATGGCCTTGCTGATCAGCTCGGCATTGGCGTGGTAGTAACCGCCGATGTCCACTGGCTTGCCCTGGACGGCGTTGAGCTCGGCAACGATGGTTGCTTCGTTCTCGGCCAGGGTCTTGGCCAGTTCGCCAAACTGCGCTTGCAGGGCAGTGTCTTCGGTTTGGGCGGCCAGGGCTTGTGCCCAGTACAGCGCCAGGTAGAAGTGGCTGCCGCGGTTGTCGATGTTGCCGACTTTGCGCGATGGCGACTTGTTGTTGTCCAGGAACTGGCCGGTGGCCTGGTCCAGGGTCTTGGCCAGCACCAGCGCTTTAGGGTTGTTGTAGGTAACACCCAGGTGCTCAAGGGAAGCGGCCAGGGCCAGGAACTCACCCAGGGAATCCCAGCGCAGGAAGTTCTCTTCCAGCAGCTGCTGAACGTGCTTCGGTGCCGAACCGCCGGCGCCGGTTTCGAACAGGCCACCGCCGTTCATCAGCGGAACGATCGACAGCATCTTGGCGCTGGTGCCCAGTTCCATGATCGGGAACAGGTCGGTCAGGTAGTCGCGCAATACGTTGCCGGTCACCGAGATGGTGTCCTTGCCTTCGCGAGTGCGGTCCAGGGTGAACTTCATCGCGTCGACTGGCGACATGATGCGGATGTCCAGGCCCGAGGTGTCGTGATCCTTCAGGTAGGCCTGAACTTTCTCGATCACTACACCGTCGTGGGCGCGCATCGGGTCCAGCCAGAAGATCGCTGGAGTGGCGCTTGCGCGAGCACGGTTGACGGCCAGTTTGACCCAGTCCTGGATCGGCGCGTCTTTGGTCTGGCACATGCGGAAGATGTCGCCGGCTTCAACCGGTTGCTCCAGCAGCAGGCCACCTTTGCTGTCGGTCACGCGGACAACACCGTCGGCCTTGATCTGGAAAGTCTTGTCGTGCGAGCCGTACTCTTCGGCTTTTTTCGCCATCAGACCAACGTTTGGCACGCTGCCCATGGTGGTTGGATCGAAAGCGCCGTGCAGCTTGCAGTCTTCGATTACCGCCTGGTAGATGGTGGCGTAGCAGCGATCCGGGATCACAGCCTTGGTGTCGTGCAGCTGGCCGTCGGTGCCCCACATTTTGCCGGAGTCACGGATCATCGCTGGCATCGAGGCGTCGACGATCACGTCGCTCGGCACGTGCAAGTTGGTGATGCCTTTGTCGGAGTTGACCATGGCCAACGACGGACGAACGGCGTAGACCGCCTGGATGTCCGCTTCGATCTGCGCTTGTTGCTCGGCCGGCAGGGCTTTGATGCGAGCGTACAGGTCGCCGATGCCGTTGTTCAGGTTGAAGCCGATCTGCGCCAGCACGTCAGCGTGCTTGGCCAGTGCGTCTTTATAGAACTCGGCAACGATCTGGCCGAACATGATTGGGTCGGAGACCTTCATCATGGTGGCTTTCAGGTGAACCGACAGCAGCACGCCTTTGGCTTTGGCGTCTTCGATCTCGGCTGCGATGAAGCTGCGCAGCGCGTTTTTGCTCAGAACGGCGCAATCGAGGATCTCACCGGCTTGCACGGTGGTTTTTTCTTTCAGGACGGTGGTGGTGCCGTCTTGAGCGATCAGTTCGATTTTGACGGCATCAGCGGCGTCGATCAGGGCAGCTTTTTCGCTACCGTAGAAATCGCCGGTGCTCATGTGCGCGACGTGGGACTTGGAGTCTTTGGCCCATGCGCCCATTTTGTGCGGGTGCTTGCGCGCGTAGTTCTTGACCGACAGCGGTGCACGACGATCGGAGTTGCCTTCGCGCAGAACCGGGTTCACGGCGCTGCCCTTGATCTTGTCGTAACGCGACTTGGCGAGCTTGTCGGCGTCGCTGGTCACGGTTTCCGGGTAGTCAGGCAGTGCGAAGCCCTGGGCTTGCAGTTCCTTGATCGCGGCTTGCAGTTGCGGAACCGAGGCGCTGATGTTCGGCAGCTTGATGATGTTGGCTTCAGGCGTAACGGCCAGGTCGCCCAGTTCGGCGAGGTGGTCGGCTACGGCTTTGTCACCCAGTTGCTCGGGGAAGCTGGCCAGGATGCGCCCTGCAAGAGAGATATCGCGGGTTTCCACGGCGATATCAGCGGAGGCGGTGAAGGCCTCTACGATAGGCAACAGTGAATAGGTGGCGAGGGCGGGAGCTTCGTCGGTGAAGGTATAGATGATCTTCGAGCGGGTGGGCATATTCGGATTAACTCTCTCTTCTTTGCTAAAGCGTGCGCAGAAAAACTCGAGGGGCGCCGGGTAAGCGCGTTCGTTCAAAGTCATCCATGAGCCGAATGTCGAGATTTCTTCGCGGTGATGTTGGGTGCATCAGTCGAGCGTCAAGCGGGTGGACTGCGGTAACAGTCCTGCTTTTTCGGGCCGTGGGTCTCGTCGTAGAGCAGTCGGCCGTCGTGACTCTGTGGTCAGCGGGCGGCATTATACATAGGTAGCTGGCAATCTGCCGATGGTTCATAGGTAACGATTATCGTCCATTGGTCTAAAGGTCGCAGGGGCGAGGGGGGCGTAGAGTCTCGCACCGTGCTTGAGTTTGGCGCTTTTCCCTTTGCTTTCAGACTTGTACGTCGCGAACTGTGCAGCTTTGCGGCAGATGGTTGGAACATAGGGTTTGCGTGCCGATTTAACTGGGGTACGCTCGAACGAAGCCAGATGTTCAATCCAAACAATGGAGTTCAGCATGGGATACAAGAAGATTCAGGTTCCAGCAGTCGGCGACAAAATCACCGTCAACGCAGACCATTCTCTCAATGTTCCTAACAACCCGATCATCCCCTTCATCGAAGGCGATGGTATTGGCGTTGATATCAGCCCGGTAATGATCAAGGTTGTCGATGCTGCTGTTAAGAAGGCTTACGGCGGCGAGCGCAAAATTTCCTGGATGGAAGTCTACGCCGGGGAGAAAGCGACTCAGGTTTACGATCAGGACACCTGGCTGCCCCAGGAAACCCTGGACGCAGTCAAAGATTACGTGGTTTCCATCAAGGGCCCTCTGACCACCCCGGTCGGTGGCGGCATCCGTTCCCTGAACGTGGCCCTGCGTCAGCAACTCGACCTTTATGTCTGCCTGCGCCCAGTGCGCTGGTTCGAAGGCGTGCCTAGCCCGGTCAAGAAGCCAGGCGACGTCGACATGACGATCTTCCGTGAGAACTCGGAAGACATCTACGCCGGTATCGAGTGGAAAGCCGGTTCGCCGGAAGCGACCAAAGTCATCAAGTTCCTTAAAGATGAAATGGGCGTCACCAAGATCCGTTTCGACGAAAACTGCGGTATCGGCATCAAGCCGGTTTCGCTGCAAGGCACCAAGCGTCTTGCACGCAAAGCCCTGCAGTATGTGGTCGACAATGACCGCGACTCGCTGACCATCGTGCACAAAGGCAACATCATGAAGTTCACCGAAGGTGCCTTCAAGGAATGGGCCTACGAAGTGGCGGCTGAAGAGTTCGGCGCGACCCTGCTCGATGGCGGTCCGTGGATGCAGTTCAAAAACCCGAAAACCGGCAAGAACGTCATCGTCAAGGATGCCATCGCCGACGCCATGCTCCAGCAGATCCTGCTGCGTCCGGCCGAATACGATGTGATCGCGACCCTGAACCTGAACGGCGACTACCTCTCCGACGCCCTGGCGGCGGAAGTGGGCGGTATCGGTATCGCACCGGGCGCCAACCTGTCTGACACTATTGCGATGTTCGAAGCGACCCACGGTACTGCGCCGAAGTACGCTGGCAAGGACCAGGTCAACCCGGGTTCCCTGATCCTGTCCGCAGAGATGATGCTGCGTCACATGGGCTGGACCGAAGCCGCTGATCTGATCATCAAGGGCACCAACGGCGCGATCTCTGCCAAGACCGTGACCTATGACTTCGAACGACTGATGGAAGGCGCGAAACTGCTGTCTTCGTCCGCGTTTGGTGATGCGCTGATTTCGCACATGTAAGCGAATAGGTATAAAAAAACCGCCTTCGGGCGGTTTTTTTTATGACTGGATGACGGTTTGTATTAACTCGATACAGTTTCTTGCTGGAGGGCAGGGGCGGCCTGCTCGTTCTCGGTCGTGACGGACATAATCTTCACGGCATGCAACCCTTTGGGGCCCTGGACAATCTCGAAACTTACAGCTTGCCCAGCCTTGAGCGTCTTGTACCCGTTCATCTCAATGGCCGAGTAGTGGGCAAAGAAATCAATAAGATGACCGTCTTCGTCACGACCTTCTCTGGCATCGGTGTTAATGAAACCGAACCCCTTGGCATTGTTGAACCATTTCACCTTGCCGACTGACATACCCATATCCCTCTGCAACAGACTCCATCACTGGAGTATCATCCAGTTCATCCGCAGTCATTTCCTGGAAATAAGATTGACTCCGCGGACCTTTTTTACCCACTGTGGGCTCTATTGGTTGTAACACCGTTTTGCCGATAGTCAAGGTGACCGGGCAGTCGGAGTTGAAATCGTCCATAGCCGCCCCCACCACTGTATTTGAACAACAGACGAACCTTTCTTTCCATGCATGCAATCAGCCAGATTCGACTAACATTCAATCAGGATCGCCCGGCTCTCCAAAAAGATCACCCGGGGACTCACGACGACGATTCCGCAGGCATTGCTGTTCAGGAGGCAAAGCCTGCTTTACAGGCGCCGCCGATGTACAAGGTGGTTTTGTTCAATGATGACTACACACCGATGGATTTCGTCGTCGAAGTGCTCGAGGTGTTTTTTAACCTGAATCGGGAGCTGGCGACCAAGGTCATGCTGGCCGTCCACACAGAAGGACGGGCAGTATGTGGAGTGTTTACCCGCGACATCGCCGAGACTAAGGCCATGCAGGTCAACCAGTACGCCAGGGAAAGCCAGCATCCGCTACTCTGTGAAATCGAGAAGGACGGTTAATCGCCGACCACTTGGGTATGAGGTGAAGCTATGTTAAACCGCGAGCTCGAAGTCACCCTCAATCTTGCCTTCAAGGAGGCACGTTCGAAGCGTCATGAATTCATGACCGTCGAACACCTCCTGCTGGCCCTATTGGACAATGAGGCTGCCGCCACCGTTTTGCGTGCCTGCGGCGCAAACCTCGACAAACTCAAGCACGATCTGCAGGAGTTCATCGACTCCACCACGCCATTGATCCCCGTTCATGACGAGGATCGTGAGACCCAGCCAACCCTGGGCTTCCAGCGTGTTCTGCAACGTGCTGTCTTTCACGTACAGAGCTCGGGCAAACGCGAAGTGACTGGCGCAAACGTACTGGTCGCGATCTTCAGTGAGCAAGAGAGTCAGGCAGTGTTCCTGCTGAAACAGCAGAGCGTTGCGCGCATCGATGTCGTCAACTACATCGCACACGGCATTTCCAAAGTGCCGGGGCATGGCGATCACTCTGAAGGTGAGCAAGATATGCAGGACGACGAGGGCGGTGAGTCTTCTTCTTCAGGCAATCCTCTGGATGCTTATGCCAGCAACCTCAACGAACTCGCGCGCCAGGGTCGAATCGATCCATTGGTAGGCCGCGAGCTGGAAGTCGAGCGCGTCGCGCAGATCCTGGCGCGTCGTCGCAAAAACAATCCGCTGCTGGTGGGCGAGGCGGGCGTGGGTAAAACCGCGATTGCCGAAGGCCTGGCCAAACGCATTGTCGACAACCAGGTGCCAGACCTGCTGGCCAACAGCGTGGTGTATTCCCTCGATCTGGGGGCCTTGCTGGCCGGCACCAAATACCGCGGCGATTTCGAGAAGCGCTTCAAGGCGTTGCTCAATGAGCTGAAAAAACGTCCTCAGGCGATCCTGTTCATCGACGAAATCCACACCATCATTGGTGCGGGTGCCGCGTCCGGTGGGGTCATGGATGCCTCGAACCTGCTCAAGCCGCTGCTGTCGTCGGGTGATATCCGTTGCATCGGCTCGACCACGTTCCAGGAATTCCGCGGGATCTTCGAGAAGGACCGTGCGTTGGCCCGGCGCTTCCAGAAGGTCGACGTGTCGGAACCTTCGGTGGAAGACACCATTGGTATCCTGCGCGGCCTGAAAGGTCGTTTCGAAGCGCATCACAACATCGAATACAGCGATGAAGCGTTGCGTGCGGCGGCGGAACTGGCCTCACGCTATATCAATGACCGGCACATGCCGGACAAGGCCATCGACGTCATCGACGAGGCGGGCGCCTACCAGCGTCTGCAGCCAATCGAGAAACGAGTGAAGCGCATCGAAGTGCCTCAGGTCGAGGACATCGTCGCGAAAATCGCGCGGATTCCGCCTAAGCACGTCACCAGCTCCGACAAAGAGCTGCTGCGTAACCTTGAGCGTGACCTGAAGCTGACCGTATTTGGCCAGGATGCCGCAATCGACTCACTGTCGACCGCGATCAAACTGTCCCGTGCCGGCCTCAAGTCGCCTGACAAGCCTGTCGGTTCGTTCCTGTTCGCAGGGCCTACCGGTGTCGGTAAAACCGAAGCGGCGCGTCAGTTGGCCAAGGCATTGGGCATCGAGTTGGTTCGCTTCGACATGTCCGAGTACATGGAACGCCACACCGTATCGCGTCTGATCGGTGCGCCTCCAGGCTATGTCGGGTTCGATCAGGGCGGTCTGTTGACTGAAGCCATCACCAAGCAGCCTCACTGTGTGCTGTTGCTCGATGAGATCGAGAAGGCGCATCCGGAAGTCTTCAACCTGCTGCTGCAGGTCATGGATCACGGTACGCTGACCGATAACAACGGGCGCAAGGCGGACTTCCGTAACGTGATCGTCATCATGACGACCAACGCCGGTGCCGAAACCGCGGCTCGCGCTTCGATCGGTTTCACCCATCAGGACCACTCGTCCGATGCGATGGAAGTGATCAAGAAGAGCTTCACGCCAGAGTTCCGTAACCGTCTGGACACCATTATCCAGTTTGGTCGCCTCAGCCATGAGGTCATCAAAAGCGTGGTGGACAAGTTCCTTACCGAGCTTCAGGCGCAGCTGGAAGACAAGCGCGTACAGCTGGAAGTGACGGACGCGGCGCGCAGCTGGCTGGCAGCGGGTGGCTACGACTCGGCGATGGGGGCTCGACCAATGGCGCGTTTGATTCAGGACAAGATCAAGCGTCCACTGGCGGAAGAGATCCTCTTTGGCGAACTGGCCGACCATGGTGGTGTGGTTCACATCGATCTCAAGGACGGCGAGCTGACCTTCGACTTCGAGACTACGGCTGAAATGGCCTGACGTTAAACCGCAACAAAGCAAAAGGCGCCGAAAAGGCGCCTTTTTGCTGTCTGCTGATACTGCGCCGCTCCCACATTGACTATGTGTGGGGCGTTAAATCGCAGGCACACAAAAACGCCCGGCATAAACCGAGCGTTTTGTATTGACTTGATTAGCGAGCGCGGTAAGTGATGCGCCCTTTGCTCAAGTCATAGGGCGTCAGCTCGACGCGCACTTTGTCGCCGGTAAGAATACGAATGTAATTCTTGCGCATCTTGCCGGAGATATGCGCGGTTACGACGTGCCCATTTTCCAACTCCACACGAAACATGGTGTTGGGCAGGGTGTCGACGACAGTGCCTTCCATTTCGAAGCTGTCTTCTTTCGACATGCAGTAAAGCCCTCGGTGTCCAATGAATGGCCCGGTGCAACTGCGCCAGGCAAAAGCGGCGTGCATTGTGCCCGAAAAATGGGGTTTACGCCAAGGGGTTTACGGCTTGCTCTAGTTCAGGATGACCCAGCGCTGATTAATCAGCAGTTCGATAGGGCGATATTGAGTCTTGTAGCTCATCTTTTTGCAGTTTTTGATCCAATAACCCAGATAGACCGCTTCCAGCCCCAGTCGTCGGGCCTCGGCGATTTGCCAGAGAATCGCATAACGCCCCAGGCTGCGGCGTTCTTCGGCGGGTTCGTAGAAGGTGTAGACCGCCGAGAGACCATTCGGCAGCAAGTCGGTGACGGCCACCGCTACCAGTCGTCCTTCGAGGCGGAATTCGTAAAATCGCGAAAACGGCAGGTCTCGTACCAGGAACGTTGCAAACTGATCGCGACTCGGCGGGTACATATCGCCATCGGCGTGACGCTGCTCGATATACCGCTGATACAGGTCGAAATACTCTTCGCTGAACTGCGGCCTGGCAGGGCGCACCTGCAGGTCGACGTTGCGTTTGAAGATGCGTTTTTGCTGGCGGTTGGGCGAAAACTGCGCCACAGGGATGCGCGCCGGTACGCATGCATTGCAATTCTGGCAATGAGGCCGGTAAAGATGATCGCCGCTACGACGGAAACCCATTTCAGACAGGTCTGCATAGACATGCACATCCATGGGCTGACTAGGGTCGAGGAACAGAGTCGTGGCCTGCTCCTCGGGCAGATAACTGCAAGAGTGGGGCTGAGTGGCATAGAACTTCAAACGCGCCAACTCGGTCATGATCAACCCTCGGAATAAGGTTTTGAATTAAGTGTAAGCCACACGCGCAAAAGTCGCTCAGCAAACCCAGGTTGCGCGGCTGGGTTGGTCCAGATGCTGCGCAAGGTAGTCGGCAAACTCGCGGCGGGGAATCGCTCGGGCGCCGAGGCTGTGCAGATGGTCGGTCGGCATCTGGCAGTCGATCAGCACAAAGCCTGAGTCTTTCAGATGTCGGACCAGCGTGGCAAAGCCATATTTTGAGGCGTTGTCGGCACGACTGAACATGGACTCGCCGAAAAACAGCTGACCCATCGCCAGGCCGTAGAGCCCGCCAACCAGTTCACCCTGGTCCCAGACTTCCACCGAATGGGCGTAGCCGCGCCTGTGCAGCTCGAGGTAGGCGTTCTGCATGGCTTCTGTGATCCAGGTGCCGTCGGCGTAATCCCGAGGCGCGGCGCAAGCGCGGATCACCGCGGCAAAATCCTGATCAAAGGTCACTTGATAGCGTTGCTGGCGCAGCAATTTGTTCAGGCTGCGCGAGACATGCAGTTCGTCGGGAAACAGGACGGTGCGCGGATCCGGCGACCACCAGAGAATCGGCTGGCCTTCCGAGAACCACGGAAAACAGCCGTGGCGATAGGCCTGAATCAGACGATCGGCGGACAGATCCCCGCCCGCAGCCAATAGCCCGTTGGGATCGCGCATGGCTTTTTCCAGGGGCGGGAAGGTCAGGGTGTTGCGTTGTAACCAAGTCAGCATGGCATCCGGGCTTGCAGAAGGGGAGGGCAGTGGTGGGCGGGTGGGCCCACCGTCAAGTGTGCCGTCAAACGACTGGAATGTCGTCGAGATACTTCTCGGCGTCCAGCGCGGCCATGCAACCGGCCCCGGCAGACGTCACGGCCTGGCGGTAAACGTGATCGGCCACGTCACCGGCGGCAAATACCCCCGGAATTTCGGTGCTGGTAGCATCGCCTTCGCTGCCGCCCTTGACCAGCAGGTAGCCGTTACGCATTTTCAGCTGGCCTTCGAACAGGTCGGTGTTGGGTTTGTGGCCAATAGCGATGAACACGCCGGTCAGCGGTAATTCACTGGTTTCGTTAGTGTGGCTGTCCCGCAGGCGCGCGCCGGTCACCCCGCTGGCATCGCCCAGCACTTCATCCAGGTTCTGGTTCCAGTGCAAACGGATATTGCCTTTAGCGGCTTTTTCGAAGAGTTTGTCCTGAAGAATCTTCTCCGAACGCAACTTGTCGCGGCGGTGAATCAGGTGAACTTCCTTGGCGATGTTCGACAGGTACAGCGCTTCTTCAACTGCCGTGTTGCCGCCGCCAACGACTGCGACCACCTGATTGCGGTAGAAGAAACCGTCGCACGTCGCACAGGCCGAGACCCCTTTGCCGGCAAATGTCTCTTCAGATGGCAACCCCAGGTATTGCGCCGAGGCGCCGGTGGCGATAATCAGCGCGTCACAGGTGTAAGTGCCGCTGTCGCCGATGAGTTCGAAGGGGCGCTGCTGCAACTTGGCCGTGTGGATGTGGTCGTAGACGATCTCTGTGTGAAAACGCTCGGCGTGTTTTTGCATGCGTTCCATCAGTACCGGGCCGGTGAGGCCTTCGACATCACCGGGCCAGTTGTCGACTTCGACGGTGGTGGTGAGCTGGCCACCTGCCTGTATGCCGGTAATGACAACGGGATTGAGGTTGGCGCGGGCGGCATAAACGGCAGCGCTGTAACCGGCGGGGCCCGAACCCAGAATGATCAGGCGGGAATGCTTCGCTTCGCTCATAAAACACCTCATAAGCCTTTGTCACAAAAGAGAATGCATGCTCAAATTGAACCGCGCGATCTGTGCTGTTGGCTATGCTACACCTTGGGTTTCAAGCATGGCATCGGACGAACAAACCCGTACAATGCCGGCCTGTAACAGCGTTTGTAATAAAATATGCGTTGCGCGCCGTGTTTATAAAAACCGGAGCGTAGTGTTAAAAGTAGTCCCAGTTACGCCTGTTAACTTTTTTACCTGCCTGGATTGGGCAGTTTTTTATAGTCATTCAACAGATGGACGCGCCATAGGCGCAGGAAAAGAAGCGTTTTGAAGAAATCCACCGCAGCACCAAAAACAGTCGTTCCGCTCTGGCGCCAGCAATTGCACTACCGGCTCAAGGAAGGTGCATTGATTGCCATCGGCGGCTTGTGCCTGTTCCTGATGATGGCCTTGTTGACCTACGGCAAGGACGATCCGGGCTGGAGCCATAACAGCAAGATCGACGATGTGCAGAACTTCGGCGGGCCGGTTGGCTCCTACAGCGCCGATATCCTGTTCATGGTGTTGGGTTATTTCGCCTACATCTTCCCGCTGTTGCTGGCGATCAAGGCCTATCAAATCTTCCGTCAACGCCACGAGCAGTGGGAGTGGAGCGGCTGGCTGTTCTCCTGGCGCCTGATCGGCCTGGTGTTTCTGGTGCTCTCGGGCGCGGCCCTGGCCCATATCCATTTTCACGCCGCGACCGGTCTGCCGGCCGGCGCTGGCGGTGCTTTGGGCGAAAGCCTCGGTGATCTGGCCAGGAACGCCCTGAACATCCAGGGCAGCACGCTGTTGTTCATCGCGTTGTTCCTGTTTGGCCTGACAGTGTTTACCGACCTGTCGTGGTTCAAAGTGATGGACCTCACCGGCAAGATTACCCTCGACCTGTTCGAACTGTTTCAGGGCGCGGCCAACCGCTGGTGGGCGGCCCGTGTCGAGCGCAAACAATTGGTTGCGCAGCTGCGTGAAGTCGATGATCGCGTGCATGACGTGGTCGCGCCGACCGTCACCGACAAACGCGAGCAAGCCAAGGTCAAGGAGCGCCTGATCGAACGTGAGCAGGCCCTGAGCAAACACATGTCCGACCGTGAGAAGCAGGTGCCGCCGGTGATTGCCCCTGCGCCGCCCAAGCCAGCGGCGCCGAGCAAACGCGTGGAAAAAGAGAAACAGGCGCATTTGTTCGTCGACAGTGCCGTCGAAGGCACCTTGCCGCCGATCTCGATTCTCGACCCGGCAGAAAAGAAACAACTCAATTATTCGCCTGAATCCCTGGCTGCGGTTGGCCACTTGCTGGAAATCAAGCTCAAGGAGTTCGGCGTCGAAGTGTCGGTGGATTCGATTCACCCTGGCCCGGTGATTACCCGTTACGAAATCCAGCCGGCGGCCGGCGTCAAGGTCAGCCGCATCTCCAACCTGGCAAAAGACCTCGCGCGTTCTCTGGCCGTGACCAGCGTGCGCGTGGTGGAAGTGATTCCGGGCAAGACCACCGTCGGTATCGAGATTCCTAACGAAGACCGTCAGATCGTGCGTTTCTCCGAAGTGCTGTCGACCCCCGAGTACGACAACTTCAAGTCGCCGGTCACTTTGGCCCTGGGGCACGACATCGGTGGCAAACCGGTCATCACCGACCTGGCGAAAATGCCCCACTTGCTGGTAGCCGGTACTACCGGTTCCGGTAAATCGGTGGGCGTGAACGCGATGATCCTGTCGATCCTGTTCAAGTCTGGCCCGGAAGACGCCAAGCTGATCATGATCGACCCGAAAATGCTTGAACTGTCGATCTACGAAGGCATTCCGCACCTGTTGTGCCCGGTCGTGACCGACATGAAGGACGCCGCCAACGCCCTGCGCTGGAGCGTTGCGGAGATGGAACGCCGCTACAAACTGATGGCGAAGATGGGCGTGCGTAACCTGTCGGGCTTCAATGCCAAGGTCAAGGAAGCCCAGGACGCCGGTGAGCCGTTGACCGATCCGTTGTACAAGCGCGAAAGCATTCACGACGAAGCGCCGCTGTTGACCAAGCTGCCGACCATCGTCGTGGTGGTGGACGAATTCGCCGACATGATGATGATCGTCGGCAAGAAGGTTGAAGAACTGATCGCCCGTATCGCCCAGAAGGCCCGTGCCGCCGGTATCCACTTGATCCTCGCGACCCAGCGTCCGTCGGTTGACGTGATCACCGGTCTGATCAAGGCCAACATTCCGACCCGTATGGCGTTCCAGGTGTCGAGCAAGATCGATTCGCGCACCATCATCGACCAGGGCGGCGCCGAGCAACTGTTGGGCCACGGTGACATGCTCTACATGCCACCGGGCACCAGTCTGCCGATCCGTGTTCACGGTGCTTTCGTCTCCGATGACGAGGTTCACCGGGTGGTCGAAGCCTGGAAACTGCGCGGTGCGCCGGAATACAACGACGAGATTCTCGCCGGTGTCGAAGAGCCGGGTAGTGGCTTTGAAGGCAGCAGCGGTGGCGACGACGACAGTGAATCCGACGCGCTCTACGACGAAGCGGTGCAGTTCGTTCTGGAAAGCCGTCGTGCGTCCATCTCTGCGGTTCAGCGCAAGCTGAAAATCGGCTACAACCGCGCCGCGCGCATGATCGAGGCCATGGAAATGGCTGGGGTCGTGACGTCCATGAATACCAACGGTTCGCGTGAAGTGCTGGCCCCGGGCCCGGTACGCGACTGAATTGATTGAAACGCGGTGGCGTAATGACGCGCCATCGCACCCCCACGAATGTTATGAGGACTCCCATGCGTCTTATCCGCATGCTGTTGCTGCCGGTTTTGGCTTTGACCACGCTCTCGGCCCACGCCGATGACAAGGACGTGGCGCGTCTGACCCAATTGCTGGAAAAATCCCAGACCCTGACCGCGCGTTTCTCCCAGCTGACCCTCGATGGCAGCGGTACCCAATTGCAGGAAACCGCGGGTGAAATGTCCTTGCAGCGTCCGGGCTTGTTTTACTGGCACACCAACGCGCCGGCCGAACAGACCATGGTCTCCGACGGCAAGAAGGTGACGTTGTGGGATCCGGACCTGGAACAGGCCACCATCAAGAACCTCGATCAGCGCCTGACCCAGACCCCGGCGTTGCTGCTGTCCGGTGACGTGTCCAAGATCAGCCAGAGCTTCGACATCAGCGCCAAGGAAGCCGGTGGCGTGATCGACTTCACCTTGAAGCCGAAAACCAAGGACACCCTGTTCGACAGCCTGCGCCTGTCGTTCCGCAACGGCCTGGTCAATGACATGCAGATGATCGACAGCGTCGGTCAGCGCACCAACATCCTGTTCACCGGGGTGAAAGCCAACGAGCCGATCCCGGCGTCCAAATTCAAGTTCGACATCCCTAAAGGGGCGGACGTGATTCAAGAGTAAGACGCAAAACCTGTGGGAGCGAGCCTGCTCGCGATAGCGTCGGGTCAGTCAACTTTGATGTTGAATGTAATGCCGCCATCGCGAGCAGGCTCGCTCCCACAGGGGCCGGCGGCGTTCAAGTGATTGGCTGATAGTTAGTGAGGTTTCATAAGTAGTGATGGACCTGTTTCGCAGTGCCCCGATAGCTCAACCTTTGGCAGCACGCCTGCGTGCGGCCAATCTGGACGAGTACGTCGGTCAGGAACACCTGCTCGCTCGCGGCAAGCCTTTGCGCGAGGCGCTGGAGCAGGGTGCCTTGCACTCGATGATTTTCTGGGGCCCGCCGGGTGTGGGCAAGACCACCCTGGCGCGTCTGCTGGCGGAAGTCTCGGATGCGCACTTCGAAACGGTTTCGGCGGTACTGGCCGGCGTGAAGGAAATCCGTCAGGCGGTGGAAGTCGCCAAGCAGCAGGCTGGGCAGTACGGCAAGCGAACCATCCTGTTCGTCGATGAAGTGCACCGCTTCAACAAGTCCCAGCAGGACGCTTTCCTGCCGTACGTTGAAGACGGCACGCTGATTTTTATCGGCGCCACCACGGAAAACCCCTCATTCGAACTCAACAACGCGTTGCTCTCCCGGGCGCGCGTCTACGTGCTCAAAAGTCTCGACGAAGCGGCCCTGCGCAAGCTGGTGCATCGCGCGCTGACGGAAGAGCGTGGCCTGGGCAAGCGGCAACTGACCCTCAGCGATGAAGGCTTCCAGATGCTGCTGTCGGCCGCCGATGGCGATGGCCGGCGTCTGCTCAACCTGCTGGAAAACGCCTCCGATCTGGCTGAAGACAACAGCGAGATCGGCGTCGATCTCCTGCAAAGCTTGCTCGGTGATACCCGCCGGCGTTTCGACAAGGGCGGCGAAGCGTTTTACGACCAGATTTCCGCGCTGCATAAATCCGTGCGCGGTTCCAACCCCGACGGCGCACTGTACTGGTTCGCTCGAATGATCGACGGCGGTTGCGATCCGCTGTACCTGGCCCGGCGCGTGGTGCGCATGGCCAGCGAAGACATCGGCAACGCCGACCCGCGCGCCCTGAGCCTGTGTCTGGCGGCGTGGGAAGTGCAGGAGCGCCTCGGCAGTCCCGAAGGCGAGTTGGCGGTGGCCCAGGCCATTACTTATCTGGCCTGTGCGCCGAAAAGCAACGCGGTGTACATGGGCTTCAAAGCCGCAATGCGCAGCGCCACCGAACACGGTTCGCTGGAAGTACCGCTGCACCTGCGCAACGCACCGACCAAGCTGATGAAACAACTGGGTTATGGCGACGAATACCGTTACGCCCACGATGAGCCGGACGCTTACGCCGCTGGCGAAGACTATTTCCCGGAAGAGCTCGAGCCGCAACCGTTCTATCAGCCAGTGCCGCGTGGCCTGGAGCTGAAGATCGGCGAGAAGCTCAATCACCTTGCGCAACTTGACCGTCTCAGCCCCCGGCAGCGGAGAAAATAGTGATCCCTTTGATCGTTGCTGTTTCTGTGGGCGGTATCGCCGGAACGCTTTTGCGCTTTGCCACGGGTAACTGGATCAACGCTAATTGGCCGCGGCACTTCTATACCGCGACGCTGGCCGTTAATATCGTCGGCTGTTTGCTGATCGGCGTTCTATACGGTCTGTTTTTAATACGCCCGGAGGTGCCGATTGAGGTGCGCGCCGGGTTGATGGTCGGCTTCCTCGGGGGGCTGACGACTTTTTCATCTTTTTCACTGGACACGGTGCGCCTGCTGGAAACCGGGCAAATGCCGCTCGCTATTGTCTATGCTGCCATCAGCGTATTCGGTGGGCTGCTCGCTACCTGGGCTGGCCTGTCCTTGACCAAACTTTGATAACGAGAGACCGACATGCTCGATTCCAAACTGTTACGTAGCAACCTTCAGGACGTAGCGGACCGCCTGGCATCCCGTGGTTACACGCTGGATGTTGCGCGCATCGAAGCGCTGGAAGAACAGCGCAAGACCGTCCAGACCCGCACCGAAGCACTGCAGGCTGACCGTAATGCGCGCTCCAAATCCATCGGCCAGGCCAAGCAGCGCGGCGAAGACATCGCGCCGCTGATGGCGGACGTCGAGCGCATGGCGAATGAATTGAGCGCCGGTAAAGTCGAGCTGGACGCGATCCAGACCGATCTGGATTCGATCCTGCTCGGCATCCCGAACCTGCCGCACGAATCCGTACCGATCGGTGATGACGAAGACGGCAACGTCGAAGTGCGCCGTTGGGGCACCCCGACCGCGTTCGATTTCCCGGTTCAGGACCACGTCGCCCTGGGCGAGAAATTCGGCTGGCTGGACTTCGAAACCGCCGCCAAGCTGTCCGGCGCCCGTTTCGCCCTGTTACGCGGCCCGATTGCGCGTATGCACCGCGCCCTGGCGCAGTTCATGATCAACCTGCACACCAGCGAACACGGTTACGAAGAGGCCTACACGCCTTATCTGGTTCAAGCGCCGGCGTTGCAAGGCACGGGTCAGTTGCCGAAGTTCGAAGAAGACCTGTTCAAGATCACTCGCGAAGGCGAAGCCGATCTGTACCTGATTCCGACCGCCGAAGTGTCGCTGACCAACATCGTCGCTGGCGAAATCGTCGATTCGAAACGGCTGCCGATCAAGTTCGTCGCCCACACGCCATGCTTTCGCAGTGAAGCCGGTGCGTCGGGTCGCGATACGCGCGGCATGATCCGTCAGCACCAGTTCGACAAGGTTGAAATGGTCCAGATCGTTGAGCCGTCGACCTCGATGGAAGCGCTGGAAGGCCTGACCGCCAACGCCGAAAAAGTCCTGCAATTGCTCGAACTGCCTTATCGCACTATTGCGCTGTGCACCGGCGACATGGGCTTCAGCGCGGTCAAGACCTACGACCTGGAAGTGTGGATCCCGAGCCAGGACAAATACCGCGAGATTTCGTCGTGCTCCAACTGCGGTGATTTCCAGGCCCGTCGCATGCAAGCGCGTTTCCGCAACCCGGAAACCGGCAAGCCTGAACTGGTTCACACCCTGAACGGTTCCGGCCTGGCGGTCGGTCGTACCCTGGTGGCGGTGCTGGAAAACTATCAGCAAGCCGACGGTTCGATCCGTGTGCCGGACGTGCTGAAACCGTACATGGGTGGCCTCGAGGTCATCGGCTAAATGGACTATCTGCCGCTGTTCCATAACCTTCGCGGCAGTCGTGTCTTGGTCGTCGGCGGGGGGGAGATTGCCTTGCGCAAGTCCCGTCTGCTGGCCGAAGCCGGTGCGCTGCTGCGGGTGGTCGCACCTGAAATCGAACCGCAACTGCGCGAACTGGTTGCCGGTAGCGGTGGCGAATGTCTGGTGCGAGGCTACGTTGAATCGGACCTGGACGGTTGCGGGATGATCATCGCCGCCACCGACGACGAACCGCTGAACGCGCAAGTCTCCGCCGATGCCCATCGGCGTTGCGTGCCGGTCAACGTGGTGGACGCGCCAGCCTTGTGCAGCGTGATCTTCCCGGCGATCGTCGACCGGTCTCCTTTGATCGTAGCGGTCTCCAGCGGCGGCGATGCGCCGGTGCTGGCGCGGTTGATCCGCGCCAAACTGGAAACCTGGATTCCTTCCACCTACGGTCAACTGGCCGGCCTGGCCGCGCGTTTTCGCAGCCAGGTCAAACACCTGTTCCCGGATGTGCAGCAGCGTCGGGCGTTCTGGGAAGATGTGTTCCAGGGCCCGATTGCCGACCGGCAACTGGCCGGGCAGGGCGCCGAAGCCGAGCGCTTGATGCTGGCGAAAATTGCCGGTGAAGCACCGGATGCCACGGGCGAAGTCTATTTGGTGGGCGCCGGCCCGGGTGATCCCGACCTGCTGACCTTCCGTGCCTTGCGTCTGATGCAGCAAGCCGATGTGGTGCTGTATGACCGCTTGGTGGCGCCGGCGATTCTGGATTTGTGCCGTCGCGATGCCGAGCGGGTTTACGTCGGCAAGCGTCGCGCCGATCACGCCGTACCTCAGGATCAGATCAATCAGCAATTGGTGGATTTGGCCAAGCAAGGCAAGCGGGTGGTGAGGCTGAAGGGCGGTGATCCGTTCATCTTCGGTCGCGGCGGTGAAGAAATCGAAGAACTGGCGGCCCATGGCATCCCGTTCCAGGTGGTGCCGGGTATCACCGCGGCCAGCGGTTGCGCGGCGTATGCCGGAATTCCGCTGACGCACCGTGATTACGCGCAGTCTGTGCGTTTCGTCACCGGGCACCTGAAGGACGGTTCCACCGATTTGCCGTGGGCCGACCTGGTCGCGCCGGCGCAAACCCTGGTGTTTTACATGGGGTTGGTGGGGTTGCCGATCATTTGCGAACAGTTGATCAAGCATGGTCGCGCGGCGGATACGCCAGCGGCGTTGATCCAGCAGGGCACCACCGTTAATCAGCGGGTGTTTACCGGCACCTTGGCCGATTTGCCAAGTCTGGTGGCGGAGCATGAAGTGCATGCGCCGACGCTGGTGATCGTTGGGGAAGTGGTGCAGTTGCGCGAAAAACTGGCGTGGTTCGAGGGCGCTCAGGCGCAGGTCTGAACATCCGGTAACTGATCGTTCCCACGCTCTGCGTGGGAATGCATCCCGTGACGCTCTGCGTCACATCCGAAGCGGAACGCGGAGCGTCCCTGGCGGCATTCCCACGCGGAGCGTGGGAACGATCGTCTGTCAGGCTCTGCGCCAAACCCCTTTCCCGCTCAACCGCTCGCGATCATGCGTTGCTGTGAAATCCTGCGCCGGCCCTTTCGGCACGATCCCCGTCGGATTGATGGTCTTGTGGCTGCCGTAGTAGTGATTCTTGATGTGCTCGAAGTTCACCGTCTCGGCAATCCCCGGCCACTGATAAATCTCCCGCAGCCAGTTCGACAGATTCGGATAATCGGCAATCCGCCGCAGGTTGCACTTGAAGTGCCCGTAATACACCGCGTCAAAGCGAATCAACGTGGTGAACAGCCGAATATCCGCTTCGGTCAGGTACTCACCCGCCAGATAACGATTGGCATCCAATAGCTGTTCCAGCCGATCAAGCTCCTCGAACAACCCGTCGAACGCTTCTTCATAAGCCTTCTGCGCTGTGGCAAATCCTGCGCGATACACGCCATTGTTCACCGTCGGATAAATCCGTTCGTTCAGCGCATCGATTTCGCCCCGCAGCGGCGCCGGGTAGAAATCCAGGTCATTACCCGTCAAATCATCGAAGGCGCCATTGAACATGCGGATGATCTCCGCCGATTCATTGTTGACGATGCGATTCTGCTGTTTGTCCCAGAGCACCGGCACGGTGACGCGGCCGGTGTAGTCGGCGGTATCGGCGGTGTAGCGCTGGTGCATGAAATTGAAATGATCGAGCTTGTCCCCGGTCGATCCGAGGTTCTGGTCGAAGGTCCAGCCGTTTTCCAGCATCAACCAACTGACCACCGAGACGTCGATAAGGCTTTCGAGGCCTTTGAGTTTGCGCAGGATCAGCGTGCGGTGAGCCCATGGACAGGCGAGGGACACGTAGAGGTGATAACGACCGGCCTCGGCCGCAAAGCCACCGACACCTGTCGGGCCAGGTTTGCCGTCGGTGGTCAGCCAGTTACGACGCTGCGCTTGTTCACGCTGGAACGCGCCATCCTTGCTGCTTTCGTACCACTGGTCCTGCCAGCGACCTTCAACTAACAACCCCATGTTCAAGACTCCTCAACCAATAAGCGTTGGAGAGGAGTCTATTCGCATAGGTTCGATTAAAAAGCGCAAAGGTTGGGCGCTTATGATCGGTTATATCGATTTGTCCCGCGCATCCCAATACTGCTGGGCGGTTTCGAAGGCCTGCTCACGGGGTTGGCCGAGGCCGCGCAAGGCCAGAGCCATGGTCGAGATCAATGCCATTTGCGGATAGCTGTCGACTACGTCGCCACGCCACACGGCTTTCAAGTGCTCGGGATCGAGGGTGGCCGGTTTGACGTGGCGTTGTGCCGACAACTGCGGCCATTCCTCGTCCCAGCTTTCGCCACCCGTGGTGCCGTACAAGTGACTATCGGCGTCCGGGTTGATCTCGATTTCGCCGCCGTCGCCTTTCACCACGATCGCGGTGTCGCCGAGCAAACCGCTGGCATCGCGATGCACCGCCTGGTAGCCGGGGTGGAAAATGCTTTGCAGGCCACAGCGGGCACTCAACGGGTTGAGAATCCGCGTCAGGGAATGGATCGGCGAACGCAGGCCCAAGGTATTGCGCAGGTCGATCATTCGTTGCAGCTGCGGCGCCCAATCCACCAGCGGCATGAAGGCCAGGCCGCCGTTATCCAGTGCGTCGCCGACCTGCTGCCAGTCGCGGCACAACGGAATTTTCAACTCATCCAGCAGTTGCTCGCTGTAGAGCCGACCCGCGGTGTGCGCGCCGCCGCCATGCATGAAGATGCGCACGCCGTTCTGCGCCAGACACTTGGCGGCTAGCAGGTACCAAGGCAGATGGCGTTTCTTGCCGGCATATGTCGGCCAGTCCAGATCGACGGCCAGTGCCGGCGGATTCAACCGTTCACGCAACGCTTCGGTAAACCCCGCCATTTCCTCGGCGCTTTCTTCCTTGTGCCGCAACAGCATCAGGAACGCGCCGAGTTGGGTGTCTTCGACCTTATGGTCGAGCACCATGCCCATGGCTTCGCGGGCTTCTTCGCGGGTCAAGTCGCGGGCGCCGCGTTTGCCCTTGCCGAGAATGCGCACGAACTGGGCGAACGGGTGTTCGGCGGGTGTTTCGAGGATCAGCGCAGTGTAGTCGGTCATAAGCAATTCGTCGGTTTGGGCAGGCCCGCCAGTTTCGCGGCGAGTTTGGCAGGGGTGCCTTTGAACAGTCGGTTCAGGTGCAGGCTGTTGCCCTTTTCCGGGCCCAGCTTCGTTGCTGTGTACTTGATCAGCGGACGGGTGGCCGGCGACAGCTGGAATTCGGCGTAGAAGCTGCGCAGCAGTTCGAGGATCTCCCAGTGTTCGGGGCTCAACTCGATGTCTTCGGCGGCGGCCAGGGCGCTGGCCACTTCGCAGGACCAGTCGCTCAGTTCGACCAGGAAACCGTCCTTGTCCAGCTCGATGGCGCGTGCGCCGACCGTCAGGGATTTCATAGCCAACTGTTGACCTTGTCGTAGTGAATCGACAGCTCGACGAAGGCCGGGTAATCGATGGCCTTGGCCGTGTCAGGAATCTCCAGCGCGCGAGCCTGGGCGTCTTCGGCCAGTACGAACAGTTTCGGGTGGCGGGCGTTCAGCGCTTTGAACGGCGCGGTGCCTGGCTGCAGCGCATAAACCGCGTCGCCAGTCAGCAGCAACGCATCGTCAGCGCCCATCAAGCGCAGGCAACTGGTCAGGCGATCGTCGCCGAACGGGGAATGAGACAACATATGCAAAGTCGACATCAGAGGGTGATCACCTGGTCGTAACGGTCAATAAGTGCGGTGATTTCGTGGGCGGCCAGCACCTGCGCTTCTTCCAGCGCCAAGCCGGCCGGGTTCAGACCCCGTTGCGCAACGCTGTCGGCACAGACAAACAGTTCGTCGACACCGAACATTGGCAAGGCTTGCAGATTGGCACTGAGGTCCTTCTGCTGGAGGGCCTTGGCCTCCTGTTTCGCGGCGAGCTGGAACACTCCGTCATCGAGAAACAGCAGGCCGATCGGCAGATCGAAGGCGCCGCCGGCCAGCACGATGTCCAGCGCTTCGCGCGCACTCGGCCCGGACCATGGCGCCTGACGGCTGATAATCAGCAAGGACTTAGCCATCTCACGCGCCTCCGAAACAGATCAGGCGGTCAGCATCCTGCACCGCGTCATGCAACTGGCCCAGGCCAGACAGTTCCCACGGCGCGCCCACCGCAACGGCTTCACGCTGATAGCGCCCGGCCTCTTCTTCATTCAGCACGCCACGACGCAGGGCCGCCGCGATACACACGACGCCGTCCAGTTGATGCTCGGTGACGAAGTTGCGCCATTGCTTGGGCAAGTCCTGCTCATCCTGCGGCGTGACCACGCTGCCGGAGGCGTTGTAGACGCCGTCCTGGTAGAAAAACAGCCGGACAATCTCATGCCCACCGGCCAGCGCAGCCTGAGCAAACAGCAGGGCGCGGCGCGAGGAGGGCGCATGGGCGGCGGAAAACAGCGCGATGGCGAATTTCATGACGGACTCGATCAGCAAAACTGCGGCCATGATAAAGCTTTATCGCCGGGGCGGCGAAGGGCTTTGCCGCGAGATGGTGTGTCAGGTGCACCCAATTCGATCGTTCCCACGCTCTGCGTGGGAACGATCAACCGCCGATCAGCGCGGCATGTAACCCAACTGCCAGCGCTGCGGGATTTTCAGCGACAGCAACCCGACCGCGCCGGCCAGCAGACCACTGACAAACAAAGCCTTGAGCCCCAGGTGATGTTCCAGCACGGCGCCGATTACCGCGCCAGCAAACATCCCGGTCCAGGGGATCAGTTGCACGCGCCAGCCGTTGCGTCGTTCGCCGAGCATCCAGCGTCCCAGCCCGCGGCCGAAGCGTGACAGGGCGCCGGTGACGTAGGTCAGGCCGACCGGCAGTCCATTCACTTCTTCCACGGCGGCATTGAGCATGCCCATGGCGATGATCGTCGCCAGAAGCGCCGGCAATTGTTCGTCGTAAGGCCAGGCAGCGGCGCCGCAGAGCAGCGTGGCGATGCACAGCAGCAAGGGCAGCGCCCGACGGCCGCCGAGGCGACTGACGACAATGCCCAACGCGTTGCCGACGACGAAGGTGCCGACGAGGATCATCAGGCGCAACATGAGGCCCAGGTCGCCATCGCTGATGGCGACGGCGAGGCGGGTGGTGTTGCCGCTCATGAACGAGACGAAATCACCGCTGGCCATGAAGCCGATGGCGTCGGTCATGCCCGCGAGTACCGAGAGGCTGGCCACCAGCGACATGCCGATGCGCCCGCGCCATTTGCGGGTATGCAGGTGGCCTGGGCTGGCGCGGTCAGTTGAGAGGGATGGCAACATCAGCGAAGGTCGTCCTCAGGCAGCGACTGGAATAGTCACTTACTCAATCCATATAACTCGCAATACTCCCGCCAGTCCATGCCGGCCATCTCGGCCACTTCCTTGTGCACTTCCAGGCGCTGTGCCTGATAGTCCTCGGGCGTCGCGGCGGTCAGTTGCAGCGTCAGCTCCCAGGCAAACAATCCCAGGCGCTCGGCCTCGGCTTCGAAGGCTTCATGCAAGCGTTCGTCGCGGTACTGCGCCGCGGTCTCGCCCTTGGCCTGAGCCAACAGCGGGTTGAGGTTGTCGAGTTCGACGCGCAATTCAGGGCGCTCATCGAGAAACTTCTTCAGTGCTTGCTCGTGTTGCTGTTCGGTTGCCGCCATGGTCGCTCCTTGAGGCTGGATTACGAAGACTGCTTCTTGCTGGCCTTGGCCGCTGCTGCCAGGCACTCAAGGGCAAACTGCTCGGGGTAGGTCATCTGGATTGGCGTGGTTTCACCCTTGACGGTTCTTTCGCCGTCGAGGATGTAACGAATGCGCTTGTCGGTGACGCCAATCCGCTTGGCAATCCAGGACGGCGTCTGACCGATCTGGCTGATCAGTTTGTCGGCATATTCAGCGGTCGGTTTGTAATATTCGGCGTTGGGTGTCATGACCTTTCCAGAAAATAAGCCCGGAAAAACGGGCGATGCGGTGTTTATGGCGCGACAGGGTGCGCGAATCGTCACTCGGTGTCGCGGTATAAATGAAGTAAAGCAGAACGATACGCAGTGCCGCGGTGATACAGTCCGCTTTTTCTTGATGAGCGAACGCAATGCGAATTCTGATGGTGGCGCTGGCCGTAACGTTGCTGGCCGGATGCGCGGGCTCGGCGATGAACGACGCCCGCACTGGAACCCCGTACAAAACCCTGACGTCGGACAAACCGGAAAAAGTGGTCGCCCAGTGTGTGCAGTTTTCCTGGCAGGACGAGGCGGTGTTCGGTGTCGATGCCAGCGCGTATTTGCAGCCTGGCGAGAACGGCGGCACCACCGTTTACACGCGTTCGGCGGAGTCCTTTGTAGACGTGAAGACTGACGCTTCCGCCACCGTGCTGAATTATTACGCTCAGCATGACGACTTTGTGGCTAAGCGCCGACTGGCGGCGTTGGCGACCTGCCTCTGATTCTTTGGATTGACGCATACCCCTGTGGGAGCGGGCTTGCTCGCGAAGAGGCCGGTACATTCAACATCTCTGTTGACTGACACACCGCCTTCGCGAGCAAGCCCGCTCCCACAGTTGTTCTGTGTTGATTATGAAAATGGGGTTTGCTCCCGCCGGGTCAGGTTTCGTTTTTCAGGCGCTTCTGGAAAAAGAAGCGCTTGTGGCCCGGCGGGTAGTCGGCGATCTGGCCGAGTTCGCTGTAGCCGAGCTTGCGGTAGAACTCCGGCGCCTGGAAGTCGAAGGTGTCGAGCCAGATTCCGATGCATTCCTTTTCCCGTGCCAGGTGTTCAGCCATCTGCATCAGCTGCGTGCCCATGCCCTGTCCGCGAGCCTGTTCAGGCACCGACAACAGGTCGATGTACAACCATTGGTAAAACACCCGACCGTGAAGCCCGCCGAGAATCTCGCCGCTTTCGTCACGCACCAGCAAGGCAACGGGCTCCTGAGTCGAGACACCGGCTTTTTCGGCGTTATAGGCGCGCAACGGCAGCAGGATTGCCTGGCGTTCTTCATCCGTGGGGTTTTGCGATCGTTCGATTCGCAGGGTCATCAGCTATTTCCTTATGGCCAGAGTGGTAAACATTTCCAAGACTATCGCGGCTCCTGGTCGTTGTTCCAGTCTTCAGGTGGAACCGTCGTTCGGGCGCAGGTGTCTAGGCTAAACAGCGTCATTCCTGAACGCGGCCCATGAGGACACTCCGTGAATATTTTCGAAGCCTTGCGCGAAAGCCACGACCGCCAACGTATCTACGCCGATGCGCTGATCCAGACCAGCGGCGACACCCCCGAACGGGTCGAGGCTTACAAGCAGCTCAAGTCCGAACTTCAGGCCCACGAAACCGCTGAAGAGCGGCATTTCTACATCCCGCTGATGGAGTTCGATAACGGCGTCGACCTCAGCCGTCATGCGATTGCCGAACATCATGAGATGGATGAAATGATGGAAGCACTCGACGAAACCGAGATGTCCAGCCCGGCCTGGCTGGTCGCCGCGAAGAAGCTCGCCGAGAAGGTCAATCACCACTTGGAAGAGGAAGAGCAGAAGTTCTTCCAGATGGCCGGCAAGCTACTCGACGACAAACAGAAAGAGACGCTGGCGGGTCAGTATGAGAAGGAATACAAGGCTCAGCTGTCTTAGCGTCGGGCTTTCGTTTTCGCCTAAGATGTGCGTCTTCTGACGAAAAAAGGGATGCATTGTCATGTCGAACACAGCCGAGCGGGTCAACCTCATCGAGTCCCAGGTGTTGTCCCACGACTGGTACCTGCTCAAGAAAATTACCTTCGATTACCAGCGCAACAACGGCGAATGGCAACGCCAGACCCGCGAGGTCTACGACCGCGGCAATGGCGCGGCGATCCTGCTGTTCAACCGTGAAAAGAAAACCGTGGTGCTGACCCGGCAATTCCGCTTGCCGGTGTTCGTCAACGGCCACGATGGGTTGCTGATCGAAGTGGCGGCGGGGCTGCTAGAAGGTGCGGCGCCTGAAGAGCGCATCCGCGAAGAAGCCGAGGAAGAAACCGGTTATCGCGTGCATCATGTGCACAAGGTGTTCGAGGCCTACATGAGCCCCGGGTCGGTGACTGAGAAACTGCACTTCTTCATCGCCGAGTACGACGCTGCTGCCAAGGTCAGCGAGGGCGGCGGGCTGGAGGAGGAGACCGAGGAACTGGAAGTGCTGGAGTGGAAATTCGACGACGCACTTGATGCGTTTTATCGCGGGGAAATCTGCGATGCGAAGACCATCATGCTGTTGCAGTATGCGGCGATGAAAAACATCTTCACCACCGCCTGATCAACGTAGCGTTTGGGCTGATCAGAACAAATCGCCTGTCCTGCCGGCCCCAGACCATTGGCAACCTTCCAGCGTCAGCAACTGTTCCTTCGCTTCAAGCCCTCCGGCAAACCCCGTCAACTTTCCCGAAGCGCCAATCACCCGATGACACGGCGCAACAATCGAAATCGGGTTCTTGCCGTTCGCGGCGCCCACTGCCCGAACTGCACTGGGATTGCCGATCTGCCGGGCTATCTCGCTATAGCTGCGGGTCTCGCCAAACGGAATGGTCAGCAGCGCTGCCCAGACCTTCTTCTGAAATTCCGTCCCGGCAAAATCCAGTTCCAGGTCGAAACGATTGCGCGTGCCTGCAAAGTATTCCCGCAGCTGCTGAGCCGTGCGCATCAGGATCGGGTTATCCGGCGCCTCGCGCATCGGTCCAAGCCGCACCCGGTCGGGTTTGTCGTTTTCCCAGAGGATGGCTGCCAGTCGTGAGCCGTTCGCGACCAGCTTCAACTCGCCCACCGGTGTGGCGAGGGTGATGAAGGTGTAACTCATGCCGGTGGACTCCGTAAAAGTGCTGAACCGAGGCCAAGCATACTGCCTCGACGGGGAGGCGCAATACGCAATCCCAGCCATACTTGCCTCTGCTCTTGAAGCCTTCCCCTCTGTTTTTTTACAGAGCCTAAAAACAAAAAGAGACCGACTCATGAAGTTCGAACCTTTTGCCAAATCGCTGATTGCGACCTCATTGGTGCTCAGCTGCCTCAGTGCTTACGCGGCTTCCGTGGCGCCGGTCGCGGCCGAAAACGGCATGGTCGTCACCGCCCAGCATCTGGCCAGTCACGTGGGCGTCGATGTGCTCAAGAACGGCGGTAACGCCGTCGACGCTGCGGTAGCGGTCGGCTATGCGCTGGCGGTGGTTTATCCCGCGGCGGGTAACCTGGGCGGCGGCGGTTTCATGACCATTCAGTTGGCGGACGGGCGCAAGACCTTCCTCGACTTCCGTGAAAAAGCGCCGCTGGCCGCCACCGCCGACATGTACCTCGACAAGGAGGGCAACGTTGTCCCCGAGCTGAGCACCCGTGGCCATCTGGCCGTTGGCGTGCCGGGTACCGTGTCGGGCATGGAACTGGCGCTGAAGAAATACGGCACCAAACCGCGCAAGGAAGTGATCGCCCCGGCCATCAAGCTCGCCGAAGACGGTTTTGTGCTGGCGCAGGGCGATGTCGAGTTGCTGGAATACGCCACTGACGTGTTCAAGAAGGACATCAAGGATTCCGGTGCGATTTTCCTGAGCAACGGCGAGCCGATGCAAGTCGGTCAGAAACTGGTGCAAAAAGACCTCGGCAAAACCCTGCGGGAAATCTCCGAGAAGGGCGCCGACGGCTTCTATAAAGGCTGGGTGGCCGATGCCATCGTCACCTCCAGCCAGGCCAACAAAGGCATCATCACTCAGGCCGACCTCGACAAATACAAGACCCGCGAACTGGCCCCGATCGAATGCGATTACCGCGGCTACCATGTGGTCTCGGCACCGCCGCCCAGCTCTGGCGGCGTGGTGATTTGCGAGATCATGAACATTCTCGAAGGCTATCCGATGAAAGACCTGGGCTATCACTCGGCCCAGAGCATGCACTACCAGATCGAAGCGATGCGTCACGCTTATGTGGACCGCAATAGCTACCTGGGCGACCCGGACTTTGTGAAAAATCCGATCGCCCATCTGCTGGATAAAAACTACGCAACGAAAATCCGCGAAGCCATCAATCCGCAAAAGGCCGCGGTGTCCCGCGAGCTCAAACCCGGCGTAGCGCCACACGAAGGCAGCAACACCACCCATTACTCCATCGTCGATAAATGGGGCAATGCGGTCTCGGTGACCTACACCTTGAACGACTGGTTCGGCGCCGGCGTCATGGCCAGCAAAACCGGGGTGATCCTCAACGACGAAATGGACGATTTCACCTCGAAAATCGGCGTGCCGAACATGTACGGTCTGGTGCAAGGGGAGGCCAATGCCATCGCGCCCGGCAAGGCACCGCTGTCGTCCATGAGCCCGACCATCGTCACCAAGGACGGCAAAGTGGTGATGGTCGTCGGCACCCCCGGCGGCAGTCGCATCATCACTGCAACCTTGTTGACTATGCTCAACGTGATCGACTACGGCATGAACATCCAGGAGGCGGTGGATGCACCGCGTTTCCACCAGCAGTGGTTACCGGAAGAGACCAACCTTGAGACCTTCACCACCAGCCCTGATACGGTGAAGATGCTCGAAAGCTGGGGGCACAAGTTTGCCGGGCCGCAGGACGCCAACCATGTGGCGGCGATTCTGGTCGGCGCACCTTCGCTGGAAGGCAAGCCGGTGGGCAAAAACCACTTTTATGGGGCGAACGATCCACGTCGTAACACCGGGTTGTCGCTCGGTTATTGAGGGGTGTTTTTCAAAGGGGGACGGATCTATTTTTCGTCCCCTGATCCACTGATTCTTTTCAAGGACGGGACCATGGCTACCGCACTGCTGATCATCGATGTCCAGCGCGCCCTGTGCACTGGCGAGTACGAATGTTTTGAGATCAAGCGTGTTATCGAGAACATCAACGACCTCAGTGCCAAGGCTCGCGGAGCAGGCATCCCGGTCATCCTCATCCAGCACGAAGAAAGGGGCGACCAGTTGCAATACGGGTCCGAAGGCTGGCAACTGGCCGAAAGCCTGAAGATTTCGCCGCAAGACCTTCGCGTGCGAAAAACCAATCGAGACTCGTTCTACCGGACCCACTTGCAAGCGCAATTGCAGGATATGGACGCCGACCGCCTGATCGTCTGCGGACTGCAAACCGACTATTGCGTCAACGCCACTGTCCGCCAGGCACTGAACCTGGGCTATGACGTAGTGCTCGCCGCCGATGCGCATTCCACCGTCGACAACGGCAACCTCGCCGCCGAAGACATCATCACCGAACACAACGCAGACCTGGCGCATTTGACGGGGCCCGTGGCGCGGATCGACGTTATGCCGACCAGCGAAATCCGGATCTGAAAACGGGTGAGGGGCTTGCTCCTATTGACGTTTGCACGGCCCCGAAAATACCGATCAACTCAGTCAAAAAAGCACTGAGCACATCCCGCTGACGCGCCTGATGCCTTACCGCAGCATGAAGGCCGCCCTCATAGCACAACCACTCAGAATTCGGGTCGAACCATGGCTCTTGTCGCATAAATTTGAAATGCACGGCGTTGCTCGACAGAATCGCGTCCCGACCTGGCCCAAGGTGTCGGACATTCGTGGTGAAAAGGAACAGCAGTTGAACGAACAGACATTGTCCCAGCGCCTGGAGCGCGTGGCGGCGCATGTACCAGCAGACGCACGCCTGGCCGATATCGGCTCGGATCACGGCTACCTGCCGGTGGCGTTGATGCGCCGTGGCGCCATTGCGGCGGCGGTGGCCGGGGAGGTGGCGTTGACGCCGTTCCATTCGGCCGAACGCACCGTGCGCGAGAGCGGTCTGGACCAGCGGATCAGCGTGCGCCTGGCCAGTGGTCTGGCAGCGATCGAACCGGGTGACGGGATCACTGCGATCACCATCTGCGGCATGGGCGGCGAGACGATCCGCGACATCCTCGACAGCGGCAAGGCGCGTCTGAGTGGCCAGGAGCGCCTGATTCTGCAACCCAACGGCGGCGAGCAGCCACTGCGCCAGTGGCTGATGGAAAATGGCTACCGCATCCTCTGCGAGGAACTGCTGCGGGAAAATCGTTTCGACTACGAAATCATCGTCGCCGAGCGCGCCGGGCCGGTGATGTACACCGCCGAGGAGCTTTATTTTGGCCCACTGCAGATGCAGGCACGCAGCCCGGCGTTCCTGATCAAGTGGCAGCGCATCCTGCGCGAGAAGCAGAAGACCCTGACCCACTTCGCCCATGCGCGACAGGCCTTGCCCGAAGAAAAAGTGCAAGACATCGCCCGGCAGGCCCGGTGGATCACCGAGTTGCTGGCTTGAGGCCGGTCCAGGGTTTGTACGAAAAAGTCGATGCGCTCGGCTATCGGTTCAGCAGAGGCGCCAGCAGTGCATGCATGCTGCGCCAGTGCGAACCCTCCCAGTAAATCCGTTGGCAGGCATCGCAGCGCAAGAAGTGCGAATAGAGGGCGCCAACCCGTGGCGGCACCTGCAGCCGGGCCAGTTCCGGGCTGATCTCGTGCAGCGGCAGGTTGCAATGAAGGCACAGGCTGAATGGCCGCGCGCTACGCGCCAGGTCGAGGCGTTCGTACATTTCGCGCAGCTGTAGCGACGGTTTGAGGGCATGCACGTAACAGCCGTGGCTGATGATCCGCCGCTTGAGCAATTCGCGGTCACGGGTCAGCACGATGCGTCCTTGCTGAGCAGCGATCTCGGCGATCTCGCCATCCTCGAAGCCATTGTCGTAGAGGGTGTCGAAACCGCTCATGCGCAGCAGGTTGGCCAGCCCGCCAAGATGTGCATCAGCAATGAAGCGCAGCACCCGTAAAGGTTGCGCACGAACCTTGAGCAACGGGCTGATGTCCAGCGCTTCGAACTTGGGATACACCGCCAGCCGGTCACCGTCGAAGATCGTCCGCTCCAGGCCCACCGACTCGCCGTTGAGCAGCACCAACTCAACCTCCGTGTGCGGTATCCCGAGCGCCTCGATCATGTGCTTGACCGTCGCCCCTCGCGCGCACTCGCAGGTGAATGACTGCCGGCGCCGTTCGGCCGGCAGGAAATCGTTGAGCTCCTCGTAGAAGCGGAAAGTTGCACGAGTCATGTTGAACAGTATGGCAGGGCTGCGGGATGAGCGAGTCTGGTCCGCACGTCTGCTCTGGCAGGCCTAGCGACGATAGTAGCGGCGATCGTCCTCGTAGCGGTGCCGCATGGCCCGATCCTGGTGGCGCTCCCAATCACGACGATCAGCTTCTCGGCGGGCTTGCTCTCGACGCCACTTATCTCTACGCCAGTCGTCTCGGCGCCAATTGTCCCTGCGATCATGCCAACGGCCGTCATGCCAGTATCGGTCGTCATGGGCAAGCAACGCCCCCGGCTGCGTGGCGGCCATACTGGCCAGGGTCGGCCAAGGGTTGCCGGCGGCCTGGACAGGAGCCTGAACGGCGGTGACTTCAGTTGCGACAACAGGGGTTGGGGTCTTCATCGGTGTTGCGCAGGCCGAGCCCACTGCCGCGAACGCTAACAGGCCGAAGAGCACCATCCGTGGGTCATGGAATTTCATGAGAGAAGGCAACCTCTGATTGACAATCGGACGTATGGCCATCTTGCTGCGGGAAGCCTTGGGGGTTCGCGCTTACCGAGCGGATGTGCCTATCCACATAGACAGATTAATAGGGAAAAGTTCTAGGGGACCCCCTGCTTAAATAGCCAACGTTGTACGTCCAGAACTTTGCTACAGCAGCGCGCCCTTCGGTGATCGACGGGTGCGCTGTGCCGATGATCTATTTGAGTATTCAGGCGCCGTAACAAGCGGCTATCACAATGAGTGCGAGAAAACAGACCAACTGCACGCAAAAGAAGGTAAACCGAACCGCCACGAACGTATCGGTTTGCACATGGGAGACGTGAACCAGCGACTGGCACACACGAGCGGTCAGGACGAATATGGACAAGTAGTTCACTGCGGGGCCGTCGATACCAAGGGCTGAAATCACGAACACGATGGCGCCAAAGACAGGCAGATTTTCCACACAGTTCGCGTGTGCCCTTGTCCCACGCCGATACCAATCCTCGCCTTCGAGCTGATCGCTTCGGAAAGAAGCAATCGGAATATTCGAGAACAGGATTCTGACCCAGCGATACACTCCGACGGTTGCCATCAACAACAGTAAAGTCCAGGTCGCAAATCCAAGCAGCATCCACATCGGAATCGTCATGGCTGCCATCCTCAATCAATCATTTTCGGCATGTCATCCCACCGTCGTGCGACCGACGCGCGGTCGGTCGCCCCTGTCGATCAATGGCTCATGATGGGTGCCAGTGCGGTCTGAATCCTGGACATCTGTGCTGGCGTTGTCATGCGCGTAAGCAGCCGGCCAAAGTGTGGATGTTGCACGCCCGAGATAATGTATTGCCAGCGGTAGGCGCTCAGCACGCAGGCGTTGATTTGCGCTGTCTGATCGACACTGAACGATCGTGAAGCATTTCGAATGAAGTAGTCGGCATCGGATGCCGATTGTGCCTGCAGGATTGCGTCGACAGCCGCCACCAGCGCAATCAGATCGTTCACTGCCTGGTCGCGCTTGGCCGGGGAGAGTTTTGCGTGCTCAGCCTCCCACTCCAATTCATCGAGTACGACGTGCCGACTTTCATCCTTCCAATGAAACTTGAAGACATCCTTGAAGAGCGGGCATATCTCCTCGCGCGGGGCGATGCTTTGCACGTAGTGCGTCTGAACAAACAGTTCGATATGACAGGTCAGCGCCAGTACCGACCAGGTACTGGCCGCCAGTACCGCGCGCGCTACATCGTTTGGGTCGGCAACCTGACGATACCCCGCTGGCAATTGCTTACCCATCATCGTCTCAATGCGTCGGAACAGCTCCTGATGCTTGATCTCGTCGTTGGAAAAGCGCACCAGCGCTTCCAGTGCGAGCTGATCGTCAAATACATGGGCCCGACCTTGATCGAGCATTTTGGCACTGATAAAACGCTCGACGAGGCCAAAGATATACGCATAGGTCCGGCCCTGAATCTGACTGAGCAGACGCGCCTCGTCCGCGGCGAGAAAGGTCAGGCAGTCGATCCGCGATAGCCCGTCCGGCAAAAATTTGCGCGAGAAGTCGAAGCTACGGTCCTGTAGCAAATCGCGATCGATTTGCCATTCCGCTTTCTTCGATGATCTGACGATTTGAGCAAAACGGGCGGCGTTGCCTGAATCTGAGCGGGGTAGGGTAGCTGCGGTGTTCATATCGATCTCCGGCTTGCGTGGTCGAGTTGGAGTGGGCCAATTACGGTCAACGCGGGAGTCAATGACCATCGGTGAAGCGTCCGGGGGAGCGCCTCGATCATTGAGTCCACGTTGGTGCTAATCTAGGCCTCGCAGTTCAGGCAGCGAATGACCAGTGCGCCTGATTACATGCTCCGGACTCCGGAAAGGAGGGCTGGCAATTGTTGGATGCTCTATCTGATGTCTTGCGTGTGATTCGGCTGTCTGGTGGGGTCTTTCTCGAGGCGGAGCTCAGTGCGCCCTGGTGCATCAGCGGAAGAATCTCTGCAGACGACTGCAAACCGTTCCTGGCGGCACCTCGACATATCATTGCGTCGCATTTTGTCGCGGCGGGGCACATGCAATTACGTATCGACGATGGCGCCACCCTCGACGTGCGGGCAGGCGAACTCATTCTGCTTCCTCGCAATGACGTTCATACCTTTGGCAGTGATCTAAGCATTGCGCCCATGTCGGCGCGCGAAGTTATCCAGCCGCCGGAAATCGGTGGAATTTCACGAATCAAGTACGGCGGGGGCGGCGAGGCCACACAGTTATTGTGCGGATTCCTCGGCTCTGAAACACCGTTCAGCCCGTTGCTTTCGTCGCTGCCATCCTTATTGAAACTAGACGTCCGCGCGACGGCTTCGGGAGCCTGGATTGAAAGCTCATTCCGTTTCGCTGTCAGTGAGATCGCGACGGGGCGCGTCGGCTCGACAACAGTCATCGCCAAACTATCCGAATTGCTGTTCGTCGAAGCCGTCAGCCAGTATGTCGCCAACCTCCCCACTGAGCGGCGCGGGTGGCTGGCGGGTTTGCGAGATCCGCATATCGGGCGCGCACTGGCGCTGCTCCATGCTCGTCCAACCGAGGGCTGGACGGCAGAAGCCCTGGCGCTTGAGGTGGGCATGTCGCGCTCGGTATTCGCGGAGCGATTCACGGCATTGGTCGGACAGCCACCGATGCAATACCTGACGCTCTGGCGAATGCACGTGGCGGCTCAACACCTGCGCGAAGGGCGCGGGAATGTGGCGCAAATCGGCTTTGCAGTGGGCTACGAATCCGAAGCAGCGTTCAGTCGCGCATTCAAACGCCAGTTCGGCACATCACCCGGCACTTGGCGCAGACAATCCGCATGAGAAGGTCTGGTGCCGATGGCCTGTTGCAGCGGGAACTTCAGGGTACTGGCCAGGTCAACAGGGGCCCTGTATCGGCGATGCCGAGCAGCGCTGGTGGCCTGTTTTACGACAGTGCCGTCCTCGATCAGCCGAGTCCGCCCCCTGATGCCAACCAAGAGTTTTCTGCCGGGTCTCATCCTGGCGTTCTGCGCTGTCGCGTCGCTTTGTTCGGTTGCTGCCGAACGAAGACCGCTCTCGCAAAGTAACAGCGCATCAACCACGCTAATCGAAACCGCCTCGCGGCAATATGAAAATGGCCAGTTGGACCAAGCCGCTGCCACGCTGGAGCGTGCCCTGCATATCCAGCCGAACAATCCCGCGACGCTGCATTACCTTGGTGTGTTGCGTCTTCAGCAGGGGCAGTACCAGCAGGCAGAAACGTTGGCGGCGCGCTCGAACATGCGGGTTGGTCGCAACGTCGAGTTACGCAACCGCAACTTCCAATTGATCCAGGCGGCGCAGCAGGCCAAGGCTTCGAGTACCTCACCCAACGCCAAAGAGGACCAGGTCGCAGTACAGCAGGGGCTCAAAGAGGAGGTCCAAAAGCGTCGCGAAGCAGAAATGGCCGCTGTTGAACAAGCCAACGCTGGCAACTTCGCTAACGCACAGGCAGAGAGGGTATCGGATTCGCCGACGGCTGGCAGGCCTCGGCG
The DNA here is from genome assembly GCF_050586665.1 of Pseudomonas sp. ES4. Taxonomy (NCBI): domain Bacteria; kingdom Pseudomonadati; phylum Pseudomonadota; class Gammaproteobacteria; order Pseudomonadales; family Pseudomonadaceae; genus Pseudomonas; species Pseudomonas sp. ES4. The sequence goes on along the minus strand of NZ_JBOBDO010000006.1, from coordinate 136,772 downwards.
CGAAGGAGAAGTGCCCGTGGCTTTCGTCGAGCCACAGCGGCCTGCGTACGATGAGGTTGAGATCCCCAGCGGCCATTGGCCGCCTCCGGGTAAGTGCCGAATCTGGTTTCCTGATCGCCCGCCCGGGCATCAGCCCAAACCCGGAAAATGCAAGAAGCTGCGAGATCGGGTTCCGTCAGGAGCCTACCTGGTGCGCGGTTGAGTTTCTGCGTGTCCTTTTGGCCGGTTAAGTCAAAGGCTCGGAGCGTGCTGTAGATAGCCAAGTGCGACTACGCAGTGCGGGTGGCATCTGTCTATGCCAAACAAATGCAGATGCGCTACAACTCATAGAACTCCGGGGTCCTCACAGAAGCGAGCGAAAGTGGATGAAACACAATCTCTGTGTCATCAGGCTGGTTCGTTTCGCATCCGCTTCGGTCATCATGCTCGCCACCGCCGCAGTGGCAGAAGATCTCGAACCCAGATCCTACGCCAATACACCGGTCGGTATCAATTTCCTGCTCATCGGCTACAGCGATCTCCATGGCAATGTGACGGCCAACCCCTCGATCCCACTCGAAGATGCCAGGCTCAATATCAAGACGGTCGTGTTTGCCTTTGCCAGATCCCTGGACGTCTGGGGCCGCTCGGGGAAGTTCGATATCGTCGTGCCCGAGGCAAAACTGACCGGCTCAGCCCTGCTTGCCGGCGAACCCAGGGAGCGTAATGTCTCTGGGCTGATCGACCCAAGATTTCGCTTCTCGGTCAACTTGTATGGCGCCCCGGCGATGTCCCTGGCCGAGTTCCCCAGCTACCAACAGGATGTGATTATCGGCGCCAGCCTGGCGATCACGGCGCCACTGGGCCAATACGACGACAGCAGGCTGATCAATCTGGGCAATAATCGCTGGTCATTCAAGCCTGAACTCGGGGTTTCCAAACGTGTGGGGCCAGTGACCCTGGAATTATCCGGCGCAGGAACCTTTTTCACCGACAATGACGAGTTACTCGGCGACCACGTGCTTTCCCAGGATCCGATTTACCAAATACAGGGGCATCTTATCTACGCCTTCAACTATGGGGTCTGGGGTTCGCTGGATGCGACCTACTTCGCTGGCGGCAGCAGCTCAGTGGATGGGGTCAGTAACCGTGATTTTCAGGAAAGCACCCGCTACGGCTGCACCCTTTCGCTGCCGTTGAACCGCAACCATTCGATAAAGCTGAATGCGAGCTATGGCGGACATTCCCGCACGGGCAGCGAATACGATGCTGTCGGCATGGTCTGGCAGTATCGTTTCAGTGCAGGACTTTGAAAGACAGGATTTACGCTACGTCCCATTCACGCGTTGGTGGGACATTTGTCCGACCCTGCTTGCTTACCCCCCGGAGGTGGCTCAGGCAAATCGACAGTTACCTGACCTGATTCGACGGATAAAGACCGGCAAGCCGCGCAATCACAACACCAACGTAAAAGACGCCGGAAAATTCTTCGACCATCACAAGTGAGCGGGCGTGGTTGGTCAGCGGGATAACGTCACCGTAGCCGGTGGTGGTGAGCGTCGTGAGGCTGAAATAGATCAGTTTGAAGAAAGTCCCCGGCTGTCCGAAGTCAAGTTGGCCAGGGCCGAATGAGCCTGCGGCGGATGTCTCCACCAGAGCAAAAATGAAGGACCAAACGAAGGCCAGCATGATGTAACCCGCCAGCGCACCATGCAGCTTGTCAGCTGTAATTGGCCCGCGCATGAGGATATAGCGAAGCACTCCGCTAAACGAAACCGCAAGAGACGCCGCATAGGAAATCCCGGCAAGCTTGAGAATCGCGATACTCCCAGCCCCCAAGGCCGCCCATTGAAGGCTAACCCCAAGCAGCGCCAGACACAGCTTGAGGATGAACCCTCGCCGAGTCTGCCTGGTGGCGAAAGCGCCCACGAGCAGCACCGTTGAAAACAGAATGCCGAGCGACAAGCGAGGCATTAAACCCTCCTCAAGGAAGGGAAACAGAAGGATCAATCCTAGTAAGAGCAGCAATAGATAGGTGCATGGCCCTCGTCCTATCACCATCTGAGCTAAATCCGCGTCGGACTCGGCTTTATCTTGCGGATTTGTCATACCGGTTTCCCTGAGGACGAAGTCACCTGACGTTGCACGCCTGAATTCTGATCTTGTTTCAGGATAGTTGGCAGTGAAACTCTAGACGCGAATACTTGTAAGAGGATTCAAACTGACAGGTAGCGATGGATCGACCATCACTCGTTGTGACCGGTCGTTGTGGCTGATTTCATTGAAAATGTCGGAGCGAAATCAGAGCCCGAAATCCTCTGCTCAAAGTAAATATTTCAATCTCAAGTGCCTATTTTCTGCCGTGGGCCCCATGGCCGACTCCAAATTTTTGAACCAAGGTTAATCTTCTCTCATTCGACTCTGACGCAAGGACAGCTGATGGCCCTCACCAGTAAGATCTCGCCCTCTGATCCTCAATGGCCGCAACTTTTTACTATCGAAAAACGACGAATAGCGAAGGGCTTTGGAGCTGAGCTGATCGAAACTCATCATGTCGGTAGTACCGCTGTTCCTGGGCTTTGCGCCAAACCAGAAATCGACATTTTGGTTGTGGTGTCGGAGCACGTAAATGAAGCGGCTCGTGGCGAGTTCATGCATACATTGGGCTATGTACGGGGAACAGATCTTTCGATCGACCATCACTTTTACCGTCGCGATGTCGATGGGGTGAGAACTCATAAAATACACGTGTGCATCGCTGGTCATGGACAGATTGAGCGAATGCTACGCTTCCGAGACCTTTTGAGAGAAAGCGCCAGCATCCGGCAGCAGTATCAGGATTTGAAGCTACGGCTCGAAGCCAACAACCGGGAAGGCATTGCCGAATATCTCGCGCACAAGGCACCCTACATTGATGCTTTGATGGATACGCAACTAGAGGAATAAATACGTCTCCCCCTGTTAATCGCTGCTAGCTGCCGGATTGCGTGCCATGACGATCCACGCCGCGCCGTCGATCATCACCGACCGCTCGCCGGGGAGGCCCGCCAAGGCGGCACGAACCGCGGCCCAGGCGTGGGCGCGGATGTCGTCGGGCTGATCCGCGAGCACAAGCGACAGCGGGCCGCCCTCGAACGCCATCTTCACCGCGTCGTCGATCGCCGCGTCCCGCGTCCCGCCCTCGCCGAACGGGATGGAAGCATCGAAGGGCGTGATAGTGACATCGGTGAAACCGGCTGCTGTCAGGATGCGCATCACCCGCCCCCGGTCGCCGAACGAGAAGGGGCCGGGCGCTTCGGGATCGGGCGGTGCGGTCGGCGGGACGATGCCCTTGATCGCGCCCATCGGCAGGCGCACCCAATCGTTCTCGGCCACGCCGCGCCAGCAGACGAAAGCGACCCTCCCGCCCGGCCGGAGCGCGCGTCGCATATGGGCGAACGCCCCTGTCGGATCGTCGAAGAACATCACTCCGAAACGCGAGAACAGGATGTCGAACGCGCGCTCGGGCAGCTCGGCGCTGCTGGCGTCGGCTACCCGGAACTGGGCCGGCGTATCCTGTGGCGCAAGCGCGCACGCTCGGCCGATCAGCGGTTCGGATATGTCCACGCCCAGCACATGGCCGCCCGCGCCGACGCGGGCGGCCAGAGCCAGACTCGACGCGCCCGCGCCGCAGCCGACGTCCAGCACGTGCTCACCCGTCGCGGGCGCGGCGGCTTCTATCGCGGCCTGGCCGAACACCGCAAACATGGCGTCGAGCCGGGCCTGGTTGGCGACCCAGTACTCTCCGCTTTGGCCATTCCAGTCGGCGACCTGATAGGCATTTTGCTCGGTCATGACATTTCCTCGTTTTGATTCGCTCTTAACTAGGCCGTGCAAAAGCCGGGGACGGCGACCTTCTGGAACAGGTGCGGGCTGCCTACGACGGATGAAGGATAGGCCGAAAGCTCCGCGACGAACTCGGGATGGGTGAGGCCGGCGTGTCGGGCTATCGCCGATCGCTCGATGCAGTTACATGGAAATGAAGCCCGGTTGCTTCGTTATGATCTCGGCAGCCGCCTTGAAAGCGTCCAGAAACCCCGCTTCGTCGGCGTAATCGAGCGTGAAGAGGTTGATGAGCACGACTGGCGTGGCCGCGATGCCGAGTTGGCGCTGAAGCGGGAATTTATCGTCTAGCGGTTTGAATTTATGGTCTAGCGGCTTTAGGTCGGTCATGGTGGCGCTCCCGTCTATTGTGAAATTGAAACTGGCGTGATCGATGCTGCTTCGAAGCAACCTTCAGAAGCCTGCGACAACCGAAGAAGGGAATCTGTGCTCTCAAACCAGCATCGACTGCTGGGCGGAGATACCCGCCGTCGCGCCTTGCCATGATGCCGTGGTGACCGAGGGCATGAGGAGATTGGCGAGGTCGCCGGCGGCGTAGACGCCGGGCATGCTGGTTTCGCGGCGCTCGTCGACCTTGAGGGCGATGCCCAGGGGCGTATCGACCGTGGCGAGGCCCAGCGATTCATGCAGGCTTGCGGACGGCTTGTTGCGCGGATGCGCGAACAGAATGTCGACCGCGACAGGGGGGCCGGCGTCTAGCTTGACGGTGGTGTTATGGCTCTCGTCATGGTCGATTTCGGTGATCCTGCCATCGACGACAGGGATGCCGCGGCGCGCCAGATCGGCCCGGATGTCGGGTGGAATGTCGTGACCATTGGCGAAGACCGTCAATGTGTCGGTCCAGTCGTGGTATAGCCTGACGTAGTTGTGCGACGGCGGGCCGGACCAGACGAGGCCCCAATGCCGGCCGGCAACTTCAAAGCCGTCGCAATAGGGGCAGGGAACGATGGAGGTGCCCCAGCCTTCGGCAAAGCCGGGAACTTCAGGCATCTGGTCGGCGACGCCATAGCTCAGGATCAGGCGGCGCGCCTTGAGGCTTTCGCCATCGCCAGTGAGGACGGAGAAATCGTCGATGGCGCCGGAGATACTCTCGGCCCGCGCAGTGACGAGCCTGACCGTGGGATAGCGCGCCAACTGCTGCCGCGCCTCGGCCAGGATCTCCAGCGGTGGCTTGTGGTCGTGGCCGAGCAGGCCATGCGAGTGGTCGGCGAAGCGATTGCGCGGCAGGCCGGTATCGAGAACGGTGACCTTTCGGCGGGCACGCCCGAGCTGCAGGGCTGCAGCAAGACCGGCAAAGCTGCCGCCGATGATGATGACGTCATTCATGGTGATGGGCTCCGTATTGGGGATGAAGGGAGATTGGCTTGCACGTTTAAGATACTTTGAAGTACCCTAATTCAGGAATTAGAATACTGTCAAGTACTGGAATTTTTATGACCGAAAACAACCAGGGCCGGCGCGGCCGGCCCGCCAACGAGGCGCTTGGCCAAACGATAGTCGACGCCGCGTGCGAACTTTTTGTGGAGTTGGGTTTTCAAGCGACGACCATGGACAAGGTCGCCCAGCGGGCGAAGATATCCAAGCTAAGCATCTATCGGCACTTCGAGAACAAGGAGGCGCTGTTCAGCGCGGCTATCGCGGCCCACTGCCAGCAGTTTGCACCACAGGCCCTTATTGAAGGCGTCGACGGTTCGGCGGCAGATCAGCTCATGGCGGTGGGAATATTCCTGCTTCGCACGTTGTTGAGCCCGGACGTGCGCAGTGTCGAAGCCATGATCATGGTCGACAAGACGAATCAAAAGTCGTTAGGCAAGCTCCATTACGAAGCCGGCCCCGCCTATGTCATCGCCCAAATCGAGGCCCTGTTGCGTCAGTTGCACGCGAAGGCGGTTCTGAACGTGCCCGATCCTCTCCAGTCCGCCCGCTTGTTTGCCGCGCTTTTCAAAGGGGCCGATCTCCTGATGATCGCCCGCTTCGATGAGGCGAAAGCAGAGGACGACAATGAAGTCGAATCCTATTGCCGGTCGGCCGTCGCCATGTTCATCGCCGCGCACGGTGGCAACGACCACGCGGGCGAATAAGCATTTGATTGCTCGGGTAGCTTGGCCGGGGCCGTCGTCCAGGCGACTCGTCATATTGGACTGGCGCGCGCCAATATGGCGACAGTATCGAAACGCTGCTTTGGTGGATCACCTTCAGCATTTCACGAACTAGCAACTCCGTGACTGTGGTTCACCTTTATGCCGCCTGAATCGCCCCAGTCTAGTAGATGATTTGAACGCCTCATTTTGGTCGATAGCTGGTCATTTCAAATGTCAGTATTTGGCCGATTTCTGACTGTAGATTGATCCATATGCGTGCGACCCAATCACCTACCCAGTCTCGTAAAGCCAAGAGCCGGACTTGTAGGGACGCATGACCTCCCGGTACTAAAGGAGGTACCAATGAACGCTAAAGGACCATTCCTGTCTGGCGTCATAGGTTTAGGCTCGATTCCAAGAGCAAAAGTTACTGGCTGCGATGGCCCATCCACCTCTGCGTTTTAAAAGCTGTTCGCCTGAACACTTGATGCAGCACGTCTCCCGGTGAACTCGTTGATGACGATATTCAGACCCGCCTCACAGCCTGCGATTTGAGTACAAGACCTCACCTGATTTCCGGGTTTCCAGAATAAAAGAGGAATTACCATGAGCAGCACCTTCTTCATTCCATCCGTGAACATGATGGGCATTGGCAGTCTCGACGAAGCGATGCTCGCCATCCGTAAATATGGTTTTCGCAAAGCCTTGATCGTCACTGATGCAGGCCTGGCCAAAGCCGGCGTGGCCGCCAAGGTAGCCAGCCTTCTGGCGCAGCAGGACATCGATTCCACTTTGTTTGATGGCGCCAAGCCGAATCCGACGGTCAGCAATGTCGAGAAAGGTCTTGAGCTGCTGGGTCGCAGCGACTGTGATTTCATTATTTCCCTGGGCGGCGGTTCTCCCCATGACTGCGCCAAGGGCATTGCCCTGTGCGCCACCAACGGCGGGCACATCAGTGATTACGAAGGCGTGGATCAATCCGCCAAGCCACAGATGCCGTTGATCGCGATCAATACCACCGCCGGCACGGCGAGTGAAATGACCCGTTTCTGCATCATTACCGACGAAGTCCGGCACGTGAAAATGGCCATCGTCGACCGTAACGTCACGCCACTGTTGTCGGTCAACGATCCTTCGCTGATGGCAGGCATGCCTAAAGGCCTGACCGCCGCCACCGGCATGGACGCGCTGACCCACGCTATCGAAGCCTACGTGTCGACTGCGGCAACGCCGATCACCGATGCCTGTGCGCTCAAGGCCGTGGAGTTGATCTCAGCCAACCTGCGCACTGCCGTTGCCCAGGGTGACGACATGACTGCCCGGGAAAATATGGCCTACGCGCAATTTCTCGCTGGCATGGCCTTCAACAATGCTTCGTTGGGTTATGTCCACGCCATGGCGCACCAATTGGGTGGTTTCTACGACCTGCCTCACGGCGTCTGTAATGCGATCCTGCTGCCCCATGTCGCCAGCTTCAACGCCAGCGTATGTCCGGCCCGGTTTAAAGACATCGCCCATGCAATGGGGGTCGACACCCAGCAGCTGAATGCGGAAAAAGGCGCCGCCGCGGCCATCACCGCCATCCGTAAACTGTCTTTGGATGTCGGTATTCCGAGCGGCCTCGCCGAACTGGGCGCCAAAGCCGACGACATCCCGATCCTGGCCACCAATGCCATGAAGGATGCCTGCGGCTTCACTAATCCGCGTCCTGCCAACCAGGACGAGATCGAGCAGATTTTCCTTACCGCGATGTAACCGATGTGAAGTGACGCCAGCCAGATCAAAAGCCCCGCCTTCGGTTGAAGTGCGGGGCTTTTTTGGGGTTCTTCGCAGGTGTTCGAGTCTGTATCTCATAAACGCGTGGCATCTGTGTCTATCGGAAGCAGGACTGGGTGAGTACGGTCCGCAGACACTCCTTCAATGACGAGGCAACGATGGATCTAACGGCTGTTCCCTTTGGTACGACCGATTGGTCGACCGTCGAACCTGTACAGCATGCTGGACAGACCGGTACCGCCTATTGGCGAACCTGTCAGTTTGGTTCAACCCGTGTGCGGATGGTTGAGTACAGCGCCGGGTATCTGGCCGATCACTGGTGCTGGAGAGGTCATATCCTGTTGTGCCTGGAAGGCGAGTTGCACACGGAGCTGGAGGATGGTCGTCAGTTCACGCTCACCGCCGGGATGAGCTATCAGGTGGGCAGCAATACTGAGGGGCATCGATCTTTCAGCACCACCGGTGCCAAGTTGTTCGTCGTGGATTAACGCTGGGGCGCCTGGTTCGGGGCTACGCTAAAGCCATGCGAATCGTCGATCAATCGGGGCCCACTGTTCGCGCTGCGTCCGTCCTTGGAGCGACCAATGCCGTCCATCATCACGCGCCTGGTGGCGCTGTTTGTTCTTTGCCTGACGCTTGAAGTACCAGCCCAGACCAGCGCCTGCCCGGCTGGCGAGACACAAGTGTGCCTGGACGGCTGCATCTGCCTGCCAGACGTGGGACCGCTGCTTGGTCCCCTGGCTGATGATATCCACCAGATCGCGGCGCCTGCTTTGGCGATGTGGCTGACCCAAGCCCGCGCGGACGCCGCCAGCGCCGGCATCCAATCCATTCCACCGCACATCCGCGAGCAACTGCTGCGCTGGTACGACCCCAGCGTCCTCGACGCTGCGCGCTACAAAGTGAGCGACAACGGCCAATTCAACGCCGCCACGGCCATGCTGCAAAACCCCGATGTCGGTGCCGTGACGCTGATCGACATCATCCTTTTCCGGGACGCTCAAACCGCCGAGCAGGACATTGCGCTCTGGGCGCACGAACTAAAGCATGTGCAGCAATATCAGGAATGGGGGGTAGAAGGATTTGCCCAGCGGTATACACAGGATTTCAATGCTGTGGAGGCGCCGGCTTATGCCATACAGGCTGAGGTCAGGCAGTTGTTGCGGGAAGGGAATGACTGAAAAGCCCGAGTTGATCGATTGCACTTACCTCTGCGGTTCGGCCACCAGCAGCAATGACTGCGGCGCAGGACTTTGCGGGTGCTGCGGCTCTTGCAGGGCGGCCAGCCGAAAACCGGCCATGTCCAGCGCATTGAACCAACTGGACAAGGTGCGCAAGTACCACGGCATGGGTTCCCATTGGCCCTTGAACCCGGCGAAGGTCTCTTCCCGCCAGCCATCCTGATAGTCGCCCGCTGCCGCGGTCCATGGATGCAACGTCTGGATCACCAGCGCGCCGCCAGGGGCGAGCAGGGCGTTCATGGCGGTGAGCAGCGGGATGATGTCCTGGTGCAGCAGGGCGAAGTTGGCGCAGATCAGGTCGTAGTCGCGGCCAATGTCCACCTTCGCCTCCACCAATTCTTCATAGCTCGCCAGATGCACCGACGAAGAGCCCGCCGCCCGCGCCGCCTCGACCAGCGTCGCATCGCCATCCACACCGACCGCCTCGATGCCCCGTTCAGCCAGCGCGCGCAACAACCAGCCCTCGCCGCAGCCCAGGTCAAGCACACGCTCGGGCTGGCGACTCAGCACCGCCAGCAGGATGGCCTGGTCGGTGACTTTGAGGCGGCTTTCGATGGCACCAGTGCGGATGGCGTCGATCCAGGATTGGGCGTTGTGGTGCCAGCTGTCGAGGAGGGTGGATTCGGGGGTGGGCATGTCGGTGACCAGCGTTGTGGGTTGGATAAAAGGCCAGGATAAGTTCGGGCTGATCGAAAAATCCTTACCAGCCTTTCACCCCGCTCATATCGGGCAGCTTGTGAGCGATGCCCTTGTGGCAGTCGATGCACGTGGCTTCACCGTTGGCCAGTGAAGTTGAGTGCATGGAGGAAGCGCGCTTGCTCTGGCGGGTAAAGTCCATGAACTCGAAGTTGTGGCAGTTGCGGCATTCACGCGAGTCATTGGCCTTGAGCCGTGCCCATTCATGTTCGGCCAGTTCGCGACGCAGCATGAGAAATTTGTCGCGCGTATCGATGGTGCCGAAAATCTTGCCCCACACCTCCTTTGAAGCCTGCATCTTGCGCGCGATCTTGTGGGTCCATTCGTGGGGCACGTGGCAATCCGGGCAACTGGCGCGCACGCCGGAGCGGTTCGTGTAATGAATGGTGTCCTTCAGTTCGACGAACACGTTGTCCCGCATTTCATGACAGGAGATGCAGAATTTCTCGGTATTGCTCAGCTCCAGAGCGGTGTTGAAGCCACCCCAAAAAATGATCCCGGCGATAAAGCCCCCCAACGTCAGAAAACCCAGGCTGTAGTAGAGGCTCGGACGACGCAGAATGCCCCAGTAATCCTTGAGCAGGGCGAACAGTTTTCTCATGTTGCCTCCTCAGGGTTTCTGCGTGGCGTTGGCTTCGTCTTGCAGTATTTTGTCGATCGTCTCGAAACTGTTGCCCACCAGGGGCAGTACTTCTGTTTGCGGCACGTGGCATTGGTTGCAGAAGTACCGGCGCGGTGACACCGCCGCCAGCGCCTGGCCGTCGCGGTCCATGTAGTGGGTGATGCTGATCATCGTTGCCTGGGTTCGCGCGCTGTTGGCCCGGCTGTGACAGGACAGGCACTTGTTGCCGTTCTTGTCGATCTGATAACCGAGGATGGTGTGGGGGATGGTGGGTGGCTGGTCCGGGTAATTGCGTTCGCGTTTCAGGTCCTTGTTTTCTTCATTGGCAATGGGCGGGGCCGGCATACTCTGGGTCAAGGTGCCACCGGGTCGGCGTCCATCTGGCCCCGAGGCATCGAGGGGGTAATTGACTTCTGCAGCCATCACCACGCCAATCGCAGCGAGCAGGAGCAACGGCAGGGTTCGCAAAGGCATGACGGTTCTCCTCAGGCCACGCTGATCAACTCGATTCGTATCGCGCATTTTTTGTAGTCGGTCTGCTTGGAGATCGGATCGGTGGCATCGAGCGTGACTTTGTTGATCAGCTTGTTGGCATCGAAAAACGGCACGAACACCAGTCCTTGAGGCGGTTTGTTGCGCCCACGGGTTTCTATGCGTGCACGGATTTCACCGCGTCGGCTGATCAACTTCACTTCACTGCCACGCCGCGCCTTCAAGGCCTTGGCATCTTCGGGGTGCATGTAGACCAATGCGTCCGGCACCGCTTTGTACAGTTCCTCGACGCGCTGGGTCATGGTGCCGGTGTGCCAGTGTTCGAGGACGCGTCCGGTGCTCAGCCAGAATGGATAATCGGCATCCGGGGCTTCGGCTGGCGGCTCGTAGGGGAGGGCGAAGATAATCGCCTTCTTGTCCGGGTAACCGTAGAACTGCACCTCGCTGCCTTTCTCCACATAGGGGTCGAGCCCTTCGCGGTAACGCCAGCGGGTTTCCTTGCCATCCACCACCGGCCAGCGCAGGCCTCGTTCGCTGTGATAGCGGTCGAACGTGGCAAGGTCATGCCCGTGGCCGCGACCGAACTGGGCGTACTCCTCGAACAATCCTTTTTGCAGGTAGAAGCCAAACGCTTTGGCCTCATCATTTTTGTATCCGGCTTCCATTTGCTCGACCGGAAACTGGTCAACCTGGCCATTCTTGTAAAGCACTTCAAACAGGGTTTTGCCCTTGAGATCAGGAGACTTGGCGAGTAACTCGGCGGGCCAGGTTTCATCGGTGGTGAAGCGCTTGGAAAACTCCAGCAACTGCCACAGGTCCGACTTGGCGTCCCCCGGTGCGGTCACCAATTGATGCCAGAACTGCGTACGCCGCTCGGCGTTGCCAAAGGCACCTTCCTTTTCTACCCACATGGCGCTGGGCAGGATCAGGTCGGCGGCTTGCGCGGACACGGTGGGGTAGACATCCGAGACAATCACGAAATTATCCGGGTTGCGCCAGCCCGGCAGGACTTCCTGCATGATGTTCGGCCCGGCGTGCATGTTGTTGCTGGCCTGGGTCCAGTAAACGTTGAGCACGCCGTCCTTGAGCATGCGGCTCTGTTCCACCGCGTGAAACCCAGGTTTCTCCTGAATGGTACCGGCGGGCAGCTTCCAGATTTTTTCGGCGATGGCGCGGTGCTTGGGGTTGGTCACCACCAGATCGGCGGGCAAACGGTGGGAGAAAGTCCCGACTTCGCGCGCCGTACCACAGGCCGACGGCTGGCCGGTCAACGAGAAGGGGCTGTTGCCCGGCTCGCTGATTTTGCCGGTGAGCAAATGGATGTTGTAGATCAGGTTGTTGGCCCAGACGCCGCGAGTGTGCTGGTTGAAACCCATGGTCCAGAACGACACGACCTTGCGCTTGGGATCGGCATACAACTCGGCCAGCGCCTTGAGCCTTTCAGTCGGAACGCCTGTCTCCTTGGCGGTTCGCTCCAGTGTGTAAGGTTTGACGAAGGCTGCGTATTGGTCGAAGGAAATATCCGTCCAGGTGTTGGCCTTGGCGGCATTTTTCGCCTTCATTTCCCGTGGATCATCAGGGCGCAGGCCGTACCCGATGTCGTCGGCACCTTGGGCAAATCGGGTGTGCTTGGTAATGAAGTCCTGGTTCACCGCGCCGTTTTCAATGATGTGGTTGGCGATGTAGTTCAGGATCATCAGGTCGGTTTGCGGCTTGAACACCATGGGGATGTCGGCCAGCTCGAAACTGCGATGTTCGAAGGTCGACAGCACGGCCACTTTCACGTGAGGCTGGCTCAAACGGCGGTCGGTGACCCGGCTCCAGAGCACCGGGTGCATCTCGGCCATGTTCGAGCCCCAGAGCACGAAGGCATCGGTGGCTTCGATGTCGTCGTAGCACCCCATCGGCTCATCCATGCCAAAGGTGCGCATAAAACCCATCACCGCCGAGGCCATGCAATGGCGAGCGTTGGGGTCGATGTTGTTGCTGCGAAAGCCAGCCTTCATCAGCTTGTTGGCGGCATAGCCTTCCCACACGGTCCATTGCCCGGAGCCGAACATGCCGACCGACCCGGGACCTTTGCTCTTCAAGGCTTCCTTGAATTTCAGCTCCATGATGTCGAAGGCCTTCTCCCAACTGATCGGCTGGAATTCGCCTTGCTTGTCGTACTGGCCGTTAGTCATGCGCAAAAGCGGTTGGGTCAGGCGATCGACGCCATACATGATCTTCGAAAGGAAATAGCCCTTTACGCAGTTCAGTCCGCGGTTGACCTCGGCCTTGACGTCTCCGTGGGTGGCGACCACCCGGTTGTCCTTGGTCGCGACCATCACGCTGCATCCGGTGCCGCAGAAACGGCAGGGCGCCTTGTTCCAGTCCAGGGTGACCATGTCTGCTTCTGTGACCAGATTACTGGCGTCGGTAATAATCGGCAGGCCAGCGGCAGCGGCTGCAATGGCGGCGGCCTGGGCCTTGACGAATGTTCGGCGCGACATGCTCATTCGATGTCTCCTTCGGGTTCGAGGAGTTCGTGATAGATCAACGCCGCGTTGAGTACGCCCGGCAAGTTGTTGATCTGTTCGATGCGTTGAAGGATCTGGCTTTCGTGTACGGCCTCAAGGACCACCACCAGTTTTCCCGCCGCACTTTCCTGATGCAGTTCCAGGCCGTCCAACAGGCGCAGGTTGGCTTTGACGGCATCGAACAATTCAGGCCTGGCAAGTACTACAAGACTGGCAATATGCAAAGCTTCGTCCATGCGCTGGCTCCAATAGGCTTTCAGAAAAGGCTATTAGTTAGTTGGGTGGTCCTGGGGGGCCGTACAGCATCTGGAAAAACCAGACGATAAAACCGTAGCCGCCGACGATAGCGACTGACAGCAGCGGGAAGAGGCAGATGACAAGAAAGAGAAACAGCCGGGTTTCTTTGCGGCGCTGAGGTTTTCGTTCTTCAGCCAATGACATGCGTAATCTCCTGCCGAACGTGCAGTCAGACTAGATCACGAAGTTTTCGCAGGTTTTCTACCAGGGGGTTTACAGACGAACGGTTGATAACCCGTGCTCTTGGGTCGCAACGGGTTATAACGTTTTCAATCATTACTTCGTTTAGTTCGCAAAATTTCAACTTTTAGTCGCAGGCTTTCAAATCGAGCGTCGAGCGTCGAGCGCTCGCGCGCACCGGGCCTTTTGCTGCCTGTCGCGACAGTTGTCTCGCGGTCGGTATCAGCCTGTGACGGATTGCTCATCTTGAAAATGCAATTGCAAATTTGTATCATTCGTTTTCAATTCAGCGAAGCAGGGAACGCAGCGCCAAAACAATAATAAGGTCCAGGCAATGCTCAAAATGCTTCTCGTATACGGTCATCTGCTCGCTACGTGTATTGCCCTGGGGAGGGTGTTGCAGGCGGATCACAAGCTTTGGAGTTGGCGCAAGGAAATACTTGACCAGGCCAGGCTTGAGTACCTTGATGAAACTCAGAGGATTGTCAGCCTCGCACTGCTTGCCCTTTGGGCAAGCGGATTGTTGCTGGTGCTTGAGGGTTATCTCAATGAAGGCGACGCGTATCTGCTCAATCAGAAACTCTGGGCCAAGGTAACTGTCGTCGCGCTGCTCAGCCTCAACGGTGCATTACTGCATCGAGTCGGCTTCCCGTTGCTGCAAAAGGCTCCATTCGTCGCACTGCGCAGTGCAGGCCGCACGCGGCTCGCCTTGTTGGGTGCGCTTTCCATGAGCGGTTGGCTATTCGCCGCTTTCCTGGGGGTGGCTCGGGCCTGGAATCACGTGTTGCCTTATCTACATGTGATGGGCGCATTCGCCGCCTTCTCGTTATTGGCGTGTTGCGTGGCACTTGCAGTCGCCGGTAAGGCGGGCAGTGTCGGTGTGCCAAAATCCTCGGTACCGGGGTAGTTCAAATGACCGACTGGCGTTCGGTCACGCGGTTGACCGCGAACCGAACGGCCCGCGTCACCGCCGCTCTCTTAATTTTTGCACTCGGCCAATACCACTTTGCAGGTGTCGGGCGTGCCACCGGATCGTCCGGCATAGCGTATGCAATTATTCAGGGATTTTTTGCGAGCCATGTTCAAGGTGGAGCCCCACGCCAGGCCGCCCTCGCCGACAGTGGGAAGCGCTTTTGCATAGCAGCTGTCGCCCAGGCTTGAGGCCGCATAGCGAGTTGTCGCCGTTTTGCCTGAACATCCTGCTGTCAGCGTGAGGCTGATGGCGAGCAGGGAGAGCAGGCCCCATGACGAGCATCGGCGCGCTGTTGTTCCGGTCATCCGGTCTCCCCCTTTATCAAGAGGCTAGAGGCTTGTTTGGGGTCGTGCTCTATTCAGGTTAGATGGTGTTGTGCCGGCTCTTGGGCCGGTTTAATGGAATTAGCGCATTTGAGTCATTCTTGCTGACAGCCGGCGTCGCGAGCGCTCGCTGGACGCCATGACCGCGGCTATGGCATCGTCGAAAAATACGCCATGTAGTAAACAGGATAAAAACAATGGAGGAGGGTGATGAGGTCGGCGCCAACACGTCGCTGGCCACGCTAAAGGCGTTCAATCGTTGCGTGTTGCACCTGGGTCGGCTTGCTCGAGATCGCGGCGCCTCCCAATTTATCGCCGACGGCTTGCAGGCCTTCGGTCAACTGGTGCCCTTCGCTTCGGCATGGTGGGGCGAGATGTCGACATCAGACGCCAGTACGCCTCAAAGCTGGATGCACGGGCGGATCAATCTGCCTGAATCGTTTGCCGTCGAATGGCACAAAGTAGCGATCAACGACCGATTTTCCCAGGAGACCTTAAGTCAGCCCGGGGAAGTGTTACGCGACAGTGGGTTCAACGATCCCTGCGAGCAGGTGAATGACTTCGCACGCCGTCACGATCTCTATTACCTGATGAGCATCACGTTCGAGCTCCCGGAAAGCGGCTTGATGTTCTTCGTTTGTCTCTACCGTGGCCTTCATGCGCAGGCTTTCAACGCCAGCGAGGACGGATTGTTTTCGGCGTTCTGCGACCATCTGTTGCAGCTGTGGCGCTTTCAGGTGCAGGACATGATTCGCTGTGACACGGGCAACGGGGCGAGTGACTTCGGGGTCGCCCGGATGGATGGCAGTCTGCTGTATGTGGGCGCAAGCCTGTGCGCCGCCATTCAGCGCGAATTGCCTGGGTGGAGTGGTTCAATGCTTCCCGTTGATGTCATCGCACACCTGGAAAAAGCGCCCTGCGTGATTCGCCTGGGGCGTACTGCAATGACGCTTAGCCCCAACGCCGAGCACGTCATCCTGTCTCTCGAAACACAGTCGCGCGGTGCGGTGCTGGCACCTCGCGAGCGCACGGCGGCGATGCTGTTCGCCGCCGGCCATTCCTATAAGGAAATTGCCAAAATGCTTGCACTGAGTCCGGCCACAGTGCGCACCTATCTGCGCAACTGCTACGTGCAGCTCGGCGTGAAGAGCAAAGTGGAGCTGGGTTCTGTCCTGCGCTCATCGACTTCGCCTACGGAAACTGCACGTCGTAATTAAGCGCAGCGCCTTCAGCCATAACGCAGACCTTGTAGCAGCTGCCGAAGGCTGCGTCCGGCTGCGCAGCAGTCGTGAAGTCAGACTATGCGGTGCACCAGACTCACCGCGCACTCAGGGTTTACGACTGCTGCGCAGCCGGACGCAGCCTTCGGCAGCTGCTACAAGGACTGTGTTGCTGCTTAGCTGACGGTATTTGCCTTACCCCTCCTCATTTGTGGAGGTCCATCCGACCGCCGCGCTCTATAGGGTATGCCCTGCATATCAGGGGCTTGCGACCGTCCGTTCGGGCCACTTCCAAAACATCCGCCTCCCCAATCCAATAAAAACAAGAGAGTGTTCCGATGCAGCGATTTATTCCAAACCTGTTGGCTGCAGCCCTGGCTTTTTCTTCGGTGCAAGCCATGGCCGCCGCTGACCTTGTGTTGTTCAACGGCAAGGTCTTCACCGCCGAGCCCGGTCAGGGACTGGTCCAGGCAGTGGCCGTGCAAGACGGCAAGATTCTCAAAGTGGGCAGTAATGCCGAAATCAACGCCCTGGCCGATACCCGCACGCAACGGATCGATCTGGCGGGCAAGGTGCTCATGCCGGGAATGATTGATACCCACAGTCACCCGGTGGTCGGGGCCTTCGACAGCATGGGCGCCAACCTGCTGGATGAAGTCAAACCGCTGCCCGAGCTTGAACAGTGGATCATTGAACAGGATCAGGCAGGCATCGCGCGGGCCGGTGACGTGATCAGCATCGCCGGGGCCAGTTCGGCGTATTGGGACAAGAGCCGGGAGCTGGGCCAGCGCTTCAATCAGGGGCGCTGGGCCGATCAACCGGTGGTCCTCAGCGGGATCGACGGGCACACCGGCTGGGCCAACAACGCCATGCTCAAGCGCTTGAAGATCGACGCGGCGCTGGTTAAAGGCCTGTCGGAACAGGATCGCGCCTATGTGGGCCACGAAGCGGATTTCACCCCCAATGGTTATTTTGCCGAGTCGCGCTGGGACCAGGTACGCAGCCAGATCCCCGCGCCCAGCGGCGAGATCATGTTGAAAGCCGCCCGCGAGGCGGTGAAGGTCAACAATCAATACGGCATCACCGCCTGGATGGACGCGGCGGCGAATGCCGGCAGTGGCGATTCGTTGTTCGATTTCAAGGCAACCGAGCAGAGTTACGGCGTGCTGCCGCTTTATCGCGAACTGGCGGAGAAGGGCGAACTCAATGCCCACGTCGCCGCGCTGCTGTTGGCCAACCCGAAAAGCCGACCGGCCGATCTGGAAGTGCTGGCCAAGGTGATGAAGAAATTCGAGGGTGTGCCTAACCTGAGTTTTCCCGGGATCAAGGTATTCGCCGATGGCGTTCTGGAGTTTCCGGGGCAAACCGCCGCGGTCATCGTGCCCTTCAACAACAGTCATAAAAACGGTCAACTGCTGATCGACCCCGCGCACTTCGGTGAGTTGGTGGTGGCAGCGGAGAAGCGTGACTGGATTGTGCACATGCATGCGGTCGGCGACCGTGCGGTGCGTGAGTCACTCGATGGTTTTGCCTATGCGCGCAAACTCAATCCGACACCGGTGGCCCATAGCATCAGCCACCTGCAACTGGTCAACCCGAAAGAGTTTCCGCGCTTCAAGCAACTTGGCGTGATCGCTTCCATGCAATTGCTGTGGGCCACGGGCGAGACGTACACCGTCGAGCTCGTCAAACCCTATATCAGTGCATTTGCTTACGGTTATCAGTATCCCGCCAAGTCCCTGCATAACGCCGGTGCGGTCATCGCCGGTGGCAGCGACTGGCCGGTGTCCAGCCCCAATCCATGGAACGCCATCGCTCAGGCCAGCACGCGCAAAGGGCCGCTGGGCGTGTTGAATGCCAAGGAAAGCATCGATCGCCAGACCATGTTCTATGCCTACACGCTCAATGCCGCCAAAGCCCTGCGTCTTGAGCAGCAGATTGGTTCGCTGACGCCCGGCAAACAGGCCGACTTGATCATCCTCGACCGCGATGTCTTCAAGGTCAGCGATGACGAACTGTTCGACACCAAAGTCCTGAAGACCTTCTTCGCCGGCAAAGAGGTGTACGCGCCCGCGTCCTGACCCTTCGTTCACCCGCACCCCGCAAAAGACGCCTGGCTCCTCGCATGACGAGGGGCTCGGCATCGCCATGCCTGAAATTACCCGCACCTCCATAACAATAAGAGACTTGTATGAACGCACGCTCAGTATTGACCCTTGCCATTCTTGCATTGGCACCCCTGACCACCCACGCACTGACACTTAACGATAACTTCAACCTGGACATGACCCTGGGAGTCTTCAGCGACTACCGCACCCGTGGCATCTCGCAAACCCTGGGTGATCCGGCGGTTCAGGCCGGCGCCACGCTGGTCCATAGCAGCGGCCTGTACGTGGGCGCCTGGACCTCGAACGTCGATTTCGGCGGCCAGTTCAAGACGCGCCAGGAGCTCGAGTATTACGCGGGCTACTACTGGCAGGCGACCGAGGCCATCAGCCTCGACCTGGGGTACATCAAGTACGACTATCCAAAGGAAGGCCAATTCAACATGAGCGAGGTCTACGCCATCCTTGACGTTTATGGCGTGAAGCTCGGCGCCAACTACTCAAACGATACGCCTAACTTTTTTGGCGAAGACCAGGACACCCTTTACACCTACCTCAGCTACAAAATCGAGTTGCCGGCCGACATCGGCCTGGACCTGCGCGTGGGACGCAACGATTTCAAAGACCCGGCGTTCTGGTCTGCCAGCGGCGACAGCCGTGATGCCTACACCGAGTGGGAAGCCAAGTTGACCCGTGACTTCGTGGGCGTGACCTGGGGCCTTAGCTACATTGATACCGACCTGTCGAAAAGCGAGTGCACGAGCTGGTATGGCTATGGTGATTTGTGCTCCGCCACTGTGGTTGCCAGCGCCAGCAAGGCGTTCTAAGCGTTAAAAGCCCTGCCAGTGAGTTAACAGAAACCCAGGGTTGTCAGCCTCCTGGCAGATCGCTTTTGGCCCCTTATGTGGCGCGTTACCTGCCGAGCAAGACCTCGTCGCCCTTGTAGGCGCTGGCGCAGGCTGCGATTTTTTAATCTACCTTTCCCTTTTCCCGCTCATCAATTCAATCCGCAAGGAAACGATCAACATGGACATCCAGGCCCTGCGCGCCGACGCAACCCACCTCGATAAAATCGCCAGCCTGTTCGACGCCTATCGGGGCTTCTATGGCCAGCCGTCGAACCTGCCGCAGTCTCGCGACTTCATTGCCGAGCGCATTGCCCGGGACGAATCGGCGATTTTCTTCGCCCAGGCCCCCGGCGGTGACGCGTTGGGTTTCGTCCAGTTGTTCCCGACGTTCTCCTCCATCGACGCGCACCGCACCTGGCTGCTTGGCGACCTGTTCACAACACCTGCCGCCCGAGGGCAGGGCGTAGGCACGTTGCTGATGAACACAGCGCGAGCCTTCGCATTGTTGACCGGTGCAAAAGGCATGGTGCTGGAAACCGCCACGGACAATGTCGGCGCGCAACGGTTGTATGAATCCCTGGGCTATGTGCGCGATACGGGTTACTACACCTACTGCCTCGATTTGAAACAAGGTTGAGCCCACCGCTGCCGGTTACATCAACTCGTGCAGGAATGCAGCTTGGGCCTTGGGGCACGTGAGGATGCGGTAACGGGTGCTGCGGGAAACATCACGGTCGCGAAAACGTTCATACACCGCCTGGAAAACGTCGCGGTTCAATGCTGGGTGCTGATGCGTGAGGTAGCGTTCGCAGCACGCGTTGTAGTCTTCAACCGATATGAACCTGTTGAACCAGAAGCGATAGAAGTAACCCAGCAGAAAACCCAGGCTGAAGTCGTGTTCCAGCACCGAATGCGCGCAGCATTCGAAATCGATCAAGCGCAGCCTGCCCTCGGGGCCAATCAGGATGTTCTTGGGGTGCGGGTCCATGTGCACAAACCCTTCGACCAGCGTCTGCCCGAACAGGTGGAAAATGTCCGACAGCAGCGCTTGCGCCTGTTCGGGGTGGCTGATCAGTCGATCATCGACGCTGCAATGATTGTCAAAAAAACTGACCAGCAAATACTCTTCCTTGAGAAAAGGAAAACGCCCGACGTAGCCGAATGCAGCCACTCGGGGCGATGACTCCGACTTGGCGGACACAACGGACAGGTTGATGAATTCGTTGGTCAGGTCATGCAGCCCGAACACACGCTTGAGGCCCAGGAAATTCTGCAGCTGCTTTTTCCAGTGAATCAGGCGATTGTGTTTCAACACCCATTTACGCTCGCCTTCGAGCAGGAACACACTGCGGGTTTCCTCGGGAATATCCAGCAATGCATGTTGATCCGGCTCGGCAAAAAAACGCTGCAGCACGGTCACCAGTTCGTTCTGATCAGACGGATCGAAATGGAAGGTGACGCCGGCAATCTTTTGCTGATTCAGAGGGGCAGTAAGGTGTTTGAGGTGGCGCATGCAAAGTCCCTGCTAATGCTTTGGGTCCATAAAACGCCGGCAATCGAGCGCGACGCTTTGTCGTTATCGGCAGGACGCTGCGGACCCTTACTCACCAGGTTGGTTTTTTATCGCCGGGACTGACTTCAAGCGTGTGTCAGATTTTTAAACATCGCCACAGGATGCGTGTTTAAACGCGTTCAAGGTTACTTCCTGAAAGCCACAAGACCTTGCGCCGTTGCCTGCGGCTGCGCCAGAATCCGCCGGCTTGTGTGCCTTGGGGCCGCTCGGTAACTTGATTCGTGTCACTGCCCATCAGTGACCGGGTTTCGCAGCCCGGGCAAACTCTAGACGCACAACGTCTACCGTCCGTGAGCAGACGCTTCATTAGGTCTGTCATTAGTGTCATGGCGGCTGTGCGTGGGAGACCTTAGGGTCTGCCGGGTTCCTAGAGTCCTGGTCTGCGAACCCGCGTACAGTTGCCACCTTTTTTTCGTTTCGCAGCGAATGGTGGCAGCTCCATTTCTCTAGGAGTTTCACTATGTTCAAGGTCACACCCAACCCGCCGGACACCGATCCGGTCTCCCCGTACGAATCCGATTCAAAAAAACTCAACGAGGCCGCCGAGCGCGCCCTCAACTTCCACTTCCCGTCGATTGCCGACATCAAAGCCACCCCGCGAACCTGCAGCACCCTGTTTTCCGTGGACCCAGAGGCCACGACCGAAACCCTGGCGGTTTTTCTGGTCGAAACCCTGGCCTCGATCGATGTGATGGTCCACGAGTTGGTGGACCTCCTGGAGGGTTGTTCGCGCTATTCCCTGTTGGGCATTTCCAACAGCGTCATGGTGGCTGAAATCACGGCAAACCGATTGCTGGATAAAATTGAGCCGCCTGCGTAACGGCGGCCTGCTGTGGTGAGGTAGCAAGCTCCCTCGCCACAGCTTTCGTGGTTGTCATTGCTGACCGGTGATTGGGTTTGGTGTCAGGCCTGGGCTACCGCGTCATCGTTTATCGCGAGCAAGCTTTGCTCCTACAGGGGTGTGTTTTAGGCAGTGTGTTGGATTAGGTCTTTCTGCCATTTGGCAAGCGAAAGAAGGCCAGGCGCGACCAAGCTGTGCCTCGCGATGCGGGGCACAGCCTTGCCAATGCGAGTCGGTCTTCGGTTCTATGCAAACCCGAGAAACGACAGGATAACCACGACTACCACAACTAGCCCGACGATGTAGATGATGTTGTTCATGAGTTTCCACCTCTCAACCTGAATGGATTGCGAAATGTGGCGTTACAACCACACGGTACTGCACCTTTACTGGCAATTCCATTGCGCAACACACAGAGCTCCGTTGCTCATTCGCCACCGCGCGACTCGACTTACAGCCAGTATTCCCAGAGCCGTCCCATCTGCTCCTTGGCTCTCAAGGCGAGCGAGCGGCGCTGCCACTTTTCCAGCGTGATTTCGTTGGACTTGGCCAGGTCAGCCATGAAGGCCGCCTGCATCTTTTTTCCAAATTCGGTGCCCAGCACAACGACGTTGACTTCATCGTTGTGCACGAAGCTGCGCCAGTCGAGGTTGGTGGAGCCGACAGTCGACCACACGCCATCGATGACGGCTGTCTTGACGTGGAGTAGCGCGTCACGGCGTTCGTAAAGCTTGATATTGGCCTCCAGCAGCTCGGTGTAGTTCGCGCGTCCGGCATGGAACACCAGCCAGGAATCAGTGCTGCCGGGCAGCACCAGCTTGACGTCGACGCCACGTGCTGCCGCCTCCTTGAGTGTCGCCAACAACTGCGGATCGGGCACAAAGTAGGCGTTGGTCAGCCATATCTCGGTCTGCGCGCTACGCAGCGCCGAAATCAACGTCGCATAGATCTGGCTGAACGGCTCATCGGGCGAACTGCCGATGGCGCGAATCACTTCGCTGCCTTTGCGCTCCAGTGGTGGAAAGTAGTCGCGAGCCGCGAGTGGTTCACCTTTCTGCGCAGTCCAGGTTGCGATGAACAGTTTCTGCAGTTCTGCAACCACCGGCCCCTCGACGCGCAAGTCGGTATCGCGCCAGGGCAAATCACCACTGGGACGCGTCTTCGAGCTCGCGCTGAGTGAGCCCCCCGAATAAACGCTGCTGATATTGATCCCGCCGAGAAAGGCAATACGACCGTCCACGATCAGCAGCTTTCGGTGGTCGCGCTGGTTCACGTCCCAGCCTGCTTTGGCCGTCAACGGATTGATTGGGTTGTATTCCAGAACCTTGATGCCCGCTTCGGTCAATCGAGTGAAAAACGCTGCGGGTGTCCTAAGGGTTCCGACGCTGTCACGGATCAGATTGACCTGTACGCCTTTGTTTTGTTGAGCGATCAGTGCGGCGGCGAAACGCTGACCGACTTCATCATCTTCGAGGATGTAGGTCTCCATGTTGATGTGGTCACGCGCCGCTTCAATGGCTTTGATCATCGACTGGTAGGTGCTGGGACCGTCCTGCAGCAAGTCGACTTTGTTGCCTTCCGTCAGCGGGCTACCGGAGATGGATTCTTCGATGGCGAGGTGCACATCGAAGATGTTGGTCTCGGCGCCGGTGGACTTGAGTCGGTCGATGATGGCTTTGCTGCGTTCCGCTGACAGAGGTCCGTTTATCCCGTCGAGTTGCACGGGCGCAGAGGGCGCGAGGGCCATGTCCGGCACTATCCTCGGCAAAACACTGGAGCCGATCACAAAGGTCAGGAGCACAACCAGGCCTAGCACTAGAGCAATGCATGCACCTTTGCATCGGGTTAGAAGATTCATCAGGGCCCCTCTTGGCGAGGACGGTGATAGCGCGCTGAATAGCAAAGCTTCGCTTTTGAACGAACCAGGCCCCAAGGCCTGTGATCAGTTGCGATGCCATCAGTTGGTTGGACCACTTCGCAAGAGCCGGGTTCGTTGTCAGAAACTGCTTTTGGCCGAGAGCTGCCCGTGCTTCGGGAGCGGAGGTCGACTGTTCACTCACGCAGTTTGGTCGAAAGCCACTGCGGAATAGCGGCGGTAGAAGATACCAATTGGCCATCGCGTCCGTTAAAGTGTGCGCCGCCCGAGAGATGGATCCCGGGCAAACATCTCATGGAGTTTTTCAGTGAAGTACCTCAGTAAAGTTGTCGCTGTTGCCCTGTTCGGTCTGGTTCTGGCGGGTTGCACCGGCACGCCGATGAACACCCAGCATTATGAAAGCAGCCAATACACCGTCCTGGGCCACAGCGAAGCGAGCGCCACTGGCCTGCTGCTGTTCGGCATGATCCCGATCCAGCAGAACAACCGTTTTGTTCGCGCTCAGAACGCGGCGATCAAAGCCAAGGGCGGTGACGCGATGATCAACACTCAGGTGCAGGAAAACTGGTTCTGGGCGTGGGTCCTGACCGGTTACACCACTAAAATCTCTGGTGATGTGGTCAAGCTGAAGAACGTTCAGTAAGCGCAGAGCTCTGCCTGTTGACGCGAAAAAGCCCGGTTTAGCCGGGCTTTTTCGTTGCTGGAGTTTGGATGATCGCGACGCTCATCAAGAAGTTTGGAATTCTGTTATGGGAGCTGGTGAGCACGAAATAGTCCAATGAGGCAGCAGTGACCATCGTCTCCGCTGCCTAAACTCAACACCTCAGTTTTCGATATTCTCTTGCATCAAGCGCAAAAACCTCGACCTCATTTACCTCGCTTCGGAACCCGATTTTTTCGCGCTTAGCATCACCTCCTACCGGACAAACTCAAACACCCCAGCCCTCGCGCACAGCCCTTCGAATGCCCTCCAGCAACATCGCAAATGCGGGGTTGTCATTGTTCTCGCGCCAGATCAAATGCAGCTCGCTCTGCACACCTTCGCCCAAATCGATGTCGCGAAACACCACGTTCTTGAACACCACGCTGGTGGCGCAGCGAGGCACCAGGGCCAGGCCCATGCCGGCATTGACCAAGGCCAGGATGGTCAAGGATGAACCGAGCCATTGCACGTATTCCGGGGCGACGCGGGCAGAGCGGAGCATGCCGGTCAGCAGTTCGTTGAACGGCGGGTAGGCGGCGTGGGAGTACATCAGGAACGGTTGCGCATCGAGGTCTTTGACCGACACGGTTGCTGCACTCGCCAGCCGATGACTGCTCGGCACCGCCAGTACAAACGGTTCACGCACCAGGCATTCGGTGGCGTAACCCGGCTCCAGTAACGGCGCTCGAACGATGCCCAGATCGATCCGCCGCGCACGCAGGGCTTCATGCTGCTGGTAGGTGTTCATCTCCGTCAGGTCGATTTTCACCTGCGGCTGTTTGAGCCGCGCTTCGGCGATGACCTTGGGCAGGAATTCATACACCGCGCTGCCGACGAAGCTGATGTTGACCGAGCCGATGTCGCCCTCGGCAAAACGGCGGGCGGTGACGGCGGCTTGCTGGGCGCGCTCCAGCAGGTTCTGCGCTTCGATGAAGAAGGCGCGGCCGGCAGCGGTCAGGGCGACGCTGCGGGTGGTGCGGGTGAACAGCTCGACACCCAGGTGATGTTCCAGCAGTTGAATCTGTCGACTGAGGGGCGGTTGAGTCATGTTCAACCGTTCGGCGGCCCGGCGGAAATTCAGTTCGGTCGCCACCGTGGTGAAACAGCGCAGTTGAGTCAGTTCGAACATTGATCTAATCCAGGTATCAATCGAATGCCAAGTTAGATTAGACGGGATCAATGTGCGCGTCCATGATCGGCTCGTCCCTAAAAAAACAATGATTGGGAGTCGCCCCTTGAATACCCTCCAGAGTCCTCCGGACCCGAATGTGCTCGCCCGCGCCGCAGCCAAGGTCAAGCGCCATGTGCTGCCGCTGTTCGTGGTGATGTTCATCGTCAACTACATCGACCGGGTCAACATCGGCTTCGTGCGCAGCCACTTGGAAACCGACCTCGGCATTGGCGCGGCAGCCTACGGCCTGGGCGCCGGGTTGTTCTTTATCGGTTACGCGATCTTCGAAGTCCCCTCCAACTTGTTGTTGCAGCGTTACGGCGCTCGCGCCTGGCTGACGCGCATCATGTTCACCTGGGGCGCGGCGGCGATGGCGATGGCTTTTGTGCGCGGCGAAACCAGCTTCTATGTCCTGCGTTTTGTCCTCGGTGCCGCCGAGGCGGGCTTCTTTCCCGGCATCATTTATTACTTCACCCAATGGCTGCCGTCGACCGAACGTGGCAAGGCCATGGCGATTTTCCTCAGCGGTTCGGCCATTGCCTCGGTGATCTCCGGCCCCGTCTCCGGCGCGCTGTTGAACGTCAGCGGTTTTAGCCTGCATGGCTGGCAGTGGATGTTCCTGATTGAAGGCTTTGCCTCGATCGTACTATGCGGATTTGTCTGGTTCTGGCTGCAATCCCATCCGCGCGAGGCGAAATGGCTGAGCGCCGAAGAAAAGGACGCACTCGTTGACGCCATCGCCTTGGAACAACAGGCCCGCGAAGCCACACAAACCGTCAAGCCATCGATGTTCAAGCTGCTGGCCGACAAGCAAATCGCGCTGTTCTGCTTCATCTACTTTTCCATCGCCCTGACCATCTACGGCGCCACGTTCTGGCTGCCGAGCATGATCAAGAAAATGGGCAACCTCGGTGACTTCCAGGTGGGCCTGTTCAACTCGATTCCGTGGATCATTTCGATCATCGCGATGTATGGCTTCGCCGCCATGGCCAGCAAATGGAAACACCAGCAAGCCTGGGTAGCCTTGACCTTGGTGATCGCCGCGTTCGGCATGTTCATGTCCACCACCGGCGGGCCGATCTTCGCCTTCGTCGCCATCTGTTTTGCCGCCATTGGTTTCAAGGCCGCCTCGGCATTGTTCTGGCCGATTCCGCAAGGCTATCTGGACGCTCGCATCGCCGCGGCGGTAATCGCCTTGATCAACTCCATCGGCAACCTCGGCGGTTTCGTCGCCCCGACGGCGTTCGGTTTCCTGGAGCAGAAAACCGGCTCCATCGAAGGTGGCCTCTACGGTTTGGCGGCCACGTCACTGGTCGCGGCCGTGGTGATCTTTTTCGCTCGCACCGCACCGCGTGGCGACGTCGCAACGCCTGAAAAATCCATCCGTCATCAAGCCTTGAGTTCAGGTTCAAAGGGAGCAGCCTCTTGAAAATCAAACGAGTCACCGTCACCCCAATCGCCTTCCGTGATCCGCCGCTGCTCAACGCCAGTGGCATCCACGAACCTTTTGCGCTGCGCTCGATCATCGAGATTGAAAGTGACAACGGCTACATTGGCCTCGGTGAAAGCTACGGCGACGCCCCGGCGCTGTTGATCCAGCAGCAACTGCAAGACCAGTTGATCGGCCTCGATCCGTTCAACCTCAATCACCTGCGCCGCATCGTGCAGGCCACCGTGGCGGCGAACAAACCGGCGAGCATTGCCGGTGCGGAACTGGCGCCGGGCTCCCATGCCAGCAAAGCGGTGAGCAACGCCTATTCAGCGTTCGAAGTGGCGTTCCTGGATTTGCAGGCGCACTCGTTGAACGTGCCGTTGGTGGATTTGCTGGGCGGTGCGATTCGCGACGAGATTCCGTTCAGCGCCTACCTGTTCTTCAAGTACGCCCAGCACGTCGACTCACCCTACAAACCCGACAGTTGGGGCGAGGCGCTGAACGAAGAACAGATCGTCGCCCAGGCGCGGCGCATGATCGAGGCCAACGGTTTCAAGAGCATCAAGCTCAAGGCCGGCACGTTGCCGCCGGAACACGAAGTGTCGTGCATCAAGGCGCTGAAAAAGGCGTTCCCCGGTTACCCGTTGCGCATCGATCCGAACGGCAACTGGTCGCTGGAAACTTCGATTCGCATGGCCGAACTGCTGGGCGATGACCTGCAATATTACGAAGACCCAACGCCGGGCCTCGACGGCATGTCCGAACTGCACAAGCGCACCGGCCTGCCGCTGGCGACCAACATGGTGGTCACCGACTTCGATGAGTTCCGCCGCAGTGTCGCGTTGAACAGCGTGCAGATCGTCCTCGCCGACCACCACTACTGGGGCGGTCTGCGCGACACCCAGGCGCTGGCGAAAATGTGCGAGACCTTTGGCTTGGGCGTATCGATGCATTCCAACTCGCACTTGGGCATCAGCCTGATGGCGATGGCGCATGTCGCCGCCGCGGTGCCCAATCTGGATTACGCCTGCGACACGCATTACCCGTGGCAGGAACCGGATGAAGAAGTGATCAAGGGCGGCAAAATCCCCATCGTCGATGGTTGCGTGAAGATCACCCGCGCGCCGGGGTTGGGCCTGGAGCTGGATCACGATCAATTGGGCAAGCTGCACGACCAGTACCTGACGTGCGGCATTCGCCAGCGTGATGACGTGAAACAGATGCAGCGTTACAAGCCGGAGTGGAAGGCGCTCAAACCGCGTTTTTGAGTTCGCTCAGCAAACGCTCGATCTGCGCCAGCTCCCAGGTACTGAGCAAACTGACCGGGCCAGTGCCGTAACGTTGCCAACGGTCGAGCGCGCCCTCGCGACGGTCCGTAATACTGTTCACTTAAGACATTCTTCAGTCGAGCTAGACCTGTGGACGCCGCGCTTAAGTGAACAGCATTACGCGACGGTCTGCGGGCACCGGGCAGGCTGACCTTCTTCCTCTCGAAGCTCACGGCTCATGTCGTTGCAGCTTTGCGACCAGTCTGTCAGCCATGTCGGCATCGGCGGCGATTGTTCAGACAAGCCCAGTTCCCGGGCGTACTCGCCAGGGGGCACCGTGCCTTTGGCAGAGCGGAACAGCCCCCGCATCACCACCACGCCGACCACGCGTCCCTTGCTCACGAAGCGGTGCTCCATAAAGCTCCACTTGTTGTCCCAGCCAAGCATCCTGGTGTGAATCTCGAACGCTTCGAACAGTTTCAGCTCACGCCGAAACTTGCCCCAGGTGTCCCCGACGATGGGTACAGCCTTATTGCGCAGCGCCACCCGGAATGCGCCGCTGCGCAACACGTAATCCATGCGTCCAATATCGGCCAAGGTGAAATACCGGCCATTGGTAACGTGTCGATTGAGGTCCAGATCAAGCGGCCAGACGCGCATGTGGACGACAGTGGTGGCCAAAGCGTCAACGGGCTTGCGCCACGGACGACGGAACAGCATGAGGAAAAGTCGGAACCAGAGATTCATAAATACGCCGAGGATTGAATGACCGGTGCACTTTAGGGAGGAAAGATCGGCTAAGGTAGGTGCGCAAATGACATTTTTCATGCGAAAAGCGCATTAGGATCATTTATGCACGTCACGCTTTTACTGGCGGATCAATGTTCCGCCGCCAGCGCCACCATGGCCCTGGAAATACTCAGCGCCGCCAACCTGTTTGCAGATACTGCCGGCGCGCCTTTTGACGTAGTCATCGCCTCGCTTGACGGGGGTGATGTCGCCGCGTGGGGAGGGCAGGCATTGCGCGTGGACCGGTCCACCGCCGAGATCCCGCGAACCGATCTGGTGCTGATCCCCGGATTCCTCTTCACCCTGAAAGACGCCTTGCCGGCCTTTTCAGCTTATGGGCCGTGGCTGCGTCAACAACATGCGCAGGGTGCCGTGGTGGCGTCGATGTGCACGGCGGCGTTCATGCTGGCCGAAACGGGCCTTCTGGACGGCGTTCGTGCCACCACGCACTGGGCCTTTGCGGACCTGTTTCGTCGTCGGTATGCCGAGGTCTGTCTGGAGGAAACGCAAATCCTCTGCGAGGACAATCGCGTGATCACGTGCGGGGGCGCGAGTGCCTCCATGGATCTTTTGCTGCACCTTGTGCGCCGGTTCGCTTCACTGGAACTGGCACAAAAGTGCAGCAAATACTTGCTGGTCGATGCTGTGCGCAGCGAGCAATCGGTGTACGTCATGTGGTCATTGCCGAAGAACCATGGGGATGGCGACATCCTGCGGGTTCAACACTGGCTGGAGGAGCACTTCGAACAGCCGCTGCTGATTGATGACGTCGCCCAGCAGTTCGGGTTCGGCGTCAGGAATTTCAAAAGACGTTTCAAGGAAGCCACCGGTTACACGCCCATTACCTACCTGCAAACCCTGCGTCTGGAGAAGGCCAAGCAGCTGCTTGAATCCACCCGCATGACACTCGACAGCATCACTTACGCCGTGGGCTACGAAGACGGCAATTCGTTCCGTAGACTGTTCCGCCAGCGAGTGGGGCTGCTACCGGCGGCCTACAGGAAAAAATTTCAAGCGGGTGCGAGTTGATTCACTGGCGCCAAGCCAAAGATGATTGGGAGCAGAACATGCAGAACACCGCCGTACTCACCTTCGCGCTGATGCTCAACGCAGGGGGGCTCAGCGTGCAGGCACAAGCGGCCGGCGATGCTGAGGCGGGTGCAACATTGTTCAAGCGGATATGCGGTGGCTGCCATCAGGTTGGGGAGTCGGCGCGGGGTTCATTCGGGCCGCAGCTCAATGGCGTTTTTGGACGCCCTTCGGGCAGCACCACGGATTACCAATATTCCGATGCGATGAAATCAGCCGGTATTGTCTGGACCCGCGAAACGCTGACCGCGTACCTTGAAGCGCCAAAAAAAGTGGTGCCCGGCACCCGCATGATTTTCTGGGGCCTCAGCGACCCGGAAAAGATCGACGACCTGTTGGCGTATCTTCAGACGTTTCAGCCGCAATAGGGCTTTCGCCAGGCGCGGAACACCCGCTGATTGCGATCTGATTTACAATTTTTCTCTTTTGGCGCTGGGGCAGCCGTTCATGGATTTACTCGCGTTTCTGTATGACAGCCTGTTGAAATGGGTGATCGAGCCAGTCACGAATCAGTTTCTTGGCATTTTCGATCTGAACGGCCGCTTCAGCATCGTGTTTCTTTGCGTGTCCTACGGCATCGCCTACAACCTGTACCGCTTCAGAAAATATCGCGGGCTGACCGACTCACGTTCTTTCTGGCAGTTCATCGGCGGGCACCGGGTTCATTTTCATCCCTCGGCGTTGCTGGATTACCGGTACTACTTCGTGCGGGGCATCCTGAAGATCGCGCTGGTGCTGCCCATTGTTGGGCTGGTCGATTCATACGTCCTGCGCTCCGGCGACTACATCTCGTTTTTCAACAATCTTTGGGGCGCGCGCGCGCAGGTGGGGGAGAACCTCTCACTTTCCTTGCTCTACGGGCTCGGCGTGTTTCTGGTGCAAGACTTCATCCATTACTGGTGCCATCGCGCCTTTCATTCCCGGTATCTGTGGGCGTTCCACAAAGTCCATCATTCCGCGTCCGTCCTGGTGCCGGCGACGGCAAGCCGGATTCACTTCGTGGAAAAAATGGTCGAAAAACTGGCTGACATCGTCTGCCTCGGCGCTTTTGCCGGTGTCTTCTGGTACGCCTGCGGCGGGGAGATCAGCCGGTACACCTTGTTCGGCGTGACCTACATGGTCCTGATCTTCAATGCCTTGGCGGCCAATTTGCGTCACAGCCATGTCTGGCTGTCTTTCGGGCCCGTGGTCGAGCATGTGCTGAACAGCCCGGCGCAGCACCAGATTCACCACAGTGACGCGCCCCGACACTTCAACAAGAACTTCGGTATCAACCTGTCACTCTGGGACTGGATGTTCGGTACGCTCTACGTCACGCACTCGACGCCCGAGCCTATCCAGTTCGGCACCGGTAAACAGGACCAAGACCGTTACCTGACGCTCTATAGCCTGATCGTCACGCCCTTTGTCGACATCGCCAGCAAGATTCCCGTCAGACGTTCAACCATTGGACGGGATTGGGGCGTGTAACACTCCAATCCCGCCCTTTCTATTGTTGGCCAACCGGCAAGGGAGGGGTGCGAGGCGGAATCATTCGTTTTGAACCGATCGACTCGAACGCCGAAGCCAAGCGCAGCAGCGTCGAATCGTCATAGGCGCGACCGGCAAACGTGAGCCCGACGGGCATGCCGATGTCCGGCATGACGCCCATCGGCACGGTGACCGTGGGGACGCCCAAATGCCGGATGGCGAGGTTGCCGTTGGCGACCCAGACGCCGTTGCTCCACGCGATATCCGCAGATTTCGGATCGACATCGGCATTCGCCGGCCCCACGTCGGCCACCGTCGGGAACAGCACCGCATCGAGCCCCAACCGATCCATCCAGTCCTCAAGATCGATTCGACGCGTCTGTTCAAGTCCGCGCAGTCCGTCCGGCAGCGTGGTGATCTGGTCCCACGGGGTGATGCCGCGTTCGGCCATCTTCACGTACTCGTCCATGCCTGCGGCAAGGTCGTCCTCTCGGTTGGGGAGCGTGCCCGGATCGTGGGGAAAAATCAGCGGTCCGTCGACATCGGCCAGGCGGTTCAACTTGGGATCGCCATTGGCCCGAAGAAAATCATCAAACGCCCAGGCCGACAGGTCCCACAGTTCATGATGCAGAAACTCTTTGGACACCAGGCCCCGCGTAAACACGGTCGGCGCACCCGGGCGATCACCTTCGCAATTGGAGACCAGCGGGAAATCGACTTCGATGACTTCGGCGCCAGCGGCTTCGAGTGCCTTGCGGGCCTCTTCCCAGAGCCCGATCACGGAAGGGCGGGTGATGATTCGCTGCCCCGTCGGACCACCGATGCCAGGCGCATCGCTCGTGCCCGCTTCGGGATCCGCGTTGATGTACATGCGCGGCACGCCGAAGCGCTTTCCTGCCAGAGCATCGGGCTTCACCGCCAATTCGGCATAGGACGCGGGGCGCACCGAGGCGACACTCGGAATCGGCACCCAGGGTTGCATCCGCCACAGATCGCCACGGGTGTCGGGATCATCGGCCACCACCACGTCGAGCACTTCGAGCAGGTCGGCCATGGTTCTGGCAAACGGCACGACAACGTCCATCGTCGGCGTCAACGGCCAGTTGCCGCGCACCGAAATCACCCCGCGCGAAGGCGTGTAGGCGCACAGACCATTGTTCGAGGCAGGGCCGCGTCCACTCGACCAGGTTTCTTCCGCGAGACCGAATGCCGCGAAGCTGGCGGCCGTTGCCGTACCGGCGCCGTTCGATGAGCCCGAGGCGAAGGGGGCGGTGAGATAGTCAGCGTTGTACGGGCTTTCCGCACGGCCGTAGACCCCGCGCTGCATGCCGCCGTTTGCCATCGGCGGCATGTTGGTCTTGCCCAGGCAGATTGCGCCAGCAGCGCGAAGCCGTTCGATGGTGAATGCATCGCGATAGGCAATCAGGCTCGCGAAGGCGGGACTGCCAGAGGCAGCGGTGAGCCCCTTCACCAGATAACTGTCCTTGGCCGTATAAGGAATGCCATCGAGCGGACCCAGCGTCTCGCCCTTGGCCCGACGAGCATCGGAGGCCTGCGCCTCGTTCAGCGCCTCGGGGTTTCGAACCACCACCGCGTTGAGGGCGGTGGGCGTGTCGGGGCCGTCGTAGGCATCGATCCTGGCGAGATAGGCCTGGACCAACTCAACCGCAGTGGTTCGACCCGATTCGAGCGCAGCCCGCAGTTCGGCAATGGAAACTTCGGTGACCTCGATCATGCTGTTACCACCGTCTGCTGATGGGCGACACGATGAATGTTGGGCTCAGGGACATCATTAATCTCAAAATGGGTAATCATCGGTGTTCTCGTTGCGCTGCTTTTCGCGCTCTATTTAACACCAAGCCGGGAACAGAGGCATCGTCCACGGCGATGCAACGTCTTCAGGCTTTGCTGGCCGCCAGGTAAGCGCCAAGGCGTTGCCCCATTTGCTCGCCCAAGGCTTGCAGGCCACTCAAGGGGCGGACCATCACCTCAAACTCAACGATTTTTCCTTGTTCGTTGAACCGGATCATGTCGATGCCCTTTAACGCTTTTCCGCTGACGTTGGCGCTGAACTCCAGGACGACGCTCAACCCGTCTGCGGTCGCCAGTTCCCGGTGGTAGACAAAATCCTCGAATACCTCGAGCACCGTGTTGAGAATCATCGAGACTACGGCTGCACCCGGGTAAGGCGTGTGAGCCATCGGGGAACGGAAAATCGCCTGTGGGTCCAGCAAACCTGGCAAGGCACTCAAGTCTCTCTTGGTGATCATGTCGTGCCATTGGTTCAGGGATTCTGCGGCTTTGGGATGCAGGTTCAGTTCAGACATTTCAACTCCGATGGTTGGCCATGTGAGATTCAATAGTGCCGCCAAGGCCGACTTGCGACCCTGCGGATGCACTAAAAGTAGCTCACAAAAAAGAAGAAGCCCGGCTGATCAGGCCGGGCTTCTTTTTAAAGACCATATTTAAAGTCACTGTGCAGCGACACACAGTTCACCGGTGGCGCGTATCAGTGCCTGACCATGCAGACCGTCCTTCACCAGTCGGGATCGTTCTTTGGCTAGCCAATTCGCGCACTGCGGGTCTTTGCGATAGGGCGCGAAGGCAGCGTATTGCTGCAACAGGCGGTTTTGCAGTTCATCGAGCTGTGGCCGGATTTGATTGGCGAGGTCTGGCCGCGGTGTGTCTGGCGCCTTGCCGGCCGCTCGCCATTGAGCCACCAGCCCGTACTGCACCAGCTTGTTGGCTTCAATTTGTGCGGCGATCAACTCGGCTACTTCGTCCGGGTCCAGTTTGCGCTCGACGGCCAGCTTCCTGGCGTTGGCGATGACCTGCGCTTCCCGGGCACTGTCCTGGATCGGTTTGCCACTGTCCCACTTGGTCAGCGCCACAAGATCAGCAATGCTCAGGCGCTCGTTCAACGTCACCAGCAGCGGTTGCAAGCTATCGGGCGCCGGGGAGTGCGCACTGGCCTGTGCGCTGTTGGCAAGTAAACCGAGGACAGCGCAGATCAGCAGTTGCGGTAAATGTGGGGAACGGGACATCGGCAAACCTCATTGGGTACAGGACTCACAATCAGGTGTTATGTATCACAGGTGCGGCGGAGGCATTAAGCAGGGATCGATTTATTTTGTGCACGAAAAAGCCCGGCTTGTCAGGCCGGGCTTTTCGTTGAGTGCTTCGGTAAAACTATTCATTTATGCCGCGCGGTTTTCGATCAGACGGTCGGAGCCACCTTCAGCGACGCGGTTCTCGATCAAGCGATCCGAACCACCTTCAGCAACGCGGTTTTCGATCAGGCGATCCGAGCCACCTTCAGCGACGCGACTTTCAATCAGACGATCCGAACCACCTTCAGCAACGCGGTTTTCGATCAGACGATCCGAACCACCTTCAGCAACGCGGTTTTCGATCAGACGATCCGAACCACCTTCAGCAACGCGATTCTCGATCAGACGATCCGAACCACCTTCAGCGACGCGACTTTCAATCAGACGATCCGAACCACCCTCGGCCACACGACTTTCAATCAGACGATCCGAGCCGCCTTCAGCGACAACCGGGTGAGCAGAGGTAGCGGCGAAAGCGTTAACTGCAAAAACCGAGAAAACAATGCTGAGAAGGATTTGGCGTTTCATGATGGTGTGCTCCGGGGTGTAGTTGTTTGGTGTGGGGCCGATGTTACGCCGCGGATTTTTTATGAGAACTTCATTGAATTGATGGTGACTATCGACGCCGGCAATGATCCTCCTGTCGTCGGCTCTGCCGCTCAGCCAGAACCGCGGGGGTATGCTGGACCTCTTGAACTGTCGAGGCTCGTCAGGTCCGCAAGGATTGCCTGCGAGGTTCCCTGCTCTGGTCGAGAGGATAAAGCGATGCACGACTATTACGATTTGGGCACCTACAGCCGCCCGGTGACGACCCACTCGCCGCAGGCCCAGCGCTGGTTCGATCGTGGCTTGGTTTGGTGCTACGGCTACAACCACGACGAATCCATACGCTGTTTCCACAAGGCGCTCGAACATGACCGCGATTGTGCGATGGCCTACTGGGGCATCGCTTACGCTTCGGGCCCCAACTACAACAAGCGTTGGGATGCCTTCATCGAACAGGAATTGAATGAGGCCGTGGCTCAGGCGCGACGGGCGACGCAAACCGCGCTGGCGCATATCGACGGCGCAA
Organism: Pseudomonas sp. ES4; assembly: GCF_050586665.1. Taxonomy (NCBI): domain Bacteria; kingdom Pseudomonadati; phylum Pseudomonadota; class Gammaproteobacteria; order Pseudomonadales; family Pseudomonadaceae; genus Pseudomonas; species Pseudomonas sp. ES4. Next base: position 101,144 of record NZ_JBOBDO010000006.1, on the reverse strand, counting down.
CCCCGGTGGAACAGGCGCTGATCCGCACGCTGGAACAACGCTACCAGGCCGATCAGGCCAGCAGCCTCGACCAACTCTTCGCCTGGAACGATGCCTACGCCGCGTCCATGCGTGAGGTCTACAAAGCCTTTCCCGAAGATCCCGATGTGGTTGCGCTGTTTGCCGAGGCGATGATCGACCGCACACCCTGGCAATTGTGGGACCTGAAAACCGGTAAACCGGCACCGGGCGCCGACACGCTTGAAACGGTAGACGTGCTGGAACGGGCGCTACGGCGGATGGAACAGCAGGGCGATGCGCCGCACCCCGGCGTGCTGCACATGTACGTCCACACCCTGGAAATGTCGCCCTACCCGGAACGGGCATTGCGCGCCGGCGATGTCCTGCGTGACCTGGTGCCGGATGCGGGGCATTTGCGCCATATGCCGTCGCACATCGACGTACTCTGCGGTGATTACCGTGGGGCCATGGTCACCAACAGCCGGGCGATTCTGGCCGACAGCAAATATCTCGAACAGGAAGGGCCACTGAACTTCTACACCTTGTATCGATGCCACAACTACCACTTCAAACTCTATTCGGCGATGTTCCTCGGGCAATACCAACCGGCCCTGGAAGCCGCCGATCAGTTGATGTCGACCATCAGGGAAGAACTGCTGCGCGTGGAGCAGCCGCCCATGGCCGATTGGCTGGAAGGCTTCGTGTCGATGAAGGTCCACGTGCAGATCCGCTTCGGCAAATGGCAGGACATCCTCGCCACGCCGCTGCCGAACGATCAGGCGCTGTACTGCGTGACCACGGCGATGCTGCATTACGCCAGAGGCGTGGCGCATGCGGCCACCGGGTATATCGCCGCCGCAGAAGCCGAACAGCGTCTATTCCTCGAAGCCTGGACCCGAGTGCCGGACACACGCTACGTCTTCAACAATAAATGCACCGACATTCTGGCGGTTGCCGCAGGCATGCTGCGGGGGGAAATCGAGTACCGTAAGGGCAATTACGACGACGCCTTCGCCCACTTGCGCCAGGCACTGTCTCTGGATGACAACCTGCCTTACGACGAACCATGGGGCTGGATGCAACCGGTCAGGCATGCGTTGGGCGCGTTGCTTCTGGAGCAGGGCCGGGTAGAAGAAGCGTTGCAGGCCTATCGAGCCGATCTGGGCCTGGACAACACACTTAGCCGTGCGTCCTGGCATCTGGACAATGTGTGGAGCCTGCACGGGTATGTGGAATGCCTGAAACGGCTGGGCCAGGATGCCGAAGCGGCTGCCGCCCAGACGCGCCTTGCTCTGGCCATGGCCCGGGCGGATGTGGAGATCAAGGCCTCGTGTTTTTGTCGGGTTGGGGCGGGGTGTTGTCAGTGATGCTCGAAAGCGCCGGAGGTTGCCTATGGATCGTTTGTCTACGTTGTTGTCGCAGTTCGGCGTGCGCGCGAACCTGTTTTACAACGGCAATCTTTGCGGCATGGCGTCATACGATGGCGCTGACCAGCGCGGTCATATTCACCTGCTGCAGGCAGGTAGCGTCACGTTGCAGGGGGCTGATCGCAAGGATCTGCTGCTCACCCAACCCAGTCTGATTTTTCTGCCACGCCCAAGTCGGCATCAACTGTTCGCCGGTGAGCCCGAGGGGGCTCAGCTCTTGTGTGCGTCGATGAAGTTTGAGGGCGGGGTCGATAACCCGTTGTCCGCTTCGTTACCCGATTGTCTGGTGCTGTCCCTGGATGAGCTCCCGCTGCTGGCCGATACACTGAAATGGATGTTCAGTGAGGCGGCAGGCGCACATTGTGGCAGGGAAGCAGCGCTTGATCGTTTGTTCGAACTACTGATCATCTTGTTGTTTCGGCATCTGCTCGACCATCACCAGTTGCGGACCGGAATGATGGCTGGACTGGCCGATATGCGGCTGGCGCGCTCGCTGGTGCAGATGCACAACGCACCGGATCGGGCCTGGTCGGTTGCAGACCTTGCGAGCGAGTCGAACATGTCGCGTGCTGCCTACGCCGTGCATTTCCGGGCCGTTATAGGGCAGACCCCGGCAGATTATCTGTTGAGTTGGCGTATCAGTCTGGCGCAGAAGCGCCTGCGTGAAGGGCGCCCGATTACGCTCATCGCGGCCGAGGTCGGTTATGAAAGCCCTTCGGCACTTGCCCGCGCGTTTCGTCGCAAAACGGGCTACAGCCCTCGGGACTGGATGAAAGATTTGGCAGGAGAGGGTGATGGGGCAATGGCCTGAAAGCATCGAACTGCTTCAGGCCATTCCAGGAGGGGAGTCATCGGTTTAACGGTTTTCCAGCTCAGTCAGAGAGTGGCCGGCCACGAATACAGACGCGGCAAGCAACCCGATGTCTTTAAGGAGAAACTGACCCGGCGCAACCGTAATAGCTGGAAAACCCAGGCCGGGTTCAATCACGCCAGGCGTCGAAAACATAAAGCTCAAGGTGGTGAAAAACAATCCGGCAGACAACGCGCCACCGATCAATGAAAACTTGGGTGAGAGCAGGCGACCTGCAATCAGCACACCGATCGAGACCTCCAGAACGCCGAGCAAACTGGAGAAAGTATCGACAATGAAAATGTCATAAACCCACCCCAGGAAAGGGCTGTTGCTCACCAGCGGGACCAAACCCTGTGCTTCGTAGTGCGTGAACTTCATGCCGCCGAACCAGAAGTAAATGACGGCGAGCGCAAAGTAAGCACCGTAGGTTCCCAACGCCATGGTTTTAATCCCGAGCGTTGAATTGTTAGGTGCGTTGTTGGTTCTGTAGTTCTCAATGCTTAAGGTTTTCATGATCAAGGCTTCCAGGAGTGTGGGGACGAACGCTATTCAGCAGCCCAACGCGGTTTACGTTGGGAGTGAGGACAGTGTTGCCTTTGATTCCACGCTCGTGGCTTCTGAACGTATTGCGTTCAGTGCAGATCGTCTTGACTCACTGCAGGTCTGGAAAGAGAAGGGCGGCTTCCCGGCCTCGAGGGTGCGCCAGGGTTTTTTGTGAGGAACGGTGTTCATTCAAGCAGGCTGTCGTGAGGCGATCGCGGAACCGAAGCGAGGCATGCCGATTTCGAATTCATGTGTTTCTGGTATCAGTGCTATGTGATTGGCATGGTTTATCGATTAATGATTGACGGGTAATTTGCTGCTCTGCGATATCAAATCGAGAGCAAGCCATGACTCAGTGCTTTATCCGCCAATGCATACCTGCCGTTTGTTTCGCTTTATGCACCGCTGCATTCGCCGATGGCTCTGATCGCCCACCACTGGTCATCAAGGATCAGGGAAGCGTGATTGCCGGCGGCAGGCAGATCACTCAGCCAGGAACTTTTGATCCCTACAATCCGACCAGGACTGATGGCCAAACCATTCACGGCGATCATGTTTATGCGTTTTATCAGGTTCCGGTCGAACCTCGTCCGCTGCCAATTCTCATGCTGCATGGCGCTGGGCAATCGGCGAAGTCCTGGGAGACAACGGCTGACGGCCGTGAAGGGTTTCAAAACATTTTCCTGCGTCGCGGTTTTTCTACGTACTTGATTGATCAGCCGCGCCGTGGCGACGCGGGACGCAGCCTCGTTGAAACGACGATCAAACCGGTGGCGGACGAGCAACTATGGTTCAACCAGTTCCGCATCGGCCTATGGCCCGAGATCTTCGAGGGCAGTCAGTTTCCGCGCGGCGAGGCGGCACAAGAGCAATTCTTCCGTTCGATGACACCCAACACTGGGCCCTACGACATTGATGTCGTATCCAATGGCATTGGCGCTCTGCTGGAAAAGACGGGGCCGGCCATTTTGTTCACCCATTCCCAGGGCGGTGGCCCCGGTTGGATGGCGGCGATCAAAAGCCCTAACGTGCGGGCCATTGTGGCATTCGAACCGGGCAGCAGCTTCGTGTTCCCGGAGGGGGAGGTGCCCGCGCCAATTCCCAGTGCGTTCGACACCCTCTCGGGCCAGGCCGTATCCAGCGAACAGTTCAAAGCGCTGACTCGAATCCCCATCGTGATCTTCTATGGCGACAACATCCCCGACCAACCGGTTCGATTACCTGCCCAGGACAGTTGGCGCGCGCGGCTTGAGATGGCGCGCCTGTGGCGGGATACGGTGAACCGTCATGGTGGTGACGTCAGGCTCGTTCACTTGCCGCAGATCGGGATCAAGGGCAATAGCCACTTCCCGTTTTCGGACATGAATAACGTTGAGATCGCGGATCTGGTTTCGAAATTTCTCGCTGAAAAGAAACTGGATTGATTCAGTGCGCGGCGAAGTCAGCCGCGCCTCTCACACGCATGAAGGGTCAGGAGTATTCCTAGGATGAGAACCACGCTAAAAGCTACTTTGATGGCCGCCATGATCGGGATTTCGGGTGCCGAAGTCGGGGCTGCGGATTACAAGCAGAACCCATTTACATTGACCTACAGTGACGCGTTGATGAAGAACGAGCCGGGCAAGGTCAACATCCACCCGGTGAGCTATAAGCTCAATGGCCTCGACATTTCCGCCAACGTTTACACCCCGGCAAACTATGACGCGGCGAAAAAATACCCGGTCATCGTCGTAGCGCACCCCAATGGCGGGGTGAAGGAGCAGGTCGCGGGTCTGTATGCCCAGCGATTGGCCAATCAGGGCTACATCACGATCACGGCGGATGCGGCGTATCAAGGCGCCAGTGGCGGTGAACCGCGCAACGTCGACAAGCCGGCGCATCGGATCGAGGACATCCATGGCATGGCAGACTTCATCGCCCGTTATCCCGGGGTCGACAGCGCACGTCTGGGCCTGCTCGGTATTTGCGGTGGTGGCGGCTATTCATTGGCGGCGGCGCAAACCGACAAGCGCTTCCAGTCGATTGCGACGTTGAGCATGTTCAACTCAGGATTGGTTCGGCGCAATGGCTATCAGGATTCGCAAGTGGCCACGATCCAGGACCGCTTGCAACAGGCCTCGGCCGCCCGGGCACAGGAAGCGGCAGGGGGTGAAATACGTTATACCGGCGATGCCAAACTGAGCGATGAGCAGATCGCCAAACTGCCGTTTGATCTGTATCGGCAAGGTTTTGAGTATTACGGCAAGACCCACGCCCATCCGAACTCGACGTTCAGATACACCTTGAGCAGCCTGTTGGATCTGATGAGCTTCGACGCCACCGACCAGATCGAACTGATCGACAAGCCGTTGCTGATGATCGCGGGCAGCAAGGCCGACAGCCTTTATATGTCGGAACAAGCCTTTGCCAAGGCTACTGGTACGAACGACAAGCACTTGTTCAAGATTGAAGGGGCGACCCATATCGACACTTATTGGGTGCCTGCTTATGTGGACATCGCCATGGATCAGCTGACCGCGTTTTACGCCAGAACGCTGTGAATCGAGGGGCAATCATCATGAACAAAACCCTTTTAGGCATTGCGATGTGCGCCGCGACGCCCTTCGCCAGTGGCGCCGGCCAGGCTGACACTATCAGTGAGTCACTGACCACTCAGCAGATCCGCCGTTCAGGCACACAGGCGTCGTCCGTTGGGTCGGCGGATTATTTCTCGGGACGGGTGCGCGTCGACCCTCTATTTCCCGCATCCAGTGAAGTCAATGCCTCAGGCGCTTACGTTACTTTTGAGCCGGGTGCGCGTTCGGCGTGGCACACCCACCCGGCGGGTCAGCGCTTGATCGTCGTTGCCGGCATCGGATTGACCCAGGAGTGGGGCAAACCAGTGCAGGAAATCCGTTCGGGGGACGTCATCATCTGCCCACCGGGCGTCAAGCATTGGCACGGTGCGGCGCCCTCCAGCGCTATGACGCACCTGGCTGTAACCGGAGCGGTGGACGGCAAGAGCGTGCAGTGGCTGGAAAAAGTCACCGATGTTTACTACCGCGCGCAAAGCATGGAACAGCCGACAGCGGTGGACGTCGAGTCTTCTGCTGCGCAGAGTTTGTCCGCCAAACAGCAGGCGATTCCGTTGATTGCAGCCGCCATGGCCACGAGCAACATGTCCGGGCTCAATACAGCCTTGAATCAGGGACTGGATGCAGGCCTGAGCGTCAGCGAGGCGAAGGAGATTCTGGTTCAGCTTTACGCCTATAGCGGTTTTCCACGCAGTCTCAACGCGCTTGGCGAACTGATGAAAGTGGTGGAGGCGCGCAAGCAACGCGGCGTGCAGGATGATCCGGGGCGCGAGCCCGGTCGCGTCATTCCCACCGGGGACGAGCTGCTGGCGGTCGGTAAGGCCAATCAGACGCGCATTGCCGGTGCACCCGTCCAGGGCCCATTGTTTGACTTCGTCCCGGTCATCAATCAGTACTTGCAGGCGCATCTGTTCGGCGACATCTTCGAGCGTGACAACCTGGACTGGCAAAGCCGTGAACTGGCGACGGTTGCAGCGCTGGCAGCTACACCCGGTGTGGAATCACAACTGCGCTCGCACATGGCTGCCAGCCTGCGGGTCGGCTTGAGCGCTTCGCAGTTGCGTCAACTGATTCAGCTGCTGGCCGACCAAGGCGATGCCGCTGCGGCCAAGCGTGCCGGCGAAGCGTTGGACAGTGTGCAGGCCAATCAACCCACGTAGCGCAACGCTTCGCGCAGCAAGGTGAAGGCCGGTGAACTCTGGCGCCGGCTCGGATAGTAGAGGTGGTAGCCAGAGAACGGTTCGCACCAATCTTCGAGTACGCGAATCAACCGACCTTGCGCCACCTGTTCCTTCACCAGATCCTCCGGCATATAGGCCAACCCCAACCCTTGGAGGGCGGCCTCCAGGCGCATGGCGATGTTGTTGAACACCAGTTGGCCTTCGACCCGGACTTTCAGTTCTTGTCCGTCCTTCTCGAATTCCCAGAGGAAGAGACCGCCATGCGTCGGCATGCGCAGGGTGATGCAGTTGTGCGCCATGAGATCACCCGGGATAACCGGCTTCGGGTATCGGAGGAAATACGCCGGGGATCCAACCACCGCCATGCGCATGTCCGGGCCGATGCGCATCGCAATCATGTCCTTGGCCACCTGTTGGCCCAGTCGTACACCGGCGTCGAAACCTTCCGCCACGATATCGGTAAAGCCGTAGTCGACGATGATTTCGATATTGAGATCGGGATTGTCAGGCAACAACCTGGAGAGAGCGGATTGCAGGATCGTGATTGCGCAATGCTCGCCAGCGGTGATGCGCAATTTACCTGCCGGCTTGTCCCGAAACTCACTGAGCAATGCCAGTTCGTTATCGATCTCTTCGAATCTCGGGGCAATCACCCTGAGTAAATGCTCACCTGCTTGCGTCGCAGATACGCTGCGAGTAGTGCGAGAAAGTAGCCTGACGCCCAGGCGATCTTCCAGCTGACGCATCGCCCGGCTCAAGGCCGGTTGTGACATACCGAGTTTGGCAGCGGCGCGGGTGAAACTGCGCTCCTGCGCCACCGCCGAGAAGATCGCGAGTTGGTCATAACGCTCAGTGGTCATTGATCCGCACCTGTTATAAACAGTTTGCGATTATGCCATCTGCGTAACTAATCGTCCGATCCACAGCGCTTGGGTGAAGGCAACCTACCGACTATGAGCAACCGCTGCCAATTGCTCGGTATCCACACGAACAAAAACGGAGTCACCAACAGCCGTCAGCACATCCCCGGCGTAGACCTCACAGATGACGCGAGTTTTGCGGCCGACTTCACCTTCGACTTTCGCACGCAGGGTCAGCGGTACACCCATCGGTGTCGGTTTGATGAACTTGATGCCAAGGTTGCCAGTGACGCAATTGATGCGGGGGAGGCTCCCGACTTCGCGGTGTTCCGTGCGGTAGTGGTAAGCCATCGCGGTCCAGTTTGAATGGCAGTCAACCAGCATCGCTATCAGCCCGCCGTAAACCAGGTCCGGCCAGCCGCAATACTTGGCATCAGGCAAGTGCTCGGCGATGACATGCACGCCGTCCTCATGCCAGACGCTCTTGATGTGAAGCCCGTGCGGATTACTGCTGCCGCAGCCGTAACAAACGCCTTCCGGTGCGGCGGTGTCTTGCAGGGAGATGTCGAGCCTGGACATACCGAGGTCATCCTTAAAAATGTGAATCAAACGTGTCGGATTTTAACGCTGCAATCGGCCGCGGTCACTCGGGCAAACCGGCCAGTCGCAGTCCGTCCGCGAAGCGCGATAGGTCCTCGGGCCGTTGGATGGGCAGCCAGTCCTTCAGGTTGGAGACGCGCAACGAGGGTTCCAGCTCGTGCAGGCGCTGTATCGCCTGCTTCGCTTTGTCCATTCGCCCGCTGAGCGCATGACTGGCCGCCATCAGGGCAACGGAGGGCAGGAGGGTGGGCAGGTTCCCCAGCGCTTTCTCCGCCCAGGCCGAGGCGGCATCGAAGTGCCCTGCGAAGAAATTAGCGAGGGCCATTCCCACCTGCATCCGGAACATTTCCGGATCCAGCGGACTCAAGCGAACGGCGTGGGTCAAATTCTCAATCGCTTCGTCTGTTTCACCGCGCAGTGCGCGCAGGATACCGCCCAGGTACCAGGCGGGGGCGAGGTTGGGATTGAGCAGGCGTGCCCTGTCGAGCAGGGCAATGCCGCCATCGACATCGCCAGCGAGATGGGCAAGCGCATGTCCGCCTCGCGTCAGCGCCACTGCATCATCCCGGCCGAGTGTCACCGCCAGGCGCGCAAGCCGTATGCCTTCGGCGATCTCTCTAGTCCGATCGCTCATCCAGCCATTCAACTTGCGCCAGAAATGGCACCAGGCTGCCATGCCATAGGCCGACGCAAATTCCGGGTCGAGCTCGATGGCCTTGTAGAACATCGGCAGCGCTACCTCGACGGCTTCCCGGGTGCCGCTGTGCAGTTTTGCCATGCCGCGCAGGTAATAATCGTAGGCGTCCAGGCTATCCGTCGGTTTACGCTTGGCGCGTTCGATTTCCGCCCGTTCCAGCTGCGGCGAGATGGCGCCGACGACGCTTTCGGCGATTTGATCCTGCAGCTCGAAGATGTCGTCGAGCAGGCCTTCGAAGCGCTCCGCCCAGATATGCGTCCCGTTTGTCGCGTCGATAAGCTGCCCGGTGATGCGTACCTTGTTTCCGGATTTGCGCACGCTGCCTTCCAGCACGTAGCGCACGCCGAGTTCCTGGCCGACGCCTTTGACGTCCACCGCGCGGCCCTTGTAGGTGAAGCTCGAATTGCGGGCGATGACGAACAGCCAGCGGATACGCGACAGGGCGGCGATGATGTCCTCGACCATGCCGTCGGCGAAATACTCCTGCTCCGGGTCGCCGCTCAGGTTGTGGAAGGGCAGGACGGTAATGGAGGGTTTGTCCGGGAGGACGAGCGAGGAGGGCGGTGCTTGCTTCGGCTCCACGGACGCGATTTCGCCAGCGCCAGGCCCGTCAGGCTGTCGTGCTCCGTCGATCTCGTCGACCGTGATCTCGCCGACGAAGCGGTAGCCTTTGCGGGCGACCGTGCGCACCAATCGCTGTTCCTCGCCGCTATCGCCGATGGCCTTGCGCACCGCATTGATGTGGCTGGTGATCGTCGATTCCGAGACGATCCGGCCGTTCCACACCGCCTTGAGCAGGTCGTCCTTGCTGACGACGCGATCGCGGTTGTTGACGAGCTGCAGCAATAGATCGAAGGCCTGTGGACCGACGGCCACGACGTGACCGCGCAAGGTCAGTTCCCGGCGCTCCTGATCGAGCACGTAGTCTTCAAACACGAATGGCAAGGCGTGTATCCCCTGGTCGAGCGCCCTCGACTCCGTGTCAGAGCTAGCGATAAGTACGAGGTGTCGATAATACGGCAGCGTTTGATCCGCTGCACCGTCCGCAGGCGATGCCCGTCCATTGGACAAAAAACCAAGCTTGCCTGAAGGCAAACTCAAGGCCGGCACAAGGACTTCCCGCACGCGCGCGCGCACTCTCTTTCTACGTCGACAGCAATGGTTGCCGTCGAGAAGCGAAGGAAGAGAACCCATGAAGATCGTCGTCATCGGAGGCACCGGCCTCATTGGATCGAAACTTGTGCAGAACCTGCGCGAGCGCGGTCATGACGTGCTCGCCGCCGCGCCCAGTACGGGCGTGAACAGCATCACTCGCGAAGGCCTGGCCCAAGCAATGGATGGCGCTGAGGTTGTCGTCGACGTGGCGAACGCGCCGTCGTGGGAAGACCAGGCGGTCCTCGATTTCTTCGAAACGTCGAGCCGTAACTTGCTGGCTGCGGAAGTTGCCGCCGGTGTTCGTCATCACGTTGCCCTGTCGATCGTCGGTAGCGAACGGCTTCCCGAGAACGGCTATTTCCGGGCCAAGGTCGCGCAGGAAAACCTGATCAAGGCGTCCGGCATTCCTTACACCCTCCTGCGTGCCACGCAGTTCTTCGAGTTTGTCGGCGGTATCGCGCAGTCGGCGACTGTCGGCGAGGAGATTTGCCTGTCGCCGGCGCTAATCCAGCCGATGGCGTCCGACGACGTGGTGGCGGCGTTAACCGATGTCGCGCTGGCAGCGCCAATCAATGGCACGGTCGAAGTCGCCGGGCCCGAGGCCATGCCGCTCGACGAACTGGTCAGGCGCTTTCTGCGGGCCACTCAAGACACCCGCAAGGTCGTACCGGACGTGCATGCGCGCTACTACGGCGCTGTGCTCGATGATCAATCGCTGACCGCCGGCAAGAACGCGCGCCTGGGCACAATCCGCTTCGAAGACTGGCTCGCTCAGTCGACGGCCGGGTAACGGGCCGCGACGTCACAACTCACACCACAAGGAGAATTGTCATGTTTACCCGATACCTCTTGGCCGCTACGTTTGCAGCTCTCTCGATCAGCGCAGTGTCGGCCGCTGAACCGCCCGCCGGCAAGGTGACGGTCGTGTTTGACCGTCCCATTCCCAACATCCCTGGCAAGAGCATGAAGGGCGTCGTCGTCGAGTATGGGCCGGGCGCCGCGTCGCCGTCCCACACCCACCCGAAAACGGCCTTCATTTATGCAACGGTCCTGGAAGGCTCATTTCGCATCAAAATCAAAGGCGAGCCGGAAAAGATCTACAAGGTCGGCGAAAACTTCGTAGAGGAGCCGGGCTCCGTGCACGAAGTCAGCGCCAACGCCAGCGACACCGAACCCGCACGCCTGTTGGCCGTGTTTGTCCTCGACACCGATAAAACGCCGCTGGTTACGCCTATTAAAAAGTGAGCCAATCACGCGCTCATAAATGCTCGACAGCCGGGCGGCAGGTCACAGCCGCCCGTGGCTGCTGCAGTCCCAGGCATTGAACAGGAAAAGACAACATGAACGCGCTTCAGGACAAGGCCGCCATTGCCACCGGCGCAAGCGCCGAGATCCCTGATGGGGTGGCACGGCAAAGCAAGAAAAAGAAGATCGGCATCCTGCTGTGCATCAGTGCCGTGGTGGTCCTGGCTGGCGGATGGGCCATGGCGCTTTCGAGCGGTGCGACCTCCACCGATAACGCTTATGTGCGCGGCGACGTGACCTCGCTCGCCGCCAAGGTTGCCGGCTATGTCACTGCGGTTGAGGTCGAGGACAACCAAACCGTCCGGGCCGGTGACGTCCTGTTCCGTATCGATGATCGGGACTATCGCGCACGGCTGGCGCAAGCCGTGGCCAATGTCAGCGCTGCCCAGGCTCGCCTGACCCATGTCGATGCAGAAACCCAGCTTCAGCGTGCCCTGATTCGACAGGCCGAAGCCCAGAGACGCTCGGGCGTGGCCGAGATGAATCTGGCGAACAAAACCCATGATCGCAGCCGCAAACTGATCCTCAGCAACGCAGTCAGCCAAGCCCTCGTCGATGAAAGCGACGCGGCACGATTGAGAGCCGAGGCGACGGTCTCCGGCGCTTCCGCAACGGTCGAGGCGCAACAGCAACGCATCGCCGTCCTCGTGGCGGAGCGCGAATCTGCCGTCGCTGCGGTGACGCAGGCGCAAGCCGCACGCGATCTCGCCCAGATTGATCTCGACAGCACCGTGGTACGCGCACCGGTTGATGGCGTGGTCGGTAACCGTCAGGTTCGCATCGGCCGCTTCGTTACGACGGGCGTTGCCTTGCTCGATATCGTGCCGGTCAACGACGTATGGGTTGTGGCGAATTTCAAGGAAACCCAGCTCGAACAAATCCGCCCCGGTCAGCGCGTGCGTATCACGGTTGACGGCTACCCCAGCGGGGCACTTGAAGGCGTGGTCGACAGCTTCGCGCCGGGTAGCGGGTCGGCGTTCAGCCTGCTCCCCACCGACAACGCGACCGGCAACTTTGTGCGTGTCGTGCAGCGCGTTCCGGTGAAGATCCGGCTTGTCCACAACCCGTTGCCGGGCCGCATCGTGCCGGGCCTGTCCGCCCGTGTCGAGGTTGCGCACGGGGAGGGATCATGAGCGCGGATTCCTGCGCGACGCGGAGCAACACCAGCGTTACGGCCGGTGTCTTGCTCATGATGGGCATCGTGCTTGCCACGCTGACGGAGGCGATCGCCAGCACCATTCTGTCGCTCGGACGCGGCGACATTATCGGCGACACCTATGCAACGCCTGATGAGTTCGCCTGGCTGGATATTGGCTACACTGCGCTCAAGCTGATTGGGTTCATGACCGCGCCTTGGCTGCTGACGCGATTTAATCCACGACAGGTGATCATCGGCGCAACCCTGGTCATGGGCTTGGCATGTGGCATTGCCGCTATCACGGCTCGACTGGACCTGCTGGTCGCGCTTCGGGTTGTTCAGGGCTTCGCTGGCGGCACCCTGCTGGTCGGGGGGCAGGCAATCATATTTCGCGCCTTTGCGCGATCCCATCAACCCATCCTTCAAGCCCTGTTTGCCATGGGGGCCGTTGTTGCGTCAGCGACGCTCGCCCCGGCCCTTCAAGGGTGGTTGATCGATAGCCAGTCCTGGACATGGATTTTCTTCAGTGTTGTTCCGCTGGCCCTGGCGGCGAGCGGATTTCTGCTGATCGCAGACGGCCCGATGCCAGCCAAGGTCCGGCACCGTCCGTTTGATTGGGTCGGCTTCGCGCTGATCGCTGCCACGCTGTTCTGCTTCACGTACGTTCTCAGCCAGGGCAGCCGATGGGATTGGTTCGAAGAGCCACGCATTCTCTGGCTGAGCGTTATCGGCACAGCCGCGCTGCTGGCATTTCTCGGCCAACAAGTGTTGGCCAAAGGCCAAGGTCTGTTCGACTTCACCCTATTCAAATCGAGCGATTTTTCCTTCGCCTTTATCGTCAGTTTTGTCGCCGGCGCCGCCTTGTTCGGCAGCGCGTTTTTGATCCCGGCATTCGCCCTGTCGGTCCTCGCATTCAGGCCTACCGATGCCGGCCTGCTGCTGTTGCCCAGTGGCGGGTTTTTTATCGGTGGACTGCTCATATCGGCTTATCTCATGCAGGTTCGCCGCGTTCCGCCGGTCGCCACGGTGCCCTTTGGAATCCTGATGATCATGGTCGCGATGTGGATGCTGTCCGGTTCGACCAGCGAAAGCGGCACGGCCGACATGATGGCCGCCATCCTGCTGCGCGGTCTGGGCCTTGGCTTCCTGTTTCTATCGATCACGCTAATCGCATTCAGCGACCTCAACCGCCGAAACCTCGCCTGCGGAATAGGCCTGTTCAATACGGGGCGCCAGTTGGGTGGTCTGATGGGCGTCGCAGGACTCCAGACACTGATCGATCATAACGTGTTCGCCAATGCCGTGGTCCTCGGCGCCAACGTTACCCCGGGAGGGGCCGCGCTCATCGAAAGGCTGACGACCACGACAGCCATGCTGACGGGGAAAGGGATGGATGCAGCGGCCGCCGGCCGTGCAGCGGTGAGCCTCCTGGGCCGGGTCGTGTCAGGTCAGGCCACTGTGATTGCCTTCGACACAGCATTTATCGCTGTTGCCCTGCTTTTTGTAGTCGCCGCGCCCATCCTGGTTGGCATCAAGATCGGACTTTCGAAATACGCGAAAGCACGCGCTGCGCGAACCTTGGCGTGAGGCTTCACCACTGAAGCTTCGTGCCAGCGCATTGTTCTCGCTGTCACGATGGTCAGCATGGCCCAGTTCGGGCCGCGAATGGTTGGCTTAGTTTGGAACAACGTTGCCATCCAGTTCTGCTTAGCCGTCAGGCCTTCACCCAGCGTTGCCGGCTCCAGCTGCTCAATGTGTCGACGGCCAATACCAGCAACAGCATCGCCACAATCACCGTGCTGGCTTGAGCTTCCTGGAACAGGCTGAGGCTGACATAGAGCATTTGCCCCAAACCACCGGCGCCGACGAAGCCGAGCACGCTGGCCATGCGGATATTGTTTTCCCAGCGGTACAGGGTGTAGGCCAGTAGCTGGGGCAACAGGTTGGGCAATGACCCGTAGCAGAACGCCGATAGGGCATTGCCGCCCTGCAAGCGGATGGCTTCGGCCGGTTCGGGTGGGGTGTTTTCCAGTGCTTCGGCGAACAGCCGGCCGAGTACGCCGGTGGTATGCAGGGCCAGGGCTAGGGTGCCGGCATTGGGGCCGAGCCCTGCGGCCAGGACCATCAGCGCAGCCCACACCAGTTCCGGAACCGCGCGCAAGGCGTTGAGCACCAGACGCGATGCGCTCTGCAAAGGCCAGCCAAAGCGCCCGGCCGCAGGCAATGCCAACAGCAGGCCAAATACCGCCGCGAGCAGGGTGCCCAGGGCGGACATGGCGATGGTTTCCAGGGCGCCGTGGCCGATGGCTTGCAGATGGCTCGCGCTCAGGTCCGGGCTGAGAAAGCGCTGCGCATAAGCGCCCATCTGCTTCAGATTACCGCTGCCACCGAGCTCGCCGAGGTCGATGCCCAAGTAGATGAACGAGGCGACCACCGCTGCGCCGATACACAGGAGCAGCACCAGGTTGATCAGGCGATTCATGCCAGCCTCCAGCGCAGCAGACGGCTGAGTTGATCGGCGAGCAGTACCAGCACGAGAAACGTCAGTAACAAACTGGCCACTTCACCGCCGGCGAACATGCGTAATGACAAATCCATTTGCTGGCCCAGACCGCCGGCACCGACGAAGCCCATCACCACCGAGGCGCGGATGGCGCACTCCCAGCGATACACGGTGTACGACAGCAGCTCGGCTGCGACATTGGGCAGGATCCCGTAGAAAAAGGCCGCGAGCCGACCGCTGCCAGCCTGCAATAGCGCGTGGGCCGGACGCTGGTCGACCGACTCGAAAATTTCCGCGTAGACCTTGCCCAACATGCCGCTGTAGGTAATGGCAATGGCCAGCACCCCGGCCGTCGGGCCGAGGCCGACGGCGCGCACGAACAAAAGCGCCCAGACGATCTCCGGCACGCTGCGCAGGAAGATCAGTAAACCGCGGACCGGCCATCGCAGCAGTTGGCCCCAATAACTCGGGTGGCCGGCTCGGGAGGCAGCAGACAGCGACAACGCCCGACTGGCCAGCAGGCTGGCGGGGACGGCCAACAGCAACGCCAGGGCCATGCCGGCGGTGGCGATGGCCAGGGTCTGCAAGGTAGCTTGCACTAACAGTTCAATGAATTCCTCGCCATGGGCCGGTGGCCAGAAGGCTGAGACAAACCGGCCCATCTCGCTCTGACTGTCGCTCGCCACCAGCACACTGAGGTCCAGCTCGCTGAAGTGGATGCCCGGCCACAGCAAAACAAGGGCCAGCAAGGTGAGCAGCAGGCGGGGCCGGGTGGCCGGATCTCGGGTATCACGGGTCAGCATCGGGGAATCTGCACACTCAAGGGCGCCGGAGTAATCGGTGGAGATTGCAGTTGTTCGTTGGCGTAAAGCTTGTCGAGCAACTCGCGGTCGACTTCGCTGGCTGCAAGGTCGAACAGTATCTGTCCATCACGCAAGCCGATGATCCGCGAAAAGTGCGCCAGGGCCAGCTCCACTGCATGCAGGCTGGCGACCAGGGTGACGTTGTGTTGCCGGGCATGGCGACAGAGCACTGAAAGCGTGTGCTGGGCCAACACGGGGTCCATGGCCGATACCGGCTCATCGGCCAGCAACACCTCAGGTGCTTGATACAACACCCGGGCAATGCCCACGCGCTGGAGCTGTCCGCCGGACAGTTGCTGACAATGGGCGAACAACTTGTCGCTGAGGTCCAGCCTGTCCAACGCCGCACGTGCGCCCGGAATATCCACTGGACGCAACAGGTTCAGCAGACTTTTGCCCAGGCTCCACTGACCCAGTTTTCCAGCCAGAACCGCAGTGACCACGCGCTGGCGCGGGGGCAGCGGGGGCGCTTGATGGATCAGGCCGATGCGCGCACGCAGACGCTGACGCTGACCGGCAGACAGCTGCCAGGCGCGCTCGCCGAGCACTTGCAGCTCACCGTTATCCGGTCGCAGGGCGGTGGCCAGCAGGTTGAGCAGGCTCGACTTGCCCGCGCCGGACGGACCGATAATGGCGACCTGTTCGCTGGCACCGATGTGCAAGTCCACGCCACGCAACGCCTTGACGCCGTTGGCGTGGGTAAGGTTGACCTGGGTCAGATGCAACGTCATTTGAGCAGGTCGGCAGCGCGTGCGGCTTCCTCGATGCCCTTGTAGTTCTCGGGTTTGGTTTCGATGAAGCGGCTGGCAGCCTGCAGATCCAGAATCTCCTTGTCCTTAGGGGTCGCCGGATCGAGGGCCAGGAACGCTGCCTTAATCTTGGCCGCCAGTGCCGGGTCAAGGGTCCCGCGCACCGTCCAGTTGTAGTCGAAGTAGGCTGGCGTGGTCGCAAACACCTTGACCTTGGTGGTGTCGACCTTGCCGGCGGCGACCAGTTTTTCCCACACGCTGGCGTTTAGAACCCCGGCGTCCACCTTGCCGGCCTGGACCCAGGCGACGGTAGCGTCATGGGCGCCGGAATAGCCCACGCGGCTGAAGTAGGTTTCCGGCTTGATGCCGTCCTTCAGCATGAAATAGCGCGGCATGAGACTGCCCGACGTGGATGACACCGAACCGAAGGCGAAGGTCTTGCCCTTGAGATCGGCGAGGGACTTGACGGCCGGGTCGGCGGTGATGAATTTGCTGGTGAACTGGGCGTCCTGTTCACGCTGCACCAGCGGAATGGCATTGCCGGTTTTCAGGCGCGCCTGCACGAACGTGAAGCCGCCCAGCCAGGCCATATCGATTCGGTCGGTCGCCAGCGCCTCGACCACGGCCGGATAGTCGCTCACGGGAACGAACTCGACCTTCATGCCCAATTGCTGTTCCAGGTAGGCGCCCAATGGCTTGAACTTGCGCAGCAGTTCGGTCGGGGCCTCATCGGGAATCGCACTGACTTTCAGGGTGTCGGCGGCCTGCGCCAACAGGGTGCAAAAAGACAGCGTCACGCCGACAGCCAATGCCAGGGTACGGTTGAGCATGAAAGATTCTCCGGTGCATTAAAGCAAAAATGTCGATACGCCAAGTGCAAGCCAATTGCTGCGTGGCGCCGTGTGAGGGTATACGAAATGGAGCGGAATTGACCGTTTCTGGCTGGCGCCAGCTGCTTTCGCAGCCTAGTTTTTCTTCTTGATCAGTTTGCCCAGGTAGTATTTCAGGCTTAAACGATCTTTGGGCCTTGGCTTGTAGTGGGTTTTATTTCTTTGTGCGGGATCGATCACCAGGGTGCCTGCGGTGTAGTAATACAGCGCGATGGACCGGCGCGTGATGTGCTCTGGAGTGGTTAAAGGCTCTGGGTGCCCATGGTTGCTGTCTTTGTCTGTATTGAAAATGACACACCGGTTGTAAATGGGCAGGACTTTTTTAAGGCAGGTCTTCATGTCGACATCCCAAAGTTCCAGGTTGCCGCCGTATTCCTCTCGCCAGTCTTCATTTAGATAAATGATGATGTTCAGTCTTCGCTCAACTTTAAGCTTTTTGTTAAGCCTGAAGTCCGAGTGTACCCCCAGGAAGCCGCCGCTTTTCGTTTCATGCAGGCCGCCACCCGTAAAGTAAGGGTCGGGTATCAAGCCTTCGATGCCTGTGAGCTTTTCGAGAAACTGCAACATGGGGGCCGAGTTGAAGGCGTTGAAAACCGTCTTCAAAAAGGGGGCGCATTCGTTGGGGCTGATTTGACGTTTTCGTTGACCTTTATAGCCGCGCTCATAAAGCATTTCGTTGTTGGTTGGCTCAACCGGGAAGTGCGAGCAGATACGCGCAATCAGCTCTTCATCCAGGAAATTATCGATGACGATGTGCGGGAATGGCGCAGCCTGAATATAGTGACTGGCCAACGAAGAACCCAAGGCACTGGCGGCGTTCTGATCGAAATCAAGCTCCGGGGAGAGGGTCATGGGTAGTGCTTGAGGGATGGGTGCCATTACCGCTCCAATACTTGATTTAAAGACCTGTGGGTGACTTTAGGCAGCGTCCGGTGCACTGCTCGTTGTGCCTCTTCGCGGCTTAACTTTTGCTGGCCTCTTTTTTCACGCGTGCAAGGATATCGTTGTACATTTTGGTTCGTCTATGGGTCTTTCCATAGCCGCCAGCCGCTGCGACAGTGCCAGACTGCATGTGGTCCAGATAACTGAAGATTTTACGCGGTGATAACATTTCAACGACATAGCCAAGCTCGGTCATGCGGTCCTGGAGGGTATAGCCCGGCACCCGATCATCCATCAAAAAATGCATGTTGTGCTGTTTGATGAGCTTGCAGTTCCACAGTGTGCAAAAACTCTTCAGGTAGACTTCTTTGTACGGTCTGGGGTCTCTGGAACGTAATCCCATGGAGATTTTCAAACGTCTGAAATGGTGTTGGAATAATCGTGAGCTAAAGCGCCAAAGTGTCCTGGTCGTGCCACGATTTATTTGCTCGACACAACCGACGGCTACAGTTTTCGGGTTTTTTAGACATTTGTTCAGCATCATCGAAAAAACATTTTTATCGAAAATAAAAGTGTCAGTGTGCAGAAGAAATAAATAATCAGTTTCAACTCGCTGTAAAACCAGGTCGAGCGCTTTGCCGTGCGCGATGTGCCCAGGTTCTGGTTCGGGACTGGAACGCTCGATTAAGTTTATCCAGTCAAGGGTTCGTAAGTACTCAGTGCTTTCGTCGGCAGAGTAGTTATCAACTACCCATATCGGGATATTGTGGCTGCCCACATGCTGGTGCAATAGTTCCAGGCATATCTTGGTTATTTCTGGTGTTTTGTAATTGACTATAACTATGCTGAAAGTTTTAGAGTTATCGGCCAGAAAGCTCGTGGTGTTCATCGTTCAGGGCCCAATGATGTTGCATGTTGTTGTAGAAATATCCGGGCTTCATCGTATTAGGATCTGTTCTGAGGGTAAACCTCCGGGACTTAATTCGTTACATGTTCCCCGCTAGTTATCCCCCGTACGCACAGCCCGGTCAAGTACAGCCGTTGCTGTAGATGGGCGGCAATCGTTGCTTGCTACACGCCTTCACGGCTGTCATGCAAGGCCTCGATGATTGTCCTGATTTCCTGTGGCTTGGATGTCGATGTGAGGAAATAGAAGCTCACATCACCGATAGCGTCTAAATTACAGAGATGTCCCGCCACCCTGAAGGAACGACCATGCTCAAATCTCGCTCATTGATTGCAGCTATTACCTGCCTTGCGCTGGTTTCCGGTTCAGTGACTGCATTGGCTGATCCTGGTAATGGAAAAGGCCAGGGAAACGGCAAGGGAAACCCGCAAAACAGCCAGGATCATGGCAACCAGGGAGGTCAGGGCGGCAAAGGCAAAAACTCCGGGGGCGGCGATTGGGATAATGGCCCAAGCATTAATCACGGCAGTATTCTTGGCGTAATAGGCGGATATCGGGACTACTGGAGCCCCGGACCTGCATTGCCACCTGGCATTCAAAAGAACCTCGCGCGAGGCAAGCCGCTTCCCCCAGGGATTGCCAAAAAACTGGACGGTCGGTTGCTTGGCAGGCTGCCTCACTATGATGGGTATGAATGGCAGCAAGTCGGCACCGACTTGATATTGGTCGCGCTGGCGACCGGGCTCATCTATGAAGTGCTCAACGGTGCTTTTGATTAATGGGCATGATCCCTATGCCCATGAAATTGCCGAGTTGCTGCCTGAGAGGTGGCAACCGGGGCTATTCGTCCACGCTGATGCCCGAGCCCCCAAGTTCGTTGGGGACGTCCTTCAGCTTGGGCAGTCCATCCTTGATGCGCAGCACGGTCTCCTGATAGTGGACGTGAACCCCCGGCGAATACGCCAGATCCGGGATGACCGCGGCATACACATCGATCAGCCCCATCTCCGGGTGGTCAGTGAAGAGGTGCCCGCCGCAGGTCTTGCACCACTTGCGATAGCTGCGCGGGGTCTTGTTGTAGGTGCCGATGTTGTCAGCACCCCGAGTCACTTGCACCGCCTCGGGTTTCCATAGCGTGAAGGCATTGACCGGCCCCGCTGACCAATGCCGACACGACTCGCAATGGCAATAACCCATCCCAACCGGTTCGCCACTAACGGTGAACTCGACTGCGCCGCAAAAACAACTGCCCTGGTAAGACCGTTCAATGCTCATGGCATGACTCCTTGATCAATGGTCAGGCGATACCGCCTGCTTTCACTCATCGATGTAGCGCACCGCTGTCGTCGGCGTGCGCCGCACCTGCAGTTCGAAAATGTCAGGACGCGCGTAATGCCCGGTGACGTCGAGTGCCCGCCGCGCGGGTGCCACGAGTGAGACGTCGATGTCCGCATACAGAATGCCCGCCTCTTTGTGTAATGGACCGGCCACGACCCGGCCTTGAGGACTGACCACCACCGAGTCGCCGTCGTTGATCCATTCCTCCAAATCGGGAAACAGTTGCGCACGAGCCGGGAAGTCGTCGGGGATGTCACTGCCACGCAGCACGCTGCCGCTGCCGAGCACCCAACAGCGGCCTTCGAGCGCGATATGACGCATCGTGCTGATCCAACCCTCGCCTGTGTCGTACGTGGGAGCGACGTAGATTTCCACCCCTTGTGCATACAGAGAATAGCGTGCCAGTGGCATGTAGTTTTCCCAGCAGATGAGCGCACCCACGCGGCCGACTGGAGTGTCGACCGTACGCAAACCCGAGGCATCACCGAAACCATGCACCATGCGCTCGGGGTTGGTAGGCATCAGCTTGCGGTGGCGGTTGAGTACTTCGCCGTTGGTGCCGATAACGACTACGCTGTTGTAGAGCGTGCCGCCGCCATTGCGCCGGTCGCATTCATTGATGCCGCACACGATCGTCACGGCATGAACTCTGGCGGCCTCGCACAATTCGCTCAGGTCGCCGTTGCTGATATCGACGGCGTTGGCCAGCAGCCGTGTGTGCAGCTGGCCCATGACAGCCCCGTCTTTTCCCGCCGCCAGTCGCCAGATCCAGGACGGGTAACCGGGAATGTACGATTCGGGCAAAACGATCAGCGAGGCACCCGCTGCCGCCGCCTCGGCGACCGATTGCACGGCCCGGGCGATGGTCGCGCTGCGATCTAGCAGCACGGGCGGGCGCTGAATGATGGCTACCTTGGTCATGGCGTGCTCCTTTGGTATTTGGCTTTCGAGGTTTCAGCGTGCGCGTGGCGAAGTGGCAGCGCTAGTTCAGAATCTGAAGCGTTTTTAATTGCGGAGCGCAGGCATGGACGATAGCTACGGTCAGTTCTGTACGGTCGCACGCGGCGCTGAAGCACTGTGCGAGCGCTGGACACCTTTGGTCGTGCGCGAGTTGTTGTGCGGCAGCAAGCGCTTCAATGAACTGCACCGCGGCGTGCCACGAATGTCCACCAACCTGTTGGCACAACGCCTGCGGCATTTGGAAGAGATCGGCGTCGTGCGCCGCACGGCCACCGGCAAAGTCTGGGAATACAGCCTGACGGAGGCGGGCGAGGAATTGCGCCCCATCATCATGGCGCTGGGGCATTGGGGCGCGCGCTGGATTGGCAGTCGCCTTCGCGATGACGAACTCGACGCGGGCCTGCTCATGTGGGACGTGCGCCGGTTCGTGCGCATCGAGACGTTCCCGTCCTGGCCGGTGGTCATCCAGTTCAAGTTCCGCGACGCGAGGCCCGGCGAGCAAGCGTGGTGGCTCGTGGTTGAGCAGGGCGTGGCAGACTTGTGCCGCGACGACCCCGGCCGCGAACTGACGCTCGTCGTCGACTCCAGCGTGCGCGCGTTGACCGAGGTGTGGACGGGCGACCGCACACCGCGCGAGGCTCTGCAGTCGCAAGAGCTGCGTGTGGATGGCGCGGTGAAGGATGCGCAAAGCTTGTGGCGCTGGCTTGGCACGAGCGCATTCGCGGGAACCCGAAGTGCTGCACGCTAGCGCCGCTTATATCCGTCGGTCGCAGGACTTGAACTGTCTGGGGCTTAAAGCGTCATAACCATTGCGATATCAACCCTATGGAAGCCATCATGCTTTTGAAGAATAAGAGTCTCATTGCTGTTATGTCCTGCGCCTTGATGCTGGCAGCCGCTCCATTACTCCCTGTTGACCTGTCCATCATGAGCTCCGCCTCTGCGAAAGACGGTGGTGGTGGTGGTGGTGGTGGTGGTGGTGGTGGTGGTGGTGGTGGTGGTGGTGGTGGCGGCGGCGGTAATGGCGGTGGTAACGGGGGAGGCAACGGCGGTGGTAATGGCGGTGGCCACGGCGGCGGTACAGGCGGCGGCCATAGCGGTTCAGGTCACTCCGGCGGCGCTAACAGTAACGGCCAGGGCAAAGGACTGAGCAGCGATCATGCCGGCAAGGCTGTTCGCGACCATGGTGAAAGCGGAAACCACTATGGCAATGATCGCGGTGATCAGGGCCATGGCCAAACGACTTCAGGTATCGCTCAATCCAAAGATACTCGCGGCGTGACCAAGGCCCGTGCAATCTCGACCTCGACTCCAGGCGATCACAACACCAAAGGGTTGAGCAAAGCCGGAACGTCGGTATCGAAAAAATCCCATGATTAGCCATAACGGCTAACAAGAAAGTACACCCAAAACGGGCGCCCACAAGGCGCCCGTTTTTTCGTTTGTTCCGTTGCTTGAACCGGCAATCGACTCGGGATTCAACTGACCGAGGTAACAGACTGGTTAGCGACTTTCTTGGCAAATCGCTTACCAAAAGCAATCCACCATTTTTCATAATAAAAGGTCGAGATATGCGCGGTGATAAAAATGGCGGCGAACAACAAAGGGCGCTTCAAATATTTTATGACGGTGTCTCCGCTACCCAGCCAGGTATGTATTAGCAGCGGATGAACAACGTAGAGCGCATACGAGATAGTGGCGATATAAAATAGAGCGCGATTATTCAGAAGTTGGGCAATCAGTGTCCGGCTATTGAGTAACGTGCTCCCCACCATTGCTGCGGCAAGGTAGGGGCGCAAGTAGTTCATGAAGCCCGCATCGGGATGACAGGACAAAACAAATAGAAGGCCTAAAGATACTTGGGTGATCCAAGTTTGTGCCGGAAGTTTGACAAGGATATTGCCCAGTCTGTTGTTATATATCAGTGCCAGTATGCACCCGGAAAGTATTTCGTCGATGCGGTAATAAGTGTTGATTGCGACATGGACTTCATTCATGACTCGATACATCGTGACGGCAATGCAGAGAACCGGGATCAGCAGTATCCACTTGTTTCTCATCAAAACCACCAGCAAAGCGATGGCGAAATAAAACTGGACCTCCATGCACAAACTCCATAGGTGGCCGTTGACACTGCCAAGCCACATGGGCGGCCAGTTGGCGACGAACAGAAAGTTTGCGATGTAGGCATCCGGAGTGCTGTTCATGACGGGTAAGGCAATGAGCATGTACAACCAGGCGAGCGGCACAACCCGAAAGATTCTGCGGATTAAAAAATCAACGACGCTGCTGTTATTGAGCAGGAAATTTGTAATCAGAAAACCCGACAGGGTAAAAAATATAGCCATTCCCATAACGCCTGCGGCGGCATTGAATTGCCAAGCCTTTGGGCTGAGTGGTAGCAGGTGACACGCCAGGACAAGCAGGATGCTTATGCCGCGCCATCCATCAAGTACGCTGAATCGAGAGCCTGCTACGGAACTATTATTCATATTGGCATCCCGCTCTTGGGTCGATAGAGGGCATCCGATAAAGGCAGTGCTGCGACTGAAAACTGTCTGAATTCATATAAAAACCCAGTAGTTGCAGCAGTGAAGAACACATGAAAGCAGACCATTTAAGCCTGTAGTCTAGGACACCTTTTGCACTTCACCCTTTACGCCATGAAAAAATTCCAGCCGCAAGGAGTTGGTTAAATGACCGGGTTTTTGACGTTGCTTGTTTGACGTTGTTTAACAGCATGGCGATAAGTGAAGGCCCGCCTTTTTGGTAGGCGGCTTTTGGCCGATTTTTGCCTGTCATGACTGACTGAACTCGACCCATAGCTGCCGATCAGCAGAGGCAGAAACCGGCCAAGTGCGGACATACACTCACAACACGGATCCCGTCCATAAACGCGAATTTACGGGCTACTTCGTAACAACCGCGTTGCCTAACGACTTTCGTAGATAGGTTGCCGATGCAGGACACAAATGCTTGAACTGGACGGTTTGCCTGATAACGACCGGCGCATTACCCCTATCGAAAACTTCATACCCATTGGCTGTAAAAAATCCCGTAGCGCTTTGAGTTAACAAGTGCAACCGAAGCGCACCCTGGGAGGCAGCATTTCGTTCCAGTTCAGACAGCACAGCTTTGCCCAGTCCTTTCCCACGATGTAAATCACAAACGACCAGTGAGCGAAGCAGCATGTCCTGATTAGAACCCTCCAGCCCGCCGTACGCGATCCATTTTCCGTCTATCTCAAAACGGAAAAACTGCCGCCCCGGATCCCTTACATCATCAAAGGGCAATGCTGCTTGACTCAGAGCCTCACGGAGCTGACTCAATCCGTTCGCCTCGATTTTAAACATCTGCATTATCGGCCCTTCTATAGCTCCCAAAGCCCTCAAGGCTAGCAGACTTAGCCGCTGTAGCCTTGTCGCCTGTCCACGACGCGGTATTGGTCGCTTGGGATCTGTTGTTGACGTCTATTCGGCGAATTGACGTGTGCATAGATATGCACATATAGTCATCCGCATGACGAACCGAACCTCTATACGTTCCCGGGCAATTGATGCAGCAATCGACTCTCTCGATGGAGCCTTCTTCAAAGCTCTTTGCGAGCCGTCGCGGGTAGCTGTGCTCAAGCGAGTCATGCTACTGGGGCGTGCGGATATCGCCGAGATTGCCGAAGGGGTACCTCAAGAGCGATCTGTGGTATCTCGTCATCTGCAAGTGCTATCAGAGGCGGGCATCGTCCGTGCTACCAAGGTCAGCCGGCAGATGTTCTATGAGGTGGATGGGGCGGCGGTGGTGACACGGCTCGAAGCTATTCTCCAGCATATGAAGAGTCTGGCCCCGTTTTGCTGCCCTAGTGGGTCAGAGTAGTTTTTTATTATCATAATATATGCATGAGTGCGCATACATGAATGTAATTAATGAGCCCATGGATGCCATCGTTATTGGTGCGGGCCAAGCTGGGCTCGCGTGCGGTTGGCATCTGCAGCAGCAGAGCCTCAGGTTTCTCATCCTGGATGCCGAGAGCCAGCCAGGTGGAAACTGGCGCAATTACTACGACAGTCTGAGACTTTTTTCCCCTGCTGCTTACTCATCGTTACCTGGGATGCCTTTCCCAGCTGAAGCCAAGCATTATCCGCTACGCGATGAAGTCGTACGTTACTTGGAGCAGTACGCGGACGCTTTCCAGCTACCCATTCGGCAGAACATACGAGTCCAGAAAGTGCGTAGGGAGGATGGACTATTTTTGCTTCAGGCATCTGATGGTCAGTGTTTCTGCTCAAAAGCATTGATCGTTTGCACTGGCGGATTCAATCAGCCGTTCATCCCTGATATTCAGGGGCTGGAGAGCTTTCGCGGGCAACGTTTACACAGTGCTGATTACCGAAATGTCGACGGCTTCAGTGATCAACGAGTTGTGGTCATAGGTGCGGCCAACTCAGCTGTACAAATTGCCCATGAGTTGGCTCAAGTCAGCAGCGTCGTATTGGCGACAAAGGAATCGATTCGATTTTTTCCGCAAAAGATCCTCGGTGTGGATTTTCATGCTTGGCTCAAGTGGACAGGGATGGAGAAGACTCGTTGGCTGAATGATCAAAGTACCCCCGTACTGGATGATGGCACCTATCGTCGAGCCATGAAGCAGGGACTTTTTGAGCGTAAGCTGATGTTCACGGAGGTAACGTCAACGGGTGTGATCTGGGCCGATGGGCAGCACACCGAAGTGGACAGTTTGGTTTTCGCGACCGGATATCGTCCGAACCTTGGTTTTTTGTCAGGCTTACACACGGGGGCCAATGGGAGCCTGGCTCAGCGCAATGGGCAGGCGGAGCACGTACCGGGTTTGTATTTTTTGGGATTGCCGAAACAGCGTAACTTTGCTTCGGCCACCCTCAGGGGCGTTGGGCCAGATGCTTCTCACATCATCTCCAGCTTGATGCGCTTCGTTCACAATACATCGCACCCAGTGTTCGCTTAATACCGGGTATCGACGTTTTTCAAATTGACGCTGCGTCTACGGGAACATCGTCATTGTTTGCCTTTTTGCGTAATCGGCAGACGCCAAGTGGCGATGAAGCACAGCAACAGAAGCCCACACAACACGCCAAGTAGTACCGATCCTCCGAAACTTTCCAAAACGAAAGCTGCGGGCCTAAACAGCGCCAATGGAGAGTACCGCAAGCGATTGTGAGGATGCCGTTACCTGCCGGAATTGCCGATCATGAAATGTCCGCTCCTGGCCGATGACAGCCTGTCGCGCAGCAATGCAATCGACCCTTTGTCGCCTCCCGCCTGATCACGCCTTTTGGGGTCTCTACTTCTAGCTAGGCCCTGTACGTACAGAGGAGCGCGCGCGATGAGCAATAAACAGGCTGTACCTGAAACGAAAGGCGTTACGGTGCAGTTACTCGCAACGATTGACCTGGGGCCTGAGATCGAGGGGATGGCAGGGCGCCAACTCAGGATGCGTAAGGTGACCATCGAGCCCGGAGGTGTCTTCGGGCCGATTCACAACCATATCGACAGACCAGGCACCGTCTACATTCTGCAAGGCACGATCACGGACCATCGCAATGGCGTCGCCACGGACTATGGACCGGGAGTGGGCTGGCCCGAGGACAGGAACACCACCCACTGGCTTGAAAATAGAGGCACGATTGCGGCGGTGGAGATCTCGGTCGATATCGTCAGGCAAGCGTAAGTACGCCTCACTTGAACTGCGCAACCCGTCAGTACTGACTCGGGCGGGGAGTGGCGGCTATTCAAGCTTTTCGGTTTGTAATGAATCGATGTGCAACCGTGAGGCCTGAAGCGTCGGCGACAAAGTGTCTGCCAGGCGCCTGGCCTGCTGAGTCGCGTCCTCACGCGCGCGCAGGTCAACGTCTTCCCCCAGGATGGTTTTCTCCACAATCACCGAATGCACATCCGTGACGCCGATAAAGTTCAGCCAGGCTTCCACATAGGGCTTCTGGAAGTCGAAGCGCTCCGCCGGGGTGCTCGACTGCGCCGAAAAATCCAGGCCGCGGGCGTACATCACCACGGCGAGTTTGTTGTGCAGCATGCCTTCCAGACCGCGTTCCGGGTCAACGCTGAACAGGATGTCTTTCTGCGATACCAGGTCGATGAAGTGCTTGAGTTTGTAGGGGATGCTGAAATTCCACAGCGGCACGGACATCACCAGCACATCCGAGCGGTGCAGGTGACTGGCCAACGCTTTCAACGTGTTCCAGGCGTCTTGTTGTGCAGAGGTCAACGGCGTGCCATTGAGCCCGGCGTACTTGGCCTCCATGGCCAGATCATCGAACTCCGGCAGCGTCATGTTCCAGAGGTCGAGGGTGATGATTTCGGTGTCCGGGGTGTTGGCTTGATAACGCGCAATGAAACTGCGGGCGACTTCAAAGGACGCCGAACGCTGTTTGCGTGGAGAACACTGAATATGCAGAAGAGTCGTCATGACACACCTTGAATGATGAGGAGGGCTGGGCAGGTGTGAGCATTGCAACATAGTTGAATTTGAAATATAAATCGTAAATTCAGACTCAATTGATCACGTATAAAACTATGTTCGACCCTCTGCTGCTCAAAACCTTTGTCACCGTCGTCGATGAAGACGGCTTCAGCCGTGCCGCCCAGAAGCTGCACCTGACTCAGTCGGCGGTCAGTGGCCACGTGCGGCGATTGGAAGAACAGATTGGCAAACCCCTGTTGACGCGCACCACCCGTTCCCAGCAACTGACGGCCGATGGCGAACGCCTGGTCTCTTATGCGCGCACGATCCTCGCGCTGAACCGCGACGCCTGGACCGACCTCACACGCACACCGTTTCACGGGCGATTGCGGATCGGCGTGTCCGAAGATTTTGTCGAGCCTCGATTACTGCGCACGGTCCAGGATTTCGCAGCGCAATACCCCGGGATGAAGATCGAAGTACAGGTGAATATTCCGGGTACGTTACTGGCGCTGATGAAGCAGGGGCATCTGGACGTGGTCATCGGTTCGCTGTGCGAAACCAGCGAAACGGGGCTGTTGCTATGGCAAGAACCGTTGGTGTGGGCCTGGTCGGCGCAACCCGTCGCTGGGTTACCCACGCCGTTGCCGCTGGCCCTGTTCCCCGAGCCGTGCCCTTATCGCGAGGCCGCGCTGACCAGGCTGGCACAGGCGGGAATCGCCCAGCGCACGGCAATGTTGTGCAGCAGCACCGCCGGATTACGGGCGGCGGCCCTGGCAGGCTTCGCGGTAGCGCCCATGCCACTGAGTCAGTTGGGGCAAGGACTGGCGGTGATTGGGGCAGAACAAG
Source organism: Pseudomonas sp. ES4 (assembly GCF_050586665.1). NCBI lineage: Bacteria > Pseudomonadati > Pseudomonadota > Gammaproteobacteria > Pseudomonadales > Pseudomonadaceae > Pseudomonas > Pseudomonas sp. ES4. The sequence goes on along the minus strand of NZ_JBOBDO010000006.1, from coordinate 72,423 downwards.
GGTTGCCGGATTTACCGGATGCGCAATGTCGGCTGTTCACCTCGCCTGACGCGGATCAGGCGATTGTGGCGGCGGTTACTCAGATGATTGTGGAGTACTGCTCGAAGCGGAGGGTTTAATTGTGATTGTTTAAGTAGGTGTCACCTTTTATCCGACTGGAGATTCACATGTCCGAAATTACCCAACTGGTCATTGCCCTGGTGCTGTTCTTTCTGTTCGATCGGTTTCTCAAGCCGTATCTGCTGCGCAAGTGGCTAGGGGTGGTGCTGGTGGCGGCTGGTGCGGTCGGCTGCGTTGCTGCAAGCCAGATCCGCGTGTTGGGCTTTGATCTGGGGTTGCTGTCAATCTTTGCCGTGGCGCTGGGCGTGGGGTTGTTCCTGAAGCGGCGGCGGTTCGAGCAGTTCGGCTGAAGAGAAGGAGGGGTTTATCTCGCAGTTGGCAGACAAGGGCATGACCCAAACAAGTCAGTCCCCGTTGATCATGGTTTTTTCTCTGGAACGATAAAACTCACTTCCGTACTGGTCAGGACCTTATGACTCGGATCAGCCACTTCAAGAAGAACCTTGTGCGGGCCGGGCGTCAGCCCGACCAAAATAATCGGGTCTTCACTGGTGTGCGCCCAAGTCCCTTTCCAATCGTCGACGGTCACGTGAAGGTGACTCAGACGTGGTGACACCTCAACCGCCTCTTTGCCAAATACCGGCATGATCCTCGCGTGCTCTGCCCGATACTGGATGATGACAACGCCCCGGGCGAGCGGCGCGGCGAGCGGCGGATAGGCCATGAGTGTTGGCCCCGCCTCGGATTCCAGCGGGAGTATTGCCGGTGGGTGATCGGTGTCGGCTACCTGTTGGCCCCATGCGGCAATGCAAACAAACAGGCCCAGAGCAAGGGCGGATAGATTTCTGAGGGCCAGGGGCATGGTGTTTATCTCCCGCGTGATCTTATTCAAGGCTAGATCAAATCGGGCAGTTGTCCTGGCTTCCGGAGAAACAATGACTTCCTATGCGGTCTTTGCCTTTCTGAGGCAGGTCAGTCGTCTGTTGGGGGCTAGGGACCACTTTGATCATGGATACAAAAAACGGGCGCCATTGAGGCGCCCGTTTTTACTTACTCCTTCGCCTGCGCTCGCAAGCGTCGACCGATCACGTCCATCAAGTCACAGCCGTCGCGTAACGGAATGGCCAGCAGTTTGGAGAAGTCCGACAGCACTACCGTGTCGCAACCGAGTTCGGCGCGGAAGGCGATGTTTTCCAGCACCTGCGTGACCGTGCGAATGCGGTAATCGGCCATGGCTTGCAGGACGTCGAGTGGGGCTTGGGTGTCGATGAGGATGGAAGCCGGGATCAGGTCGATTCCGGTGAGGGGCATGTATCTTTCCATAGGTGAAGCTCCGAATCAGATTTGTGGGGACCGATTCGATCAGCAGGTCGCCAAACCTGGTCGCGTTGTGGGCGACGGGGTGACTATAGTTTTTATCGCTGCATGGGGAATAGGGGCGATTTCCGAGGTTGCTGTAGGACCGGTATGGAAAGCAGGCGTGATACTGGAGAGCACTTAGGCTCACAGCATCGCAGTCGTTCAAGGCAGGCAGCGTTCGCCGAAAGTAGTCTTTGGTGAACGGCCGGTATCGGCCAAAAGCGGACGGTCATCGCGCGGCGGTAACAGATCTAGTGGCTTGCCAGTCTTGCTCTGATGGGAGCTCCAAGCTGGGACTGCCAGCTTCGAAACGAGCATGACTGCTGGGACAGATGGCGAGTTAATAGGTGCCAAAAGACCCGGAATTGCTTGCCATATGGCATAGTGTCGCTTTGATATCTAGGCCGCTCGAATGGAACTTAAAGAAAGCCGCGAAGCGTATTCCTACCCTTTTGTCGGGCTAGCCGGCACCGTCTCCCAACACATGCATATTGAGTTCAACACGTCGTCGGAATTGGATGAGTATCACCATCAGTTGCTGCGTTCGACGCAGGATGAGCAGTTATTGCTGGGCTATCTAAGCGTGCTGTATTGGGGGCACTACGCGACGTCCAAGGGAAATACGAACCGCGCTCGTGCCTTGTCTAAAGTGCAGACAGCCATCAATGGGTCGAGCTTTCTGCGCCTGGGGGAAAATCGTAGGCGGCGTGGTCTTGTCGACTTCGTTCCCGGTGAGGCCGTCCGCTTGTTGCGCGAGGCAGCGAGTCTCGTGGATTCGGGGCGGTACGGCGAGGCAGTACGTGTTCTGTGTTCTTTGCCACAATTGCAGTTCGCGTTTGCGTCGAAAATAGTTGCATTTCTTGCTCCAATCACATGCGGCGTGATCGACTCAGTAATTGCCCATAAGCACCCCATATTTGGATTCAAACTAAATGGAAAATACGTAAGAACCGAAACCGAAAATTTTCAGCACTACCAAACGTATTGCAGCATGCTGTTAGCGAGAGCTGAGACACTTAATGAATTGGGACCAAAGGCGCACTGGACTGACCGGGACGGACAGACCTATCCCTGGCGCGCTTTGGACGTTGAGCGTGCGTTTTATGGTCGGTAGTAAGTTGGGTACGCAATGGCGTTGGGGCAGTTGCAGATCGGTGCAAGGCATCCCATCTTGTTTTTCTTTTACGTATAGTCCGTCGACAGCGAGAATTCTATGACAGAACCGTGGCATTGGAGCGAGACAGGTGATACTGCCTACTTCTCCACGAGACGAGGTACCGGCTATAGGGTCTGTTTCTTCCCAGTACCTGCAAACGCAACACCGGCGGGAGTTCCGACATGGAGCGTTTCGTTTGCGCTTCAGAAGGATAACTCCGTAAAAGTTACGGGTGCCGGATCAGCGCACGAAGTTTTCAAGACCGTCCGCATGATCATCGTCGAGTTCTCTAAAAGCCAGCCGGGCCGTGGTCTTTGCTTCTCTGCAGATCAAAGCAGCGATGCACGAGTTAGTCTTTACGCCCGATGTGCAAAGCTTCTCGCCTGCCAGCTACAAATGACAGTTCAAGAGCGGACCCGCTTTGATACCAACCAAATCGTCCACTGGCTAGCGCCCCGCCAGACGCTTTAGCCTTTCGATAAACGCGGTGACTGAATTGCTCAGCCAGATGAGTTGAGACAACTGACTCGCAGAGGCTTATCGGTATGCAACTCAGAATGGATAAAGTTTTGCGAAAATTCAGTCCAGCAGAAAAAGTAAGTAAGGGCTTGAGATGATTGGTGCAGAAGTCGAACTTTCAGAAATTATCCCAGAAACCCTTCTCGAAAAGGTTGATATTCATCTTGCGACAAAAGTAGGCGAATTCACCTCTCTGGATGTGTTTCGGAAGGACATGGCTGCTTGGCCGACAGTCTTTAAAAAAATCGCTACTCCCCAAAGCATCAGCCGCGATACGATAATTTCATTAGTGGAGTTTCCTTCACAACGCAATATCTGGTTATTTGCAGGCTTCATTGATATTTGGGGGAGCGCAAAAAAGGGTATTGATGCTCGTCATCGGCACGAACTAAAAGGCTTGATCGGCAGATTAAAATTAAAATTTAAGCGAGGAGGTGCCTCCAAACCCTTCCTGAAGGGTGAGAGGCACTTAGAAAACATTAGTGTGTTTGAAATTTTGCGTGAACCCTTCACTGGAGAACCGTTCCCAGGGTACGAGAATATCAACATAAGCTTTCGCCAACTCCGAGCGCTGACATACGATAACCCCTCAGACTGGGTGGCTGCACTATCTAGTATCAAAGGGATATACCTAATCGCTGACAATGCGACAGGAAAAAAATATGTTGGATCGGCGTATGGCGAGCACGGTTTGTGGTCAAGATGGACGTCTTACGCTAAGGCTGGACATGGCAACAATATTGAGCTGCTCCGGTTGACTAAAGAAATGGGGCCAGATTACGCTCTTGATAACTTCTCAATCAGCTTGCTGGAATACCATCAAAAGAGAGTTGATGATAAAACAATAATCTTAAGAGAAGGTTTCTGGAAAGCCGCTCTCTTGACCCGAACTCATGGCTACAATAAAAATTAAAGATCATCACCCCGCCAATTTTTCATAGCAGGCATACGAAATGGATTTGAGCACTCTTTATGAAAAAACCACAGAAGACCTGATCGATAAAAAAGAGGCAGGCTCTTTAGAAATACTCTACGACTACTTAGAGAGCCATGGATACACCGTTTCATTTCGGTACAGTCGGTGCCCGAAAACTTCTGAAATCGAGCGAAGATTTTATCTTTTTAATTATCACTGCGGAGAAAGCGCATCGCTTGGATTTTTATCCGAAACAACCGAAGAAAAACTTAAAGACGACGTCATTGCCAGCTTGAAGGCTGAATATTGCAACATGAGTCGACAATACTTCGAGGTTGTTGATCAGCTTGACACAATGTATGAGCTGTCATCAAATCTGCCGCTTGTAATGTCTTATTGCAAGCTGGCTGACGACGACTCATTCATGGAGTTTTACGAAAGAGCCATCTTGCCGTCCATAAAATTCTTAGAGAGAGAACTCAAGAAAACAAAAAGCGGAAGGAAGGAATGCTACAAATACGAAAAGCTAGTCGGCATATTCTTAAACATTTATTTCTTGGCTGCCGGCTTTAAAGTTTCTTACCAACAAGCAAACGCATCTAACCAGCACCGAAGAGACTTTTTCGTCAGAGCCAAAATCTCTGATGATCAAAATTTCAATAACCTCCTAAACGAAACCAAATCAAAATCAATAGTTGTGGAATGCAAAAACTCATCTGTAAGAAAGCAGTTTATTGACGCGGTAAATCAAGTCGAGAGATATTCTCGCGCTTCCGGCTTTGGCAAACTGGCGATAGTTTTAATAAGGAAAAAGTGTGAAATATTCAAAATAACAGACTACCTTAACAGCACTTGCATCATCATGGTCATGGATGATTCTGATATCAGTAAGTGGCTAATTAATATCGAGCTATCCTTTAATTTTTACAAAAGCCACAAAAATAGAGTAAGGCTGCTACAAGACATCAACGGCTGCGGAGATTTCTACGAGAGATACCAAGAAATTTGTGAGCGATAATTTTTATTAAATCCTTGCTTCTTTCAAACAATGACATTGCAATAGTTGACCTCAAATTATCGATGGCACAACCCGTCAAGATGCCGAGCCAGCCAGCATCTAGTCAGCGAGCTGGCCGCTTGGTTATTTAACATCCTTAGCTTCAATTGCCGAAGCTTGGTGTAGTTTGTTGATGGGCTGTCTGAAGCGATTCAATTTAAGACTAGGTTAGGTCACGAGTGTCCTTGGATCGTTGCCACTGGCCAATAGGATTTGTTCGGACGAGTGACCGCTTTTGACCGTTATCTGACCATCTTGAAGGGCAGATAACGGTCGATTGCTGTCCTTCGTGATAGGCAAAATTTTGCCCAAAGCAGACTGTCTATTGAGTAGAAATTTCTATAAATTAGTCTGGAAAATCTGAAGATACTCACCCTTGCCCTATGCGATGCTACTCGATATATCAGAAAAAACCAGGCCATGCCCCTGGCATTTAAATTGACAAGCGATGGAGTAATCATGGAAGTTAAGAAATGGGCTTGCTTAAGGGTGGACTTAAGTATTGCTGTGGAGGTTGTGGATGCAGTTGCTGCACATGTCAATAATCTTGATCGCGCACGCACCCAAGCGCTTTATTCTACCATAACAGAACTGGTAGCCAATATTACACAGCATGCTTACCCGGATAACTTTAAGCCAGTGCAAGATCTCGCTTGTGAGATTGCCATATGTGAAACCGCAAGCGGATCTCTGGTCATTACTGTATTGGACTACGGTGTAACCATTCCACAGTCAATTCTAAATGAGATATCGAAAGAGCATGACCTGACGATAAGTTCGCATACTAAAACTGACGTCCAGATAATTGCCGATGCGGTTTTTTCAACTAAATCGTCGACCAATCAGCCAGGGCGAGGGCGTGGGCTTAACTCAATTTTCGACTTTATTTCAAAGGGTTTCTTGCAATCTATAAAAATATCCAGTCGTCGCGGAACTCTATATTGCACAAACGAAAAAAATGAACTCTCTGCTGATACAACTCTGAGAGCTGGTACCTCGGTCGAGATTGTGATTTTTCCAAAAACCGTTCCAGCTGAGCTCTTACAACATGGAGAAATAGATATTGCCAACGAGTTCAGTAAATATCCTGCCGGAAGATATTTAGCCGATGGCGCACACTCTGCAGAAGCATTTCTTAATGATTTCTTGTCGCCAGCTTTAGAAAAATACCAAACAGTTACTGTGAGTCTAGATGGTACATATGGATATGGAGCCTCTTTTCTGGAAGAAGCATTCGCGGGATTAATAAGGCACGGACACTCCGCATCAAGCTTGAAAGGGAGATTGAATCTGATCTCAAATGAGGATTTTCACCTACCACATCAAGTTTGGACGTACATTGACGAGGCAAATAAATAATGAGTGCATACGCCATAAGTGTTAGTTCAGCGATTATTGGCGCGGTGGTAGCAGTGATAACTAACTACTGGCGCACTAGGTACACAGTTAGATCTCAGGATTTCTCAAAAAGGATAGAAGAGCTTTGCAAATTGATTGGCGAGCTTGAGGTCGCCGCATGTAAATTTTGGGCCCAAAAAAAGGAGGCCGAACCTCATGATAAACAATATATTCTTGGTTTGCAGGCAAAACTTTCGCTGTTAACCAATTATTTAGATGGGCAGTATAGAGGCTTTAGCACTCAGATTATATCAAAGCCGCTATCTGAATTTTTCGACGGCTGCTCAGGAGGTGATTTTGATGATTGTAATTTCTCGGACCCTCAGCGTATCAGACGAATTATGGTCGACGGCGAGAAACTTAAAATAAAGCTTATGGAAACTAGAGGCGGTCTTTATTGAAAGATAAGCAAATCCCTTTATATACAAAACCGTATGTAATTAACCGCCTGCAAACTTGTTCCCAAGCAACCGACTTCTTTAGAATGGGGGGGCGCCGGTCACCACAAGCCTGGGCCCAAGGCAGCTATTGACTAGCAATAGCGATGAGGCGTGGCCATGGTTACTGATGGCAACAGTTAACTATGGCTAAGCCGAAGAGCACGATCATCCGTATCACATGCTCGGCTTGCTAGTTTATGTAGATAAACTATCTGGCTGCATTATAAGTCTGATGCATAATGCAGCCAGATGTTTGCATGCAGCCTAATCAAACAATTCAAGCTGGGATTTTATTGTCAACTTAACGGCTATCAGAGAACAGTCGTCGGTGGGTTCCAATCGAATAATACGTCTGCGCAGGTTTGCCGCAAACCGGTTTGGATCTTCCAAAGTACTTTCCAAAAAACGAGGTCTTAATTCCCAAGAATGATAAGCTCCATCTGACATTATGAACAAGCTCACACTTCCATCCTGTGCGCAAATTTCATCGTAACTCAAGAAAGCTTCTTGGAAATGGAGGTTGATTTTTTTTGATATAGCTGAAATCAGGGTGTTTTTGCCGCTGGCTTCTTTGAGCTCGGAAGGTTTATATAACCCTTCGTCTATAAGCTTTTGGTGTTGGGTATGATCTTTAGTAACCTGCAGAAGCTTGCGGTCATCTTTTAGATAAACTCGGCAGTCTCCGATATGACCAATCTTTATTCCTTTCTCTCCCGCATAGCAGAACGTCAAAGTCGTAGCTGCATCAAAGTAGCTAGGATTTTCGATGGTCAGGTTTGAAACACGAACTTTTATCTGTTCGAAAATTTTCTCGACAGCATCAGAACTTTCGAACGCTGCGGATTGCAAACTTGTCAAATATTCGATAGCAGACTCGGACGCGCTGCTTGCCCCGGCATACGACCCTACGCCATCTGCTATAGCCATCAAAAAACCACTACCTACCTTGCGTGGTGGCAAAATAGAATCTTCGTTTTTTCGCGCAGGTTCTTTGGGGAATGAGAACGCACTTGAGCTTAATAGCTTAATCATTTGCTTTCTCCGATGGCGGCAACAAATTCATTTCGCATTTCTTGCACTTCTGAATAGCGATCAGGAGGCCGCCGAGCAGTGCTCTTCTTAAATACTTCATGGATGCCTGGATTGTCTAACATATCCAAATCCTCTAAGAGAACACCTAGTGCAAAAATATCTGTTCTTTTGCTATATTCCCCTGCGATCCCTATCTCTGGCGCCATGTATTTAGCTGTGCCCATTGCTGTCGCAATTTTTGTGATAACTTCGGACTCGGAACTTTTATCTAAGTTCTTAACTAACCCAAAATCAGACACCTTATAGACGTCGTCCTTAAATCTAAGAATGTTAGATGGTTTTATATCGCGATGGAGATAATCCAAAGAATGCAAATATATAAGGCCATCCGCGACCATTAGAAGCACATCGATTTTTTGAGCGGCAGTTAAAATGCCTTTGTCAATATCTTTCTGTAGATCTCCGGCCGCTAGATCCATAATGAACCATGGCTGATCGGACTTGAGGTCGCACAGATAAATGTGGGCTACATTGGTGTGCACACAAGAGGCTTGGTATGATACCTCTCGTGCAAAACGTCTTCGGAACTCATCCCGAAGATCAGGTTCCAGATCGTTGAGGGACTTGCGGGCGTACTCACCGCATCTATTATCGGCAATGTTGAATAGCTCAATTTTTTCAACAAATCCAAAGCCTCCTTCTCCAATTTTCTCGATTATTCTGTATTTGTAGTTTCCGTGATAGCCATCCATTCCCTGATCCACGCTTTATAAAAAATTCAACCGATTAAATTGAAACGAGATGCTGAAGATATTGTGTAGCGTCAGCTATATATGCTCATTGTGATGTCATCATGCCATAATTTGCTGTGCAGCGTGTCTACCTGAGAAGCCCACTGACAGCTCTTTTTTCAGGAGCATGGCTAGCCTGGCTGGATCCACCATTCGCTACAAGCCTGCGGCAGTAGCCAAACGATCTGAATTGCCCCGGTTTCCTGCGTGTTTGAATGACCGCTTCTGGGCCGATTGAAGACCATTAGTCATCCTACCCAAATTTGTGAATGGGATCGGGTGGTGCCTAGCCCCCTAGCGTAGAATTTCCAAAACACGAGCCCACCCCCGAGACGGACCCTCAATGCAAACCCCCGCCACCCAACACTCCCTCTGGAAAACCTACCTCCTTTTCCTCGCCCCCATGGTCCTCTCCAATTTCCTCCAATCCATGTCGGGCACCATCAACAGCATCTACATCGGCCAAATGCTCGGCACCCAAGCCCTGGCCGCCGTCTCCGGCATGTTCCCAATCGTCTTCTTCTTCATCGCCCTGGTCATCGGCCTCGGCGCTGGCGCGGGTGTACTCATCGGCCAAGCCTGGGGCGCCCGTGAGCCGCATCTGGTGAAAACCATCGCCGGCACAACTTTGCTGTTAGGCGCAATGATCGGCCTGACAGCAGCCGTACTCGGCAGCGTATTCGCAAGGCCAGCCCTGGAAGGTTTGGGGACTCCGGCCGACGTTATCGACGACGCCGTGTCCTACGCCCACGTGATGATGTGGATCATGCCGTCGCTGCTGGTGTATGTGCTGTTCACTCAACTCCTGCGCGGGGTGAGCGATACGATGTCGCCGCTGATTGCGTTGCTGGTGTCGACGTGTATCGGGTTGGCGCTGACGCCGGCGTTGATTCGCGGTTGGTTCGGGTTGCCGATGATGGGGATTCAGAGTGCGGCGTATGCGGGGTTGGCGGGTAATTTGTCGGCGATGGGGTGGCTGGCGTGGCGGTTGATTCGCAAGGGGCATCCGTTGGCGCCGGATCGGGAGATGTTTGCGGCGATGCGCCTGGACCTGGTGATTCTCGGCAAGGTGTTGCGCATCGGGTTGCCGACCGGGTTGCAGATGGTGGTGTTGTCGGTGTCGGAGCTGGTGATTCTGGCGTTGGTGAATCAGCACGGTTCGCAGGCGACGGCGGCGTATGGCGCGGTGACGCAGATCGTCAATTACGTGCAGTTTCCGGCGTTGTCGATTGCGATCACGGCGTCGATTCTCGGGGCTCAGGCGATTGGGGCAGGGCGGCTTGAACGCATGGGGCCGATTCTGCGCACGGGGCTGTTGATCAATGTGTGCCTGACCGGTGGTTTGGTGGTGTTGGGTTATCTGTTGTCGCACTGGTTGATGGGGTTGTTCCTCACGGATGATTCCACCCGGGCGAAGGCGGAGCATTTGTTGCACATCATGCTGTGGAGCCTGTTGGTGTTCGGCTTCCAGGCGATTGTCGGCGGCATCATGCGCGCCAGCGGCTCGGTGCTGGTGCCGATGGCGATTTCGATTTTTTGTGTGGTCGGGGTGCAGTTGCCGGTGGCGTATGTGCTGGACGGGCACTTCGGGTTGCAAGGGGTGTGGATGGCGTTTCCGGTGGCGTATCTGGGGATGCTGGTGTTGCAGACGGCGTATTACAAAATGGTCTGGCAGCATCAGAAGATCGAGCGGTTGGTCTAGGGGCACGGGCGCCCCTTTGTTTTTGCAGGGCGCCCCCTCTAGACCACTGCGCCAAACAAGTGCCCCACCAGTGCCGTAATCCCCATGGCCAGAGCCCCCCAGAATGTCACCCGCCAGGCGCCGGTCAGAACCTTGGCCCCGCCTGCCTTGGCGGCAATGGCGCCCAATGTCCCAAGAAACACCAATGACATGACCGATATCCAGGGCCCGACGCTGTGCTGCGGCGCGAAAAAAGTCACGGCCAGAGGCAACGCGGCACCCACCACGAAACTGGCGGCGGAGGCCAGGGCGGCCTGCAAGGGTTTGGCGGTGAGGGTGGCGCTGATGCCCAGCTCGTCCCGGGCGTGAGAGCCCAATGCGTCATGGGCCATCAATTGATCGGCCACTTGATGCGCCAGTTCGGGTGATACGCCGCGATGCATGTAGATGTTGGCGAGTTCGATGTGTTCGGCTTTCGGGTCGCTCGCCAGTTCTGCCCGTTCGCGGGACAGATCGGCGCGCTCGGTATCGGCCTGGGAGTGCACGGAAATGTACTCGCCAGCGGCCATGGACATGGCGCCGGCCATCAGCCCCGCCATACCGGTGACCAGCAACGTGGCGTGGCTGGCGTTGGCGGCCGCGACGCCGATCAGCAGACTGGCGGTGGAGACGATCCCGTCGTTGGCGCCCAGGACAGCGGCGCGGAGCCAGCCGATACGATCGCTTCGGTGTGCCTCGGTGTGCCTGTGCATGAATTTCATTGTTTAACGGGACTCCCTGTCATTGGGCGGTTCAAGTAGGACGGGTTCCAAGCGGTCCGGCAATCGGCGTCAGCGGGTTTCAATCTGCGCCTGCAACTGGCCGCCGACAATGGATATTTCTTTGAATTGTTCACCCTCGCGCAGCACGAACAACGCGTCCATCCCGCGCTCCTGAGCCAGGCGCGGGCCCTCGGTTTCGCCCAGGACCATCAGCGCCGTGGCCCAGGCATCGGCGAGCATGCACGAGGCCGCCACCACGGTGACGGCGGCAAGCGGGTTGCACAGCGGCGCGCCGGTCGCCGGGTTCATGGTATGAGCATAGGACTGACCGGCCACGTCCACCCAATGTCGATAGTCCCCGGAGGTCGCGATAGCGGCATCGCCAAGTTCCATCACGCCCATGACTTCCCGCACGCCCCGGTTGGGCTTTTCCAGGGCCACGACCCAGCACTGGCCGTCAGGTTTGACGCCCCGGGCGCGCATCTCGCCATCGATGCCGACCAAGTAGCGGGTGATGCCCAAACCCTCCAGGCAACGCGCCAGTTCATCCACGCCAAAACCTTTGGCGATGCCACTCAAATCAAGGTTCAGCGGCATGCGCTTGCGCACCTGATTGCGTTGCGCGTCAACCACCAACGCGGCGCTGGCTAACAGCCGGGCGTGGGACGCAATCGTGCCGACCGCCTGCTCTGTGACCGTCTGCTCCCCGGGGCCGAACCCCCAGGCGTTAACCAGATCACCGACAGCGATGTCGAAGGCGCCGCCGGATTGCTGACTGACACGCAACGCAGCAGACAGCACCGTGGCCAGTTCCTTGGGCACGGCCACCCATTCCTGCTCGGGGGCGGCGTTGAGGCGGTTGAGGTCCGAGTCGGGTTTCCAGGTGGACATTTGCTGGTCCACCCGGGCCACGGCGTGCGCCAGGCGATGGCCAACGTCGTCGGTATCGATCCCGGCCCCGGCATAAAACAGGGCGGTGTAGCGGGTGCCCATGGTTTCGCCGTTCAGGCTATAGCGCAGCAACTCAGTAGACGTCTTCACGGTAGCGTCCTTGTGCCTTGAGCGTCAGCACACTCAGGTTCAGAGGTGCCAACACTTCATCGAGGGCCTGCATCACGCCTTTGGCCATTTCGCGGCTGCCGCACACCAGCACCTGGGCACCTTTTTCAATCAGTCGGCGCAAGGCCAGGGCATCGCCGATCAACCGGTCTTGTACGTAGCTGCGGTCCTGAACCTGAGAGAAGGCGGCGCGCAGTGCCGTGAGGCGTCGGTCCGACAGGTATTGGTTGAGCTCCGGTTCATAGAGGAAGTCCGAGTCAGGGTTGCGCCCGCCCCAATACAGGTGCATCGGGTGTCGGGCCTTGTTGTTGCGGATAAAACCGGCCAGGGGACCGATGCCGGTACCGGCGCCGATCAAGATCACCGGGTGCGTGCCCGATGCCGGCCGAAATTGCGGGTTGGGCTGGATAAAGGCTTCGATCTGCGCGCCGATGTCCAGGCCATGAAGGAATTCCGAGCACATGCCGCCGTTGTGTTTACGCACACAGATCTCCAGCACGCCATCCTGCGAACCGCTGGCCAGCGAGTAGAAGCGAGGGATCGGGCTGCCCGGAGGCAGAATCCCGACCAGGTCGCCGGCCAGAAACTCCGGCAGCTCGCCGCAGGCTTTGAAGCGCAGTATGTGGGTCGGCGCATTCACCTGTTCGCCATAGGCAATCCGCTCTGTCAGCTGCAATTGATGGGTACGCGGCTGCTGCGGGGTGTGAACCAGCGTCAGGTCCTGCCCCAACACTTCGCCCAACGCGTGGCCCCAGCGCGCAAACTCCTGAGAGGATTGGCGGTTGATGGTTTCCAGCTCCAGCAATGGCGAGCCACCGGCCTGCAACATTGCGTCCTGCACCTGATGGGCGTACTGACAGAACTGCGCAAACTGGCGGTCGCCAAAGCCCAGCACGGCAAAGGGCAGGCCAGGCTTGAGGCCGGTTTTGCCCAGCCGGGCCAGGAACTGCGAAGCCGAGGCCGGCGCATCGCCGTCACCATGGGTCGCGGTGAGGATGAACACCCGTTGGGCATTGCGGTAATCGCCAACCCATTCATTCATCGCCGCGCTATGCACCTGATGGCCGCTTTGGTGCAAGGCTTCATGCAAGGTGTTGGCAAAGCCCCAGGTGCTGTTGTTTTCACTGCCCACCAGAATCACGCTGTCGGCGCAGTGGGCAGGGCTGTTGTGGCGGATGTTCGGGCCAGCCTTGCGGCGGCGCCACCACAACAGGATGCCGGTCACGCTCATCAATGGCACGCAGAGGGCGCAGAGCCCCAGCGGCAGACCCAGCCACCAGAGGCCTTCGCCGGTGTGCAACTGATAGATCAATTCGTAGAGGTTGTGCATCGAGTCATGGGCTTGATAGGACAACAAGGCGCCGCTGGCCTGATCCACGTAGCCGTCGCCCTGGGCCGTGCGCAGGGAAAACACATCGTGCGGGTTGCCAGGGCTTGGGTAGACCAGCTCGCGCAGGTCGTTCAGGTCGGTGGCCTGCAAGGCTTGCAGCTTCGCCACCGGCAAGGCCGGGCCGGCGCTGACGTGGGCGGGGAAGGCGGGCTCACTCTGACTGCCGTCGGCGATAAAACCAAAGGTGGTGGCGGACATGTAGAGCCCGCTCAATGCCGACAGCAGCAGCCCGAGCAAGGCCAGTCGCCCGACTTCAGCATGCCAGCGCTGGCTGAAGGTGCCGCGCAGTGGCCGCAGCAGGTTGCGCCAGCCACCCAGGCGTCGGGCCAGCAATAGCGCACCGGACACCGACAGCATCAGCATGAACAGCGCGCCGACACCCGACACACCATGGCCCGGCGTACCAAGGAACATCGAGCGGTGCAGCTCTTTCACCCAACGTGAGAACGCGGAGGGCTCGTAAGGGGCGAGGCCTTGGCCGGTCAGTGGGTCGACCTTTTGCGCCCCAGCCTGGCCGTTCTGGTTGTAGTAGACGATGACCGTCCCGGACGCTGTGCGCTGGATCTGCTCCACGCCGGGAAAGTGGCTGGCAACGCGCCCGGCCAGTTGGCCGACGTTGAGTTGTCCGGCAGGAGTGGACGTGCTGTGCAGGCGTTCCAGCGCCGGGTCGACAGACAGGATCGCGCCGCTGATGGCCAACAACATGACCAACAGGGCGGCGATCAGGCCAGGTAGGGAATGGAACTGGCGAAGCATGTTCAGCCTCCAGTAATGGCGGGTGCTACAGATCGTAAGTAAAGGAGTCGACGTAGGTACTGCCGGTCGCTGGCTTGCCTGCACCCTTGGACGTCAGGGGTACGCTGACATCGGCGCGGGCGTCACGTTTGTCCTCGACGGCGCTGTCGATGCGGATCTGATACCCCGCATCAATCAGGGTGTCTGCCAGTTCGACGCTGACTTTGAGCGTGCGCCCACTGCCGACACTGGCGCCGCTGACCCCGTCAAACTCGCTTGGGTTCATCCCGCTGCCACGGGCCCAGTCGCCCAGGTGCTTGTAATATTTGGCCTTCTTGCCGGCCACCCAGAGGGTTTTCTGGTATTGGCCATTGGCGTCGGTGACGTAGATCGCCAGGTAGGCATCGTTGCCGCTGTAGTCCTTGAGCTGTGTGGTCAAGGTCACTTCACGGGCCTGGGCCAGCCCCGGCAGGGCAATGGCGCCGACGAGGCAAGTTGCTGCGATGATCTTTTTCATGGCGGTGTCCTTTTGATCGTTAGGTCGAGAGCCTGGACCTGCTTGCTGACAGCAACCTGAAACGCAGGAAAAACTCATCGACAGGTGAGGCGTCATTCGCTGAGCGGAGTGCCGAGGTAGTCCCTGGCATCGCCGTCGTCCCGGAAATGGATCTCGAGGGTGTGCAGGCGCAGCGATGCCGGTGAATAGCTGGCTTCGATGGCATTACCCTTGCGGTCCAAGCCCTTGAGCTCGTAACAACCGTCGTCGACCTTGATGCGCTGCACGCTCCAGCCGTATTGCCGCTCAACCTGCTGGCGCAAGGTTTCGCGCGGTTGCCAGTCGCTCACCGGGTCGCTGCAGTCGTCATCGGCCAGGGTGTAACCGCTGAGCAGCAGGCTCAACAGCGCGGCGTTGGCAATAAAACCTGATTTCATGATCTGTCTCCTGCCGAGGTCGGCGTCTGTGACATACCCTAAGGTGCATTCCTGACAACCAGCTGAATCTTCAGATTCACGTCAGGTAAGGCGTTTAAGGTGCTGCACGACAACCATCACAGGAGGTGCCAGATGCGGGTTTTATTGGTCGAGGACGCACCCGGGTTGGGGGAGGCGGTGCGCGAGCAGATCGCCGATGACGGCCACGCAGTCGATTGGGTGCAGCGCCTGGACCATGCGCGCAACAGCGTGCGCACCACGCCTTACGACCTGATCCTGCTGGACCTGATGCTCCCGGACGGTCGTGGGCTGGATTTTTTGCGTCAGCAACGCTCGGCAGGGGACGTGACCCCGGTGATTATCCTGACTGCCCAGGATCAGATTTCCGAACGCATCGCGGGCCTCAACGCGGGCGCCGACGACTACTTGGTCAAACCGTTCGACCTGTTTGAACTTTCGGCCCGTGTGGCGGCGGTGGCCCGGCGTTATAGCGGCAACCCCAATCCGCAGATCAAGCTCGGTGATTTGCAGGTCGACATGAGTGCCCGTACGGTGCAGCGGGCCGGTGCGACGGTGGACCTCACGGCGCGGGAATGGGCGCTGTTCGAGGCGTTTGTGCAGCGCCCCAGCGCGCTGCTGTCCAAGTCGCAGCTAGAAGAACGGCTGTATGCCTTCGGCGCCGAAATCGAGAGCAATACCATCGAGGTCTATATCAGCCGTCTGCGTAAAAAACTCGGGCGCGACCTGATTGAAACCGTGCGGGGCATGGGCTATCGGTTGATGTCCGCATGAAGCCGTCGTCAAGCCTGCAAAAACGTCTCGGCCTGGGATTGACGCTGGGCACGACCTTACTTTGGCTGGCGGCGACCGTCGGCGCCTGGCTGGTGGTGCGACATGAATTGAACGAGGCGTTCGACAGTGCGCTGGAAGAGACCGCGCAGCGCATCCTGCCCCTGGCCGTGCTGGAAATCAGCAACCGGGAAAACCCCCGTGAAACGCAGCATGTCGCCACCCTGAAAATGCACAATGAATACCTGACGTATCTGGTGCGCGATGCCAAGGGTGAGATCCTGATGCAGTCCCACGACGCCAACCCGAAGATCTTCAACAAACAACCGGCCGAAGGCTTTTCAACCACTAAAAAATACCGTCTGTACGGCGCCAGTGCGCTGCGTGAGACGGTGTTCATCGAAATCGCCGAACCTCTGAAACATCGCCGTGAAGCCGCGCGGGAAGCGTTGCTTGCCTTGTTGTTGCCGTTATTGGCGCTGATTCCCATCAGCCTGTTTGGCACCTGGATGTTTGTGCGCATCAGCTTGCGCAGTGTATTGGCCTATCGTCGTGCCGTGGAGGCTCGCGGCGTGGGTGATCTGTCGCCGATCCACGTGGCGCGACTGCCGGCGGAAATCGCGCCGTTGGCCGAGGCGGTCAATCATCTGCTGGAGCGCTTGCGCAAGGCTTTGGAGGCCGAGCGCAGCTTTACGGCCAACAGCGCCCATGAACTGCGCACGCCACTGGCCGCGACCCTGGCGCAGATCCAGCGTTTGCGTCACGAAGCGCCTGAAGGCCCGTTGCGGTTACGCGCGGCTAAAATCGAAACCTCGTTGCGCGAACTGGCGCGGCTCTCGGAAAAACTCATGCAGCTGGCCAAGGCCGAGGGAGGAGGGCTGTTGTCCGAAACGCCCCAGGACCTCATTCCGTTGTTGGCCCATGTGGTCGATGAGTGGAACCACAACAGTGGGCACCGGATCGAGTTGCACCTGCCAACCCAGCCGAGCGTGTATTCGACGATTGATCCGGACGCCTTCGCCATCCTGTTGCGCAACCTGATCGAGAATGCGCTCAAGTATGGCGCCGCGGATCAACCGGTCGAAGTCAGCCTCACCGACCAGGCGCTGCTGCGTGTGGTCAATGGTGGCCCGCCGGTGCCCGAGCCGGTGTTGCAGCGCCTTACCGAGCGCTTTGTGCGGGGCAACAGTGAAACCAGCGGTTCAGGGTTGGGGTTGGCGATTGCCAAAACCATTGTGCAGGGCGTCAACGCGAAAATACGGCTGGTATCGCCGGCGACAGGTCGAACGGATGGATTCGAAGTCTGCGTCGGGTTTGCGCTCGCGTCGACGGTCGAAGGCTGAGGGCGGTGCCGGACAGTGACATTAACGTGCTGAAATTTATGACACTCCCCAATCAGCCAGTTCTTCCGGCGCCACCACCCAGACGCTGCAGGGCATTTTGTACAGCAGGTGTTCCACCGTGCTGCCAATCAGCCGCTCCAGGCCGTTATGGCCGACGCGCCCCATGACAATCACGTCGACGTTATAGGCATCGGCGTAACTGGCCAGAACCTTGGCCGGGTTGCCCATGACCATGTGGCGTCGCTCCGGTGGGATGCCGTTGCGCTCGGCCAAGTCATTGAAGACCTCGCCCTGTGCATCGAACAGGGTCTTGGCGTTGCTCGAGGAAAAGAACGCGGAAGCGTTGTCGAAGCCGAATTCATCGGCGCCGATTGACGACAGGTCATAGGCGTAGAGGACGTCGACTTGTGCGTTGCACGCCGTCGCCAGTTTCACCGCTTCATGCAGGATGCGGTCATTAAGGCCTTTGTATTGACCGTCGCGATGGAAGGGGTCGACTGCCGCGACAATCCTGCGCGGCAAGGCATGCTGTACATGGCTGACAAAATGCAGCGGTACCGGGCATTCGCGCAGCAAGTGGATGTCCAGGGGCGTAAACATCATCCGCGACAGCCGCGACGAGGGTTCCAGCGCTTTGATCAGCACGGCCATCGGCTGCTCTTTGAGGTGGATCAGGATTTCCTGCAAGGGGCGTTCAACCCAAACCACTTCCGTGGTGACGGTCACGCCGATTTTGCGCAACGGGCGAGCCTGTTCTTCCAGCCACTGACGATGGCGCTCGACATACCCCAGGCGCATCTGCTCCAGGGCCTGTTCATTGACCATGCCGGCGGTCGCCAGGCCTTCCAGGTAATCGAAGGCCACGATGTGCAGCGCTGCATCTTCAGCCTTGGCCAGCGCGGCGGCGCGGTCGAAAGCAGGGCTGTTTTCCATCAGGGGCGAAGCGACCAGCATGAAACGTGATTGCTCGGACATGACACTCTCCTTTAAATCAAACGCTGGCCCGAATGGCCTTGGATGTGGGTACTTGATGCCGATGCTGCCGCTGGCCGGGATTTGCGGTTTGATCTGCATCAAACCGGCGTGTGACGGCGCGGGCTGCCCGACGTGTGGTCACCCGGTTTGGCTGGCGCTGAGGTTGGGCGCGCATTAGTGGGCACCCCGCGATGAACCGTTGGCCGGATCATCACGGGGTGCTTTTTTACAGGGACAGACGATGGATGACCTGACAGCTGTCATCGGGATCGTTGTGTGTCTCGAAACCCAGGGCTTTGGCCAGGTCGCGCATCGGCACGTTGCTGGAGGCATCCACCGAATACATCTGGCGAAAACCGTTCTTGCGGGCGGCCTTGATCAGATGCTCCATCAGTAACGTGCCCAGCCCCAGGTGCTTCCATTCATCGGCGACCGTTACGGCGCATTCACATTCGTGTTCGCCGGTGGCGGCGTAGCGGCTGACGCCGATCTCGATCAGTTGGCCGTTTTCATGAACCAGCGCGATGTAGGCCAGGCGCTGTTTGTTGTCGGTGTCCATCAACTGGTTGAGCATGGCGGCGCCGGGTTCGTTGATCTGCGCGAGAAAGCGCATATGCCGGGACTGGGGGGACAAGCGCTTGATAAAGGCGTATTCACGTTCGCGGTCTTTTTCCGCCAGCGGCCGGATCAGCACATGACGGCCATCCTTGAGCGCTTCAATCCAGTATTGTCCGGTCACTGCCGCGTAGGCAGCCGCCGCCCGATCATTGTGGTCTTTGACAGTGAGCATCGGTGATCCTCCATCCGGTTTGAAAGGCTGGCGCGCGGTATTCAACCACGCGGTTCATTCCTTTTTACCCCGCCAGCGGCGCTTGAATCTGATCTGGATCAGAAAGTCGCGATACCAGGCACTCATTGGCTCATGTTTGATGTAAATCAACCCGGGGCAAGGGGCAACGGGAGCAGTCTTGGATTTGCCGGCGCTTGAGGGCCGGTGTCGAGCCGAGGTGTGTGATGGGTCAATATCAACGTTTGTTGCTGATCGCCGATCAAACCCTGCACCAGTCTCCAGCCATGCTCCGTGCCGTCGCGCTGGCCAAGGCGAGCGGGGCTGCGCTGGACGTGCGGGCCTTTGTCGAACCGGTGCCGATCGTGCATTTGTGGGAAGAGAAAACCGACGACGCAGGCTATCAACGCTATTTGCGCCGCTATCGCCGCTGGGTGGCCGACGAGATCGAGCAGCTCAGCGGTCAGGGGCTGGAGGTGACGGTCGAAGTGGTCTTCACGACCCATCCACTGCCCGACATCTTGAAAACTGTCGAAGAGCTCAAGCCGGACCTGTTGATCAAGGATGTCATGTTGGAACCGGTACTCAGGCGAGTGTTCATCACCCCGCTCGATTGCCACTTGCTGCGCGAATGCCCGGTCCCCGTGCACCTGGTCAATCAGACCCGTTACAGCTTGCCGCACCGGGTTGTCGCCGCGGTGGACCCGCTCGACCCCTCGACCCAGATCAGTGGCCTGAACGACACCATCATCCAGACCGCCAACGCATTGGCGCTGCAATGCGATGCGCCGCTGCACCTGCTTTATGCCTATGACTTGTCGCCGGCTTTCAATGGTGATGCACCGTTGATCAGCGGTGGCTGGGGGGCGGATTTCGTTGAGGAGCTGCGCCAATCCTTGCACCTGGCGTTTGTCACCCTGGCGGATCGATACGGTGTGCCGCCGGAGCGACGGCATTTCGTCATGGGCCTGCCGGTGCCGGTGATCAGTGAGTTTGTCGAGCAATACCTGGCCGATGTGGTGGTGATGGGCACCGTGCATCGGGTGGGTGTCGACCGGTTGATCGGCAGCAACACCGAGCGGGCGTTGTACTCGGTGCCGGGCAGCATTCTGGCGGTCAGGTCGAACGTCAAGGGGTGAGCGCGATCACGCCGTTTCGACGGGTGTCTATGCTTTATACAGGTGTTTGATGTAGATCAACGGCAGGGAAATGCTGGAGGAGGAATCTGGATTCGGCCTCGGCAACGGTCGATGGACAGCGAGCGCCGAAGACCCACCCCACTGGAGGCAGATCATGAGCCAGTATCAACGGTTGTTACTGATCATCAACCCGGCCCTGCGCCATTCCCAGGCAATAAACCATGCCGCCGCGCTGGCCATGACCTGCGGTGCAAGTTTGCATATCGCCGCCTTGATTCCATCGTTGGATATGTTGTCGCTGCTCGAATCTGGCGATCGGGAAAGTGCTCGAGAGCGCTATCGGCAGGATCATGAGGATTGGCTCAAGGCTCAGGCAAAAACTCTGCGTAGCGGGGGCATCAACACCACCACTGAGGTGGCTTGGGCTGATGGTATGCGCGAAGCCATTCTTGATCACGTCATGGAAATGCAGCCTGACCTGTTGATCAAGGAGGTTCAGCACGAATCAGCGCTTAAACGCGCTTTTTTCACGCCTCTGGATTGGCATTTGCTGCGTCATTGTCCGATACCGCTTTATCTGTTGGGCGGCGGCGGTTACGTGTTGCCACGCAAGGTCATCGCAGCGGTGGAAGTGTCGGATGCTGCGTCTTGCGACGATGAACTGAATGACCGGATCATCCAGCAAGCGTGCGGTCTCGCCCTGCAGTGTGATGCCGAGTTGCATTTGCTGTACGCCTGCAATATTTCGGCCGCGTTCCTGGCGGACATGGGCGGTTTGACCCTGGCTGAGCTCACGAAAGCGCTGCGCAAAGACCTGGAAAAATCATTCCTCAAGTTGGCCGGTCGATTCGGTGTGCCCTCTGATCGTCGGCATTTCATCGAGGGACATCCCGTTAAGGTCCTGAGCGAGTTCGCCAACGCGCATCAAGTGGATGTGATTGTGATGGGCAGAGTCCAGTCCCATGGGGTGGGCAAGCTTCTGGGCAGCACGACCGAACATATTCTGTATCAGGTGCCTTGCAGCATTTTGGCGGTCTAGAGGGCCTTCAGACTGAACTTGATGTCAGCTCCGTCAGACCGACACTTCGCTAGTGACCCTGTGATGCGAACCGACAGGTGTGATCGCCTGAGGAGGTTTTCAAATGAGTCCCTCATCGCCCACCATCCTGCAAGACCGGGCCGCTGCCGGTCGACGGCTGATAGAACCGTTGCGCCAATACGCCCATCGCCCCGATGTCATCGTTCTCGCCTTGCCCCGTGGCGGTGTGCCGGTGGCCTATGAAGTGGCCGCGGCACTGGACGTTCGTCTGGACCTGATGCTGGTGCGCAAACTGGGTGTTCCGTCTCATCAAGAGTTTGCCATGGGCGCCATCGCCAGCGGCGGCATACAAATCCTCAATGAACAGGCGCTGCGGGTTCACCCGATTGATCCGGCCACGTTCGATGAAGTGGTCGCACGGGAAACCCGCGAGCTGTTACGCCGCGAGCAGGTTTACCGGGGAACGCGCGCGCCTTTGCAACTCAAGGATCAGGTGGTGATCCTGATCGACGACGGCCTGGCAACAGGCGCCTCGATGATGGCGGCGATCCAGGCGGTACGTGCGCAGGCGCCGTCGCGTATCGTCGTCGCCGTGCCGGTGGCGCCGATCGAGACGGCGGAGGCGTTGCGCAGTGAGGTGGATGAGCTGATATGCCCGATCATTCCCGACTGGCTGATGTCGATCGGCCATTGGTACATGGACTTTACCCAGACCTCGGATGCCGAGGTCATCAAGCTGTTGCAGCGGGCCTGGCAGCGAGAATCCGCCAGCGACGCCACAGCTCAGGGGCGTTCGGATACGTGAGCCCAGGTCGCGAAAGCGAAAACGCACTGCCTGACAGGTGATACTCCCGGTGTTACACACCAAACGGGAAGGTGTCGTCTTCGGGCTCCAGTTCCTGGCTTTTCGGCAGCGCCAGTGCCGTCACCGCACGGGTCTGTTCAATCCAGACCATTGCATCAAACTGTTCGGCCAGCACCGCTTCGAAGTAATGACTGCTGCGCTCGCTGTCGGGGCGGTAAATCACCCCGATGGCCCGCTCCAGCAAAGGTTTGGACAGGGCTCGAAGCAGGTCTTTTCGCTGCGGATCTCGCCAATCGGTCAATGAAGCCGGGACACCAGCCTTGAGGAACTGATGCTCCCAGCTGTCTGGACGAGAGGGGCGGATGTCCTTGATGTGCATCTCGCCATCCCAGTCATCGGCGGCTGCTACCTGGCCGCGGTCGGTGCTCATGCCGATCAGCACGACATGGCGGCCATACGCGTTGCGGCACAGCTGACCGATATTGAACTGACCTTTCCAGCCCATTTCCGTGGCCGCCGCATTGCCGATATGGGAGTTGTGGGCCCACACCAGCGCTTTGGCTTTTGGGCCGCGATGCTCCAGCAGGGCCTGTAAGGTGTCGAACATGTGGCGGTCACGCAGGTTCCAGGAGGCGGTCGAACCTCGATAAATCGCTCGATAGTATTGTTCCGCCGCCCGCACGACCCGGGCGTTTTGCGCCGCATTGAAGAACGCCTCGTCGGATTGGACAAGCCCGGCCAGTTGTTCGGCCAGCATGACATTGAGTTGGTCGACCACGGCCTGCTCGCAGGGCATCAGGCCATTGCGTTCGACAAAATGGCCGTACAACGCAGGATCATCCTGCCAAGGGGTCAAACAGCCATAACGACGCCTTGCTTCGTGTGCCAGGTGCGGGTCAGTCCTTTCCAGATAACTCAGCACCTCATGAATGGAGTTTCGCAAACTGTAAACGTCCAGACCGCGAAACTCGACGCGAGATTCAGGAGCTTGCTGGTGGTTGTACCGATGGAGCCAATGGGCGAACGCTCTCACATCGGTGTTGCGCCACATCCAGGTCGGAAACCGGCTGAAGATATGCCGTTTCCAGGCCGAGGGCACCAGCCCCCGCACATATCGGTCGACATGACCTGCGTCTGGCCAGTCGGCTTCAACCGCTACGATATTGAAGCCGTGCTGCTCGATCAGTCGTTGGGTGATCGCAGCCCGGGCTCGATAAAAGTCGCAAGTGCCATGGCTGGCTTCACCGATCATCACCACCCGCGCATCAGCGTAGCGGTCGAACATTTCACCAAAGGTTTTGGCCTCCAGATCCGGCAGGGGCTCGGCGTATTGACGCAGCAGCGGGGCGATGGCGGCCTCGTCAATGTGGCTGTGTGAGCCATAAAGGGTGTCCGGTATGTCTTGGGAAGTGGTGTTCATGGACGTCATCCCCATGAGGGTGGATTGCCCAATGCGCAGTGCGTCGGTTTTGATCGGCACGACTGAGCGGTCTGTGTCTTATTTGAGTCAGAAACAGGAGGAAAATTCTTCGTCGGTGACCCGTTGATTCGGCAATCCAATGGCCGCGTGATCGCGTACTGCTTGACTCTGTCCCACGGGACAGAGCCTAAGGTCGTCTTCGCCAAAACGGATGTTGTTCAAGCGAGAGGGAGGGTTGTATGAGTCAGTTATGTCTGGTCACAGGGGCCAATGGGCATTTAGGCAATACCTTGGTCAGAGCCTTGCTCGATCAGGGTTACCGAGTCCGCGCCGGGGTTCGTGATGTGAACGATTCGGCGGCGTTCGAGGGGCTGGATTGCGAAAGGGTGTATGCCGAACTGCTCGACGAAGCGGCCATGCTCGAGGCGTTGAACGGGGTGGACCTGTTGTTTCAGGTCGCGGCGGTGTTCAAGCACTGGGCGAGGCATCCGCACGCCGAGATTATCCAACCGAATGTGGAAGGAACACGTCGCGTTTTGCAGGCGGCGGCTAAGGCTGGGGTCAAGCGCGTGGTGTATGTCAGTTCCGTTGCGGCCATCGGTCAGAACGGGCAGAAGCTCGATGAAGAGCACTGGAACGACGAGGACCAGAATGCCTATTACGCGTCCAAGATCCTGTCGGAGAAAATGGCCTGGCATACGGCGCAGGCCCTGAACCTTTGGATGGTCTCGGTGTTGCCCTCGGCGATGATCGGCCCCAACGCGGCCAAGCTGACTGACACCCTGAAGTTTGTCGATTCGGTCAGGTTGCGACAAATGCCTCTGGACCCAGGCTTTCATTTCAATTTTGTCGACGTGCGAGATGTCGCCCTCGGGATGATCCTCGCGGCAGAAAAAGGCCGGTCAGGGCAGCGCTACATTCTGGCGAATGAACGGTCCTCTTCACTGGCCGAGATCATTGATGCCGCGAACGAGGTTTCACCGGGCTATCGCCTGCCACCGCTGGCGCCCAAATGGTTGTTGGTCGCGGTGGCGTGGATGCAGGAGCGTTGGGCCGGCTTGACCGGTCGGCCAGCGCAACTGTTGCTCAGTCAGGTCAGGATGTTCCACGGCGTCAAGCAGGAATACGCCATCACCAAGGCCAGGACCGAATTGGGCTTTTGTCCACGAGCGCCACAAGATGCCTTGCAATCGACGTTTATCTATCTAGGCCAGCGCTCGACGCATCGCTATGAGGCGTTATCACTGTGCCCGGTTCAAAAAGGCAATTGATCTCGCTTTTGAGTTCGCTGAGGTGATCAGCCAAGGCCTGCATGTCGGCTATTTTCGCGAAAATTTGTTGGCGTTTGAGGTCGATCGCCTCGTTGGCCAGTACCAAGGGAAAGGCTTGCAATGTGGTCTTCGCCGCGATGAGTGGCACCATTTCGGCGAGCTTGAAACCGGCGATCTGCGCCCGGCGGATCAGGCGCACGAGCGTGAGGTGATGTGAGGTGTAGATGCGATATCGACCCTGACGATCCGGTTCCGGGATCAACCCCATCTGTTCGTAAAGTCGAATGGCTTTCGGGGTACAACCGGTGAGCCCGGCGAGTCGTCCAATGAACATCAGCAATCCTTCTCGCCATGCGAGTCGCTATCGAAAATCCGCAAGCCATCCTATCGCAGCCCGATTTGCTTGCAAGCCGTTGCCTGTGAAGAACTGATACCTGAACGATGAGAGCGGGTTCAGTTCCTGGACCCGCTGGTCATCATCGCCACTGGCGACTCAAGAGGGATGTGCAGTCTCTAGCCAATCTTCAAACCGGGTCGCTCCGACGATAGGGTTATCGCCGGGCGTGAGGGACTTGTCATCGATCGGGGCGCCGAAGTAAGGAACCGTGTCATCCGGGACGGCTTCGCGCGGGTCCTTGGTGTGTTTCAGGTACGCATTCACGAACTCGACAATGGGCCGGCGATCCGGCCCGGCCACTTCTACGGTCTGATGGGTCGGCGCTTTTTGAGCGATAGCCGTCAGAGCAGCGGCGACATCCACCGAGGCCACAGGTTGCAACGCGGCGGACGTTAAATGGATGGTGTTGCCGTCCTCGCGACCCGAGTAAGCAATGGCACCAATGAACTCGAAGAACTGCGTGGCCCGCAGGATGGTGTAGGGAACGCCCGAGGCCTTGACGAGTTTTTCCTGGGCCATTTTGGCCCGGAAGTAACCACTGTCGAGCATCCGTTCGGTGCCCACGACGGACAGGGCGACATGGTGTTTGGTGCCGGCTACCTTCTCGGCAGCGAACAGGTTATGCCCGGCGGTTTCAAAGAAATGCAACGCCGCGTGATCCTCGAATGAAGGGGAGTTGGCCACATCGACCACCACATCGGCGCCCTTGAGCGCGTGCGCCAGGCCTTCGCCGGTGATGACGTTGATGCCGGTACTCGGTGACGCTGAGATGACTTCATGCCCCAGGTCCTGGAGGTTCTTGCAGACTTTGCTGCCGATCAGCCCGCTTCCTCCGATGACGACGAATTTCATGGCCGGTCTCCCGATGCGGTGAGTTGGGACAGTCATTAAACACCCTGGTAGCGGCCGTATCGGACAGCATTGGCGTGGGGCCGACAGGTGGTCGGAAGTGTGAGCGGCAGGTGGAATTAACGGTGTTTGTTTGCTTTAGTCCACCTATCGCTGGCTCACGTGTGCGGCGCCTCAGCTCAAGACGGGAGCCCAACCGGAGAGTCCCATGAAACACCGCTTCCCGATCTGCGCCGTGCTGGTGGCCGCCCTTGCATTCGGCGCGTTGCCTTGTGTCCAGGCGGTTGAATACACCCAGGTCAATGAAACTGCCAGCACGATTTCCTTCACCTATAAACAGTTCTCTTCGCGGGTATACGGCACCTTCCGCAAGTTCGAGGCCACGCTTGATTTCGACACGGCGAACCCGTCGGCAGGCCGGGCGGCGCTCACCATCCAGCTCGACAGCATCGACGCCGGAAGCAGCGACGCCAACAGCGAATTGCAAAAGCCAGCCTGGTTCAACACGGCAACGTATCCAGTGGCGACGTTTGAATCGACCGGCGTGAAAGTCCTGGGCGACAACCGTTACTCGATCACCGGCAAACTCACGCTCAGGGGGATCACCCGTGAAGTGGAGGTGCCGGTGCTTTTGAAGGCCGAGAACGCCATCGGGATTTTCGACGGCCAGTTAACGCTCAAGCGCAGCGACTTCAAAATCGGCGAGGGGGAATGGGCCGACGGTGTTGTCTCCGACAAGATCAATATCCGGTTTCGCATGGTTGCGCCGGAGCAGTAGCACGGTCGTCGCGAGTCATGAGGTTGGCGCATCAGTGGCGGGCGACGATCGTTCCCACGCTCCCGCGTGGGAATGCCGCAACGGACGCTCTGCGTTCGGCACCGGAAGGGACGCGGAGCGTCCCGGGCTGCATTCCCACGCGGAGCGTGGGAACGAGCGTCATACCACCTTCGGCCACGTCAGCACGTTATGATAGGCACGTCCGCGAACACACTCTTCACGTCCGCCCCAGAGTCAGAGCCACGAATGCCCCAGATCACCCATTTCAAAACCCCGTGCCCCGAGCACATCAATAGCCAGATCCTGCAGATGGTGGTCGATTACCTGACCGACATCAGCATGGTCGCTATCGCGCCGAGCAACCTGTTGTACAACGTTTACCAGTACGCGATTGGCTACGAGGTTCACCTTTATCTGGAGGCGTTGAACGGGGTGAAAGGGATGGCGGTGGAGTTGCTCGTCGCGACCGACGAAGACGACCCCGAGAAGGTCATCGGCTTTCTGTTGTACCTGCCGGTCAAGGACGATCCCGATGCATGCGGGGTTGCGTACATGGCGGTGAGTGCCAGCCATCGGCGCCAAGGCATTGCCCGGCGGATGTTGCAGGAAATGGTCGGCCGCTATCCGCATGCCGAGTTGACGTGCGCGGTGGCCAAGGTTCCGTATTTTGAGGCAATGGGGTTTCAGGTGGTGGGCGTGCGCGCGACTCAAGTGCTGATGAACACCCGCGACCACGGCACCGATGGCTTGATGGCCGTGCTGGACGTGGCGCCGATCTACAGCTCGCTGGAGGTGCGGCAGATTCATACCTACCTGCTGCAAAAACACGGCAAGCGGGCCATGCTCGATGCGGAGAAACAGCGTGACCGGCATCTGGACCAGATGACGCGCAAGGCCAATGAATTTGTTCGGGAGCGGCTGGGTGAAGGTGCAGCGCCAGCCCCGTCCCCTAGACTGCGATTGGTCTAGTCGCTTCGACTCAACGCAAAAAAAAGCCCTTGGTGCGAACAACGTGCCAAGGGCTTTCTTGTGTCTGGAAATCATGCAGATAAAAAAAGAGCCTCAAAGCTCTTTGATGGGGAGGAAGTAGAGCCCTCGAGGCTCAAGATGCGCGTGAAACAAGTGGCGAGCTTGGTAGGGGTTCATTTCACTCACCACTTACGCAACGGCTTGAGTCAACAAGCGGCTGCGTAGATTTATCGTAGAAAGTTGGCGGTTTGCGCTCAAGTACCGCTAGTCGTATGCAACATTTTCGGCGTCAGTTTCCGCAATGTTTCCGGGGTCGCCACGGGCACTTCTTGCGACCATGGCGGTGATGGTTTCGTACAGTTCGTCCTGCGCCTGCACAGCAGTGATCTCTCCATTTGCCGCAGCATGGGACAAGGCTTCCGCTGCACCGAGCATCGCCCGCAATCCCGCTACCTTGATCTCACCCGCGCCAGCGAAAGGGGCGAGGGCAGTCCGGCACTTATTCAGGAAAATCGCTTCGTACTCGCGCTTGATCTTCTCCAGTTCCGGGGAGCTGGCTAGTGCCGCGATGACGCCGGGGATCTCGTTGCCCTGAAGCAGCACGCAGTCGACGTATGACGAAGCGATCACCCTGGCGGTGCCCGGTAGAGTCGGTTCGCTACTTTGAAGTGCAGCATCCATCAGCGCTGTCTGCCGGGCATCGAAGTCTTGGTAGAGCGCCGCCAACAGCCCGGAGCGCGTGGTGAAGTGATCGTACACCACCGGTTTGGTAATCCCGGCTTGCTCGGCAAGTCGCCCCAATGTCAGCGCGTCTGTGCCTTCTTCGCGAACGAGTTGCCAGGCGACGTCCAGCAACTGGCGTTGGCGATCCTCCCGGGACATTCGTCGTCGTGGTTGCGGCGTGGAATTTTGCGCATCTGTTTCGGTAGTTGACATGTCTATGTACCAAAAGTAACTTACTGATCGTAACTTACCAAGAGTATATAAGGTCCGCCATGTGCTCTCAATCAGGAGTTTTCAGCATGCACGCGCTTATCGTTGTCGCTCATCACGATCCTCGTTCGCTTACCCATAGCCTGGTTGCGCAAGTCGCTCAGGGCATCGCCCAGGACGATCCGGGTCATACCTTTGAAATAGCCGACCTGTCGGCTGAAGGGTTCGATCCGAGGTTCAGCGGCGCTGATCTGGCGGTGCATCACCGGGAAGCGCCGCCCCCTGCTGATGTAATTGCCGAGCAAGCGCGGATAGACCGCGCCGATGCGGTGGTGCTGGTTTATCCGGTCTACTGGTGGTCGATGCCGGCGCTGCTCAAGGGCTGGATTGATCGGGTGTTCGCCAACGGTTGGGCGTTCGATTTCACTGCCGATGCCAAGCTGGAGAAGAAGCTCGGTCATCTGCGGGTTCACCTGATCGGTGTCGGCGGTGCTGACGCTGCCACCTACGCCCGGCACGGGTATGCCGAGGCCATGAAGACGCAGATCGACCATGGGATTTTTGATTATTGCGGTGCTCAGGTGGTGACGTCCGAGCTGCTGCTCGAATCGGAAATCCAGGACCCGACGGTGCATCTGGACGCTGCGAAAAACCTCGGTCGCGAGCTCTTTGCAGCCTCCAGATGCCTTAATCCTGTCAGGCCTGTTCACCCGGCCAGCCCGCACGACGCAAGGCGTTGAGCAGCGTCCCGGCGTCCAGACCCGGTACCGCATGGCCATTGCCTTCGGCGGTGTCCGAGGCCAGCAAGGCATTGATGATCGCTTCCTCCACGGCTTCGGTGGCGGCCAGGAACAACTCGCTGATGTGGTCGTTGTTGACCATGCTCAGGTTGTCGGTGGTCGGCGCACGCTTGTTCTCGTAAGCGGCCGGCGGCACGTGCTGGTTGCCAGTGGCGAAGGCGATGAAGATGTCGCCGCTGTGGTCTTCATTACCACCGCCCGTGCGGGCCAGGCCGAGGCTGGCGCGCTGCGCGAGGCGCGTGCACTGGTGCGGCAGCAACGGCGCGTCGGTGGCCAGGCAGACGACAATCGAGCCCATGCCCGGATGTGGCAAGGATGCCTTGAGGAACGGCGAGTCGGCCTGTTCCATGTAGCGCCCGACCGGGTAGCCGTCGACGCGCAGTTCGTTGCGGATGCCATGGTTGGCCTGGACGATGGCGCCGACGGTCCAGCCGCCCTGAGCACTGTTCAGACGTCGCGAAGCGGTGCCGATTCCGCCCTTGAATTCGTGGCAGATCATGCCGCTGCCACCGCCGACGGCGCCTTCGATCACCGGACCGCCCACCGCCGTGCGCAGCGCTTCGGCCACATGTTCAGGCTTCACGTGGAAACCGTTGATATCGTTGAGCAGGCCGTCGAAGGTCTCCAGCACCACGGGCATGTTCCAGTAGAGTCGCCCGTCATCTGGCTGCTGTTCACGGTCCAGCACAACCAGCGCATCGCGCACCACACCCAGGCTGTGGGTGTTGGTGAAGGCGATCGGGCTGGTCAAGAGGCCTGCTTCGCGAATCCATTCAAGACCGGTCGCATCACCGTTGCCATTGAGCACATGGACGCCGGCAAAGCACGGTTGCAGGCTGGTAGAACCGGCACGCGGTTCGATCACGGTGACGCCGGTCAGGATGTCGCGGCCGTTCGCGGTGCGTCCTCGCACATTGCTGTGACCGACCCGGACGCCGGGCACATCGGTGATGGCGTTGAGTGGGCCGGGTTGCAGTTGGCCGAACTGGATATTCAAGTCGCGGGCACGTGGTTTCATCGTTTCTCTCATCTTCAATTCATTAAAAAATTATTGCCTAACGCAATCCCCGTAGCAGCTGTCGAGCTTGCGAGGCTGCGTTTGGCTGCGAAGCAGTCGCAAACTCTGAGTACGCGGTGCTTCAGGAGGATCGCGTTAACCGGATTTACGACTGCTGCGCAGCCGAACGCAGCCTCGCAAGCTCGGCAGCTGCTACAGATTTCATCGCGGTTACTGACCGTTTTTGACTTTGCTCCAGATCCTTGTGCGCACGCGCTCGGTGGCGGGCGGCAGAGGCTGGAGGGTGAATAACGTGGCCATGGCTTCAGCGGATGGATACACGGCCGGATTGTTGCGGGTCGCTTCGGCCACCAGTGGCGTCGCGCTGCGGTTGCCATTGGGGTAGGAGAGGTGATCACTGACCGGCGCGATGACTTCAGGGCGCATCAGGTAGTCGATGAAAGCCAAACCCTGTACCGGGTGCGGTGCGTCCTTGAGCAACACCAACGTGTCGAACCACACCGGCGCGCCTTCTTTGGGCAGGCTGTAGGCGATCTTCACGCCATTCTTCGCCTGTTCGGCAGTGGTCTTGGCTTCCAGCATCGCGCCGGACCAACCCACCGCCACGCAGATGTTGCCGTTGGCCAGGTCGCTGATGAACTTGGATGAGTTGAAGTAAGCAATGTGCGGACGCAGCTTGAGCAGCAGTGCCTCGGCCTTTTTGTAGTCTTCGGGGTTGGTGCTGTTGGGTGGCAGGCCGAGGTAGTGCAGGGCGACCGGCAGCATCTCGGCCGGCGAGTCGAGCATGGCCACGCCGCACTCGCCGAGCTTGGCCAGGTTGGCTTCGTTGAACACCAGGTCCCAGGAATCCACCGGCGCCTTGTCGCCCAGCGCGGCGCGGACCTTGTCGATGTTGTAGCCGATGCCGTTGGTGCCCCACAGATACGGCACGGCGTACTGGTTGCCCGGGTCGTTCTTGGCCAGTTTCGCCAACAGGTCAGCGTCCATGTTTTTGAAATCGGGCATCTGCGCGTGGGGCAGAGGTGCCAGTGCACCGGCCTTGATCAGCGTCGGCAAGCTGAAGTTGCTGGCCACCACCACGTCGTATCCGCTGCGGCTGGTGAGCAATTTGCCCTCCAGTACTTCGGCGCTGTCGAAGGTGTCGTAGACCGGCACGATCCCGGTGTCACGCTTGAAATCCTGCAGGGTCGTGGGGCCAATGTAGTCATACCAGTTGTAGACGTGAACCGTCGGGCCGTCGGCGGCAACCGCCGATAGCGAGACCGACAGACAGGTGCCCAGTCCAAGATTGATATACGAGCGGTGACGACTCATGATGCGGCACTCCTGGCCTGCTGCAGGCCGGTGATGATCAGGTGCTTGCAGCGTATCGACCGGGAGTGGACTTACCCATTCCCATCATGGGTTACTCGAAAGGGGTAGGGCGTGGACGCGTTGTTGAAAGAGTTACCGGTGCACCAGGGGCTGGCGCGGGTATTTGGTGCCGTGGGGCAGGACGGGTTCTGGCGCGCGCTGGTCGATACGCTGCGGCTGCTGGTGCCGATGGACAACGCGTTGGTCGCGGTGATGCGGGCCGGGCGGGTGCCGCGCCTGCTGATCGATTTCGACTCGAAGGGCGGTGCTGCCGAGCATGAAGACCTGACGGACTACAGCGCCGGCATGTACCTGCTCGATCCGTTTTATCAGGCCGCTTGTGCCGGCATCGCCGACGGCTTGCACAGCCTCGATTCGGTGGCCCCCGACCAGTTCCAGCAGAGCGAGTACTACCTGAGCTACTTCCGCAGCGTGGTGGGCGGCGACGAGTTGCAGTTCATGGTCAACGTCGAGGGCGCCGTGCTCGGTTTGTCGTTGGGACGCTCGACCCGATTCACGCTTGAAGAGCAGGGCCGCCTGCTTTGCGTGCGCGATTGGGTGCTGGCGGCGATGCGCCGTCACCTGCAACTGATGCCCCCGGAAGGACCGGCAACCGAGGCGGTGGCCGGGGATCTGGCGACCCTGCTGGATCGTTTCGACGCGCGTCTGTCGGTGCGGGAAATCGAAACGGCGCGCCTGATTCTCCAGGGCTTCTCAAGCAAGGCGATCGCCCAGCAGATGGGCATTTCCCCGGAAACGGTGAAGGTGCACCGGCGCAATCTCTATCACAAGCTCAATGTGAATGGGCATGGTGAGTTGTTTGCCCTGGTGCTCAATACTCCAGCCTGAACACCAACGCCTTCAACCCGCATTCAACATCGGCATCGGGAAATTCCGGCGGATTGTCCAGTCTTTGCTCGAACCGCAGGCTCGGTGCTTCCCGGGTGACGCCGTCGATGAGGAAGTCCGCACCAAACGCCGGATCGTTCATGCACGCCAGTACCGTGCCCTGCGGGCTGAGCAGTTCCGGCAGTCGGCGCAGCACGCGCTGGTAGTCCTTGGTCAGCAGGAAACTGCCTTTCTGAAACGACGGCGGGTCGATGATCACCAGGTCGTAAGGGCCCTTGCCGATCACCTTGCCCCAGGACTTGAACAGGTCATGACCGAGGAACGTCACCTTGCTCAGGTCGTGGCCGTTGAGCCGGTGATTGTCGCGGCCACGGCTCAGGGCCGGGCTGGACATGTCCAGATTGACCACGTGCGTCGCCCCCCCTTCGATGGCCGCTACCGAAAAGCCGCAGGTGTAGGCGAACAGATTCAGCACGCGCTTGCCCTGGGCATTGGCCCGCACCCAGTCGCGGCCGTAACGCATGTCGAGGAACAGGCCGGTGTTCTGCTTGCGGCCCAGGTCCACCCGGTAATGCAGGCCGCCCTCGGTGATCGTCATCTCGTCGATCGCGTCCCCCAACAACCACTCGGTGGTGCTTTGCAGCAGGTAGCGATGTTGCAGCAAGAGGGTATGCGCGCCGGATTGCGTCCACGCAGGCGATTGCGTGAGGTCCATCAGTTTGTGTTTCAACGCTTGCAGCTGCGAGGCTTCGGGTTCCTTGAACAGCGACACCAGCATCACGCCCTGCAACCAGTCGACCGTCAATTGCTCCAGCCCCGGCCAGCACCGGCCCCGGCCGTGGAACAGCCGGCGGGTTTCGGCGGGGGCGGTGGCCAGGGCTGTCAGCAAGTGGTCGTGGAGGGTGGAAAGGGCGTCAGCGTTCATCGGGCAGGGCCAGCAATTTGTGGGGGCGGCATTTTAACCACAATTGAGCCAAGGGCGGACCATGCAAAAAAAACTGTGGGAGCAGGCTCACTCCCACAGGTTATAGGTGGGTAGTTATCACGTTTAATTTAACTTTACGTGAGGATTTGGCGATCTGTCGGCTCGCATAATCGGCTCCAACGATCAACCGCCGGGAGCCCATCATGTCGCAGTTACCTGCTACACCCACGGTCAGCAGCCATCCCCGCTGGCTACGGCTGACCCATTGGCTGAACGCACTGGCGGTGCTGGTCATGGTCACCAGCGGTTGGCGAATCTACAACGCTTCCCCGCTGTACGACTTCAGTTTTCCCAAAGAAATCACCCTGGGTGGATGGCTCGCTGGCGCGTTGCAATGGCATTTCGCGGCGATGTGGCTTCTGGCCGTCAACGGTCTTGTCTACCTGATCATCAACCTCGTCAGTGGTCGTCTGAAACGGCGCTTTTTCCCGGTTTCGCCCAAAGGGGTTTTGCATGACTTGTGGGCGGCATTGCGTGGTCGATTGGGGCATGCCGACCTGAGTCATTACAACCAGGTGCAACGGGTGGCGTACCTGTTCGTGATGGTCGACATCACGCTGCTGGTGATCTCCGGGCTGGTGTTGTGGAAATCCGTCCAGTTTCCGCTGTTGCGTGAGCTGATGGGTGGCTACGAAAGCGCGCGGCACGTGCACTTCATCGCGATGGCGCTGTTGGTGGCCTTTGTCGCGGTTCATCTGGTGATGGTCGCGCTGGTTCCCAAAACGTTGTGGGCCATGATTGTCGGTCGCAAGGAGGTGGTATGAAAAAGCGCATTCAAGGCTCAGGGCTGGACGAGTCGTCCATCCTGACGGATGCCAGAAAGATCCTCGCACCGCAGATCGAGGACCGCTCGCGACGCTCGTTCCTGATGCGCGGCCTGACCCTCGGCGGCGTGGCCATGTTGTCCGGCTGCAACCTCACCGACAACGAGAGCGTCGAAACCGCGTTGTCCTCCATGTCCCGGTTCAACGATCGGGTCCAGGGCTGGTTGTTCAACCCCAATACCCTGGCACCGACTTATCCCGAGTCAATGATTACCCGGCCGTTTCCGTTCAATGCCTTCTACGGAATCGACGAGGCGCCGACGGTGGAGGAAGAGGGTTATCGACTGGAAGTGACCGGCATGGTCGCCGACAAGCGCAGCTGGCGCCTGGAAGAACTGCGCGCCATGGCCCAGACCGAACAGATTACCCGACACATTTGCGTCGAAGGCTGGAGCGCGATCGGGCGCTGGGGCGGCGTACGGTTCAGTGACTTCCTGAGACGGATCGGTGCCGACACGGATGCCAAATATGTCGGCTTCAAATGCGCGGACGACTACTACACCAGCATCGACATGGCCACCGCACTGCATTCGCAAACCTTACTGGCGCTGACCTATGACGGCGCGGTGCTGCCGCGCGAATACGGCTTCCCGATGAAGCTGCGCATGCCCACCAAGCTGGGCTACAAGAACCCCAAACATATTCAGGCGCTTTTCGTCACCAACACTTATCCGGGTGGCTACTGGGAAGACCAGGGCTACAACTGGTTTGCTGGTAGTTGATGGCGCCTGGCCACTTCACTGCGCAGCACCCGCTGCGCTTCGCAACCTGTGCTTCAAGGAGTTTCATCATGAAAAAGTTAGCGACCACCGTACTGTCCATGTGCCTGGCGTTTAGCGCCGCCAGCGTGTTTGCCGCTGATGCAGCAACCAGTAACAGCATGAGCAACGACAGCATGAGCAAGGGCTCAATGTCCAAAGACGCGATGCACAAAGACACGATGAAAAAGGACGCCATGTCCAAGGATTCCATGAGCAAGGACGCGATGAAGAAAGACGCCATGTCCAAGGACGGAATGAAAAAGGATGCGATGTCCAAGGACAGCATGAAAAAAGACGCATCGTCGTACTGATCCGCACACCCCTGGTCGAGACCAGAACCTGGTTGGCAGGCGCCCTGCAGCGCTGTATGCGCCTGATTTCGCCTCCCGGTTGTATCAAAAATGAATTTCCGCGAAGTCCGCTGCTCATACCTGATAGGTAGCGGATTTGAACCCGCGAAATCATTGATGCGATCAGGGAGTGGCAAATCATGTGTCCAGAATCGATAGCAGGTGATCACCTTGCTGGCGGGTTGATTCTCGTGGTTGAGGACGACCCGCTGATCCTGGAATTTCTCTGCGAAATTCTTCAGGAAGAAGGCTTTGTGGTTGAACCGCATATCAGTGCAGACGCTGCATCGGAATATCTGGAATTGCATGCACGACAGGTTAGCTTGTTGCTCACGGACATCACCATGCCAGGCAAGCTCAACGGCGCCGATCTGGCCAATCTGTTTGGCGACCGTTGGCCCGAAAAACCGATCATGATCATGTCCGGTTTTGAAACCCCGGAAAGTTCCGGGGTCAGGCATTCGGTGTCGTTCATCAAGAAACCGTGGGCGCTCGGGCAGTTGCTGGACTGTGTGGAATTTGCCTTGAAGTCGAAAGACACCCTATAGAACCTGAACCACTCCCACCTGTGACGATGGGCCTTGTGGCCGGGCCTATACTTCAAGAGTCGGCACACTCGGTGCGACCTGCAATCGTGTTTGATGTCTGGGGTGGCGCGTCGAGTGACCATTCGCGCAGGCCGCGGCCTGCGTTCGTCGCAGGGAGGAGAAGATCATGGCGCGTAAATACATCGACTGCCGCGAGTTTCCAAGTGATGCCAAATGCTCGGTCGCTCTGTGCGCAGACTCTGAAAACGAACTGCTCGAGGCTGCTGCACAGCATGCGGTCAGTGTTCACAAGCACACCGATTCACCGGAACTGCGTGCTCAATTGAAAACAATGTTTCACGACGGCACCCCGCCTGTTGAAGCACCGCGCACCGCTTAGCTGGAAAGTCCTCTGCTGGAGTTGCCGAAGGCTCGGGTAGCGTTCGGCAGCTCCTCGCAAATGCTACATTGTTCGGCGAACCCGCCTGGCACTTGCGAGAGGTACCTCCCCTTTGTCTGCTCAAAAATCTGTCCTCAACACCTCATACCGCGCTTTTCTGTTTGATATGGACGGCACCGTCCTCAACTCCATCGCCGCTGCCGAGCGGATCTGGGCGGCCTGGGCCTTGCGTCACGGCGTCGATGTCGTCTCATTCCTGCCCACCATCCATGGCGTTCGCGCCATCGACACCATCAATCGCCTGGCGTTGCCGGGGGTGGATGGCGAGGCGGAAGCGGCGTTCATCACCGAGGCGGAAATCGAGGATGTCGAGGGGATCATCGAGGTGCCTGGCGCGGCGAATTTCCTGAAGTCGCTGCCCGCCAACCAATGGGCAATCGTCACCTCTGCGCCGAAGGCATTAGCGCTGCGGCGGATGGCCGCGGCGGGCATTCCAGAGCCTTTGGTGATGGTCACTGCGGAAGATGTGAGTGCCGGAAAGCCTGATCCCGCTGGCTATCGACTGGCAGCCAGGCGTTTGGGCGTTGAACCGGCCGATTGCCTGATTTTCGAAGACGCCACCGTGGGCATTCTCGCGGCTCAGGCAGCGGGAGCGGGCCTGATCGTGGTGACCGCGACCCACGACCATCCGCTCCAGACTCCGCATGCCACATTAGCCAGCTACGACTCGGTCGAGGCCCATGTGGATCGCGACGACCAAATCCGCCTACACACAATCTAATGTGGGAGCGAGCCTGCTCGCGATGGCGTCAGCACATTCAGCATTGATGTGACTGAAAGATCGCAATCGCGAGCAGGCTCGCTCCCACAGGGGATAGGTGAATTGGCTAATAAACCCCGGGAATCAACCGCCAACTGCGGGCGCAGTAAGCCTCGTATTCGCTGCCGAACTGCGCCCTTAACAGCGCTTCTTCGGCGTGAATGCGGGCGATCAGCGGGATCAGCGTCAGCGCGGCCAGCAACAGGCCAACGCCAGAGCGAAAGGCCAGTGCCCAGCCCACGGCAGTGATCATCAGCCCCAGATAACTGGGGTTGCGCAAGGTGCGATAAATCCCGTCGGTGACCAGCGTGTGCCCCGGCTGAATCGCCACCAATCCGCTGAAACGCTTGCCCAGCACAAACACCGGCCACATCCGCAGCGTGCCGCCGATGATGAACAGCAACGCCCCGAGCCAGCGCACCCCTTCGCCGCCAAAGGTCCAGAAATCGATCCGGTCGGTGTAGGCCGGCAGGTACCCGCTTAATAAACCGATCACCCCGAACGCCGGCAGTACCCAGCGATTGGCCCGGTCTTCACGTTCGCCGGAACTCAGGTTGACCTCGGTGAACCAGGACGCGATGACCATCACCAACGTGGCAAGCACGATGACCACCAGCGGTGCATGAGCGAAAAACGCCGAGAACCCGCCAAGCCCCCACACCGCAAGCCCAAGGTAGGCGAGGGTGGAAACAATGGCGAAAAACGCCAGTTTGGCCGAGATTTTCATCTGCACCTCCACAAACGGACCTGACACCGTTCAGTGTAGGAGCCTGCGGCAGCTCCTACGTGGCGCCGTCGGCCCTGGCATTTCGCCGAATCACTTGCGGCGGCTGTCCGAACGCCCGCAGGAAGGCTTCGCGCATACGACGGCAGTCGCTGAAACCGGATTCTTCGGCGATCTGGTCGAGGGTCAGGCGTCCGCGCTCGAGCATCTGCCGTGCCGTTTCCAGGCGCAGGTTCTCGATGGCTTTGGCTGGTGATTGACCGGTTTCCGCGCGAAAGGCCCGGCTGAACTGCCGAGGGCTGAGGCGCGCGACGTCCGCCAGTTGCTCCACCGACAAGGTTTCGGT
This sequence comes from Pseudomonas sp. ES4, assembly GCF_050586665.1. Taxonomy (NCBI): domain Bacteria; kingdom Pseudomonadati; phylum Pseudomonadota; class Gammaproteobacteria; order Pseudomonadales; family Pseudomonadaceae; genus Pseudomonas; species Pseudomonas sp. ES4. The sequence continues at coordinate 33,885 of NZ_JBOBDO010000006.1, read as the reverse complement.
GAGGTGTTCTCGCGCATAGCCGAGGACGGTTTGAATGCGGTCGGATTTCGCCTCCAGTTCCAACAGCGCCGAGTGCTGCGACTGGCCGCCCGCGCGGCGGTGGTACATCACCAGTTTCTGCGCCACGGAACGGGCCAGTGCGGCGCCGTGATCCTTTTCCACCATGGCCAGCGCCAGGTCGATGCCGGCGGTCATCCCGGCGGAGGTCCAGATCGAACCGTCGACGACGTAGATGCGGTCTTCTTCGACCTTGATCGACGGGAACCGCGCTTGCAGCTCCCGGGCATAAGCCCAGTGGGTGGTGGCCCGCCGTCCGTCGAGCAAACCCGCCTGGGCGAGGACGAACGCCCCGGAGCAGATCGACGCCGTGCGCCGTGCGGTTTTAACGCTGTGGCGCAGATACGTCAGCACGCCCTCGGGCGCCTGCTCGAGGATGGCATCGCCGCCGACTACGATCACCGTATCGAACACTCGTTCACCAAAGGCTTCGGTGCCGACGCTCAGGCCACCGGACGCACGCAATGTGCGGCCGTCTTCGGACACTACGCTGACATCATAAAGCGCTTCGCCGGCACTGAAGTTGGCGTACTCGAACACCGGCATGGCCGCCAGCGCCATGGACTGGAACCCTTCAAACACTACAAACGCTATGGATGTCATTGAGGTGTCCTCAAAAGGTCATGTCCGAAAAACGTACGTTAAACGTCATTTGAGACGAGCGTTAGACCCTTTATAACGGTTCGCACCCGGCGACGTTATCGCCTCACTGTGAAGGAAATCGACATGGCTCTCTCATCCAAAGGTACCGCTCTGATCACTGGCGCTTCTTCGGGCATCGGCGCGGTGTATGCCGACCGCCTCGCCCGGCAGGGTTACGACCTGATTCTGGTCGCCCGCAACCAGGCAAAACTGAACGCCCTGGCCAACCACCTGAGTAACGAAACCGGCCGCGCCGTGGAAGTGGTCGCCGCTGATCTGAAAGACAAGGCCGACGTGCGGCGGGTTGAAGAGATTCTACGCAACGACGCCAGTATCACCCTGTTGGTCAACAACGCCGGGGTCGGTGCTGTCATGCCGCTGCTCGGCAGCCCGGTGGATGACATGGAAGACATGATCACCCTCAACGTGACCGCGTTGATGCGCCTGGCTTACGCGGTGGTGCCAGGCTTCGTCGCTCGCGGCACCGGGACGGTGATCAATATCTCCTCGATCGTTGCCATCGCCCCGGAAATTCTTAACGGCGTGTATGGCGGGACCAAGGCGTTTGTCCTCGGCCTGAGCCAGTCGATGCACCGCGAGCTGGCGGACAAAGGCATTCGTATCCAGGCCGTATTGCCCGGTGCTACCGCTACTGACTTCTGGAGCGAGGCCGGCAACCCAGTGGAAAACCTGCCGCAAGAGATCGTGATGTCTGCCCAGGACATGGTCGATGCCGCGTTGACGGGCCTGGCGCAAGGCGAAGTGGTGACCATTCCCGGCCTGCACCAAGGCGACCAGTGGGACACTTACGAAGCCCAGCGCCAGACGCTTTCGGGGTTGTTCGGCAACTCCACGGCCGCACCGCGTTATAGCTGAAGCGGTAGCCGCCGGGCAGGGTGAACTAAGCTTGGATAAGGACCGTTCACCCTTAAGGAGCACCACCATGCTTCACATCAGAACGCCCTTGATTCTGCATCCGGATCTGTCGACCCCGTCCCGACGAATCTGGCTCAAGCTGGAAAACCTGCAACCGAGCGGCTCATTCAAACTTCGCGGCATAGGGCTCTTGTGCAGCCAGGCGGCGGAGCAAGGGAAACGCAAAGTGATCTGTCCTTCCGGCGGCAATGCCGGGTTTGCCACCGCCGTGGCTGCCGCCAGCCTGGGGTTGAAAGCCTGCATCGTGGTGCCGAACACCACGCCGGAAACCACCCGTGCACGGATCAGGAAAACCGGTGCCGAGGTGATCGTCCATGGCAAGGTCTGGGACGAAGCCAATCTACGGGCCAAGGAACTCGCCCAGGGCGCGGACACCGAATACGTGCCAGCCTTCGATCACCCGGTGCTGTGGGAAGGGCACAGCACGATGGTCGATGAAATCCTCGAGGACTGTCCTCAGGTCGATGCACTTGTGATGTCGGTTGGGGGCGGAGGCTTGCTGGCGGGGATTCTCACCGGATTGATCCGCCACAAGCGCATGGACTGCCGGATCATCGCGTGTGAAACCCAGGGTGCCGCGTCTTTTGCCGCCGCTGTCAGCGCCGGACATCCGGTGGTATTTCCCCGGATCGATACGGTCGCCAAGTCGCTCGGCGCTACGTTGGTGGCTGCCTGGCCGGTGCAGCACATCCTCGATTTCCCGCATGAATGTGTCGTGCTCAGCGATGACGAGGCGATCATGGGCGTGGTGCGTTACGCCAACGACCTGCGTCAGTTGGTCGAGCCGGCGTGCGGCGTTTCGTTGGCGATTGGATACCTGGACCATCCGGCGATTGCCGATGCCCATGATGTAGTGATTGTGGTGTGTGGCGGCGTGAGCATCAGCGCGCAATTGGTGGCAGGTTGGGCGCGTTTCTCAGGTGCGGAAGCGAGGTAGGGCTGCACACGCTATCCGGGTGCCGCGAGCCCCACCGCTACTTTTTCAGCCTTTATTGACCTGCAGCTACGCCTTCCTGGACGAGGATTGCTCTGGCCAGGTCTTCGTCGCTGGCGTTGAGGCCGGGATTTTCCAGGCGAACCTGCTTTAAGTACGACTCCAGATAAGCACCCCGAATCGCGCCACCACTGGCGACGAAGCTGGTGGCGTCATCTCGGGCTGGAATCACCCGTTTGTCATCCTTGAAGGTCGAGTACAGCGATGCGGAGACCCCAGCCGAGGTGGCGACATCTTTTGCATCTACATCGGCCATGGCCGAACCAACGGGCAAACAAAGCACTAGTGAAGAGATGATAATCAGACGACGCATGACGGTGTCCTCGGAAAGCGTGAAGCAAAAAAGGAAGTACCTCATAGTCTAGGATGCGTGGCGGACGTCAGGAGTTCCCTGGCGAAGCGATATCAGTTCAACACTGATCTGGCCTAATGAATCTGGACAAGCTCACTCCCACAGAGAATGAGGTCAATCACACATTCTGCGGCCACCCGCGATCCAATGTGGGAGCGAGCCTGCTCGCGATAGCGGTGGGTCAGTCACCTTGATGTTGAGTTTGCCGAGGCCATCGCGAGCAGGCTCACTCCCACAGGGAATGAGGTTGGTCATACATTTTGCGGCCACCCAAGATCCAATGTGGGAGTGAGCCTGCTCGCGATAGCGGTGTGTCAGTCACGTTGATGTTGAAGGTGCCGACGCCATCGTCGGATCGCCGCCCGGAGCAAGCTTTGCTCCTACAGCAGTGGGATGCTGTAGCTCACGATCAAGCGATTCTGATCCTGGTTGCGGGACGCCTCGCTGTTGGACTTGCCGTTACGCCATCCGAACCCGACACCTTTAAGCGAACCGGACTGAATCACGTAGTCCAGCGCAATATCCCGCTCCCATTCCTTCTGGGTATCGCCAGAGGTCGTCTTGATGTTGTCCCCGCTGAGGTACATGACAGACGCTTTCAGTCCGGGCACCCCCATGGCGGCAAAATCGTAGGCGTATTGACCGAAGGCTGTGCGTTCCCCAGCGCGGGTGAAGGTTTGAATCAGTCGGTCGGTGTACAGGTAGACGCTGGAGCCGCCGGCACCCTTGTTGGCCAGGCTGCCTTGATTGAGCTGCGTGAAGTTGCTGCCGCTCGAAACGCTTTGATAACCCGCTGTGAGGCCATGGCCACCCACCGTATAAATCAGCGCGGCGCTCCAGGTTCGATTGTCGATCTCGCCATCATTGCCCTGGGTGTATCCGCTGATTTTGTAGCCTGACGTCCCCGAGCTGTTTGCACCGGATGAATCGGTCTTGAAGTAGCGCAAGTCGGTTTTCAGCGATTGACCTTCCGCGATCGCCAGTGTGTGGATCAGGCCGAAAAACTGCTGGGTGTAGTAGTTGTCCAGGTTAGCGTAGTAATACTGGGCGGTCAGGTCCTTGGTGACTTTCCAGTCGCCGCCGGCGAAGTCGAACGCGTTGCTTTCACGAGTGCCGCCCGTGGCAGCCAACCCGGTCTGATCGCTTGAGCCCCGACCGGTGGCGTGTTCGATTCGGCCTGCGGTGAAGGTCAAATCCTTGAACTCGCCCGAGGTGATCTGGCCACCTTCGAAGGTCTGCGGCAGCAGGCGGCCGTCGTTGGAGACGAGGATGGGAAGCTTGGGCATCAGCGTGCCCAGGCGCAGTTCGGTTTTCGAGACCTTGACCTTGCCGGTCAACCCCAACCGGCTCCATTCGTCGACCGCGCTATTGTCGCTCTCTGAAGGAATCATCGAGCTGCCGACGTGCCGTCCTTTGCCACTGTCCAGCGTAATCCCCATCAGGCCCAGTGCGTCGACGCCAAAACCAACCGTGCCGTCGGTGTAGCCCGACTTGTAATCGAGCATGAAACCCTGCGCCCACTCTTCGGTTTTCGACGGCGCAGCCGTGCCGTCGCGGTTGTCGTTGTTGAAGTAGAAATTTCTCATTCCCAACGTGGCTTTGCTGTCACTCAGGAAGTCGGCGTGCGCCTGGGTGCTGAGTGCAATGGCACCCAATGCAAAGGTCACCGCCGTTTTCTTCTTGCTCATGTGAATCGCCCCTTTATTTTTGTAGTTTGAATTTGGGAGGGTGGCTCCCGCAGTAGCGGGTGCCGGCACGTTCGATGCCTGCGGGAGCGTTATTTGCCTGGCTTAAATACCCAACACATTGGCGCCGATGCACGGGTCAATCCCGCGTTCCAGACGACGTTGGTGCACGATCACGGTGATTTCCATCGAGCCGGTGGTGACTTCGAAGTCGAGGATGTGGCCGCCGTACGCTTGAAACGTGGCGTCACCGGCAACGCCGTGCATATGGATCGAAGGCTGGTCGTTCTTCCACGCCACCGAGCCGGTAACGCTGGCCATCTCGACACTGTTCAAGGTCTTGGCGTCGAAGTCTTTTTTGTCCTTGTTCCAGAAACCGAACTTCACATTGCCGAAGCCGATGCCGCTGATGGACGCGCTGGGGATTTTCTCGGCGATGGCCAGTTTGGTCAGTTCCTTGAAGGCGTTGTCGCCCATGCGCAGGACCATGAGGTAACCGGTGGGGGTTTTGGTGTAGCGCGGTGTGGCTTCAGTTACACATTGCATAGGGGCTGTCGTCGCGGCAGGAGCGGTTTCGGCAACGGCCAGTTGAGCGCCTGCGGTGTTGATCATCACGGCAGCGGTCACGGCCAGCATCAATTTGCAAAAGCGGTGTTTCCGGTGAAGTTGAACGTGCATGAGACTTCCTCTGTTTTTGTTGTTGTGTGGGTGAAGCGGTTTTTGGGACGAGCGAATCCGACGCCTGTTGTTCAACAGGCGCGGAAGTTGTGCTGACAGCGGGTGTTAGTTGAAGCCGGGTGACTTACAGCGCATCACGGCTGCTGACACCGTCCACCAGTCGGGCAATGCCCAGCGGGTTGGCGTTCTTCAGTGCGTCCGGCAGCAAGCTGTCGGGGCAGTTCTGATAACAAACGGGACGCAGGAAACGATCAATCGCCAACGTTCCGACCGATGTACCGCGAGCATCCGAAGTGGCCGGGTACGGACCGCCGTGAACCATGGCATCGCAGACTTCCACCCCGGTCGGATAACCGTTGAACAGCACGCGACCGACTTTCTGTTCCAGCAGGGCCAGCACGTCGTTCAGGGTATTGAGCTCCGAATCTTCGACGATCAACGTAGCGGTCAACTGACCGCGCAAACCGTGCAGTGCCTGGAGCAATTCGGCGTGATCGGCGACTTCCACCACGATGGTGGTCGGGCCGAAGACTTCTTCCTGAAGCAACTCATTACCATCAATCAGCAAACTGACATCGGCCTTGAACACTTGCGGTTGCGCCTGATTGCCCTGTTGTGCGGTACCGGCCAGGTGCGTCATGCCAGGGTGTGCGTGAAGATTGTCCAGACCGTGGCAATAGCTTTTCAGCGCGCCAACATTGAGCATCGTTTGCGCTGATTGCTCGGCCATCAACCCGGTGAAACGTTCGAGGAAGGCCGTGAACTCTGGCGACCGAATGCCCAAAACCAAGCCGGGATTGGTGCAGAACTGACCCGCGCCCAGGACCACGGATGCGGCCAATTCGGCAGCGATCTTGTCACCGCGCGCCTTGAGTGCTTCGGGCATCAACACCACCGGATTGATGCTGCTCATCTCGGCGAACACCGGAATCGGCTGAGGCCGTGCCGCCGCCATGTCACACAAGGCCCGGCCACCGCGCAATGAACCGGTGAAACCTACCGCCTGAATCGCCGGGTGCTTGACCAATGCTTCACCGATGCTGCCGTAGAGCATGCTGAACACGCCATCAGGCATTCCGGTTTTCCTGGCCGCGCGAGTGATCGCATCGGCGACGTAATCGGCGGTTGCCATGTGACCGCTGTGGGCCTTGAACACCACCGGGCAGCCCGCTGCGAGGGCGGAGGCGGTGTCGCCGCCGGCGGTCGAGAAGGCCAGCGGGAAGTTGCTGGCACCGAACACGGCGACCGGACCGAGCCCGGTGCGGTACTGGCGCAGGTCGGGGCGAGGCAACGGTTGACGGTCGGGCAGCGCACGATCGATGCGCGCGCCGTAGAAATCGCCGCGACGCAGCATCGTGGCGAACAGGCGCATCTGGCCGCTGGTGCGTGCCCGCTCACCTTGAATACGGCCGGCGGGCAGGGCAGTTTCCCGGCACACCAGGGCGATGAACGAGTCGTCCAGCGCCTCAAGCTCAGTGGCAATAGCCTCCAAAAACTGAGCGCGTCGAGCGGATGAAAGATTACGAAAGATCGGGTAAGCCGTGGCCGCCGCTTCTGCGGCCGCATTCACTTCATCCGTGGTCGCCTGATGGAAGCGATACGGCAGTGCTTCGCCGGTATTGGCGTCGTGGCTTTGCAAGGTACTCGAGCCTTTTGCCGAACGAGCGCCAGCGATGTAGTTGTGGCCTGAAACTTCAAACATGGGAACTCCTGAAAGGCTGTTCAAATGAGGGTCAAGTGAGCCGGTAAATGCGTCGGGCGTTGTCATGAAACAGGGCGAGCCGATCCGTGAGGGAGCGGTCGCTGACAATCGTTTTGAAGCCGTCGAAGATCTCGCTCATGCCGTTCACGACGCCGTCGACCGGGTAATTGCTGGCAAACGCACAGCGACTGACATCGACAATCGAAATCGCGTCGTTCACCACCACGCGGTTCGACTCGACGGGCCATGCCTCGCCGGGGACGCAAATGCCGGAAATCTTCAGGGCGACGTTCGGCTCCCGTGCCAGCAATGCGAGGTTTTCACGCCAGCCGGCCAACCCTGCTTCCGAACGATCTGCAGGCAGCGCCGTGTGATTGACCACGATGGTCACGTCGGGAAAGTCCCTGGCCAGCTCGGCCGCTTCCGGCAGATGCCACCACGGCGCCTGCAACTCGAAGTGCAGGCCGTTTTCAGCCAGTTGTGCGTAGCCCTCGCGCCAACGAGGGTCACGCATGGAGCCGGGCGCGACGAAATCTTCGTGCCAGGCTTCAAGGCGGGTGACCGCAGGTTTGTGGCGCACGCCGCGCACCAACGGATGATCGCCGTACAGCCGCAACAGGTCCGATGCGTCTTCACGATCCAGCCAAACCTGCGCCACCATCGCCGCCAGGGTCGGCTCGTTTTGTGCCAGCGACTCGACAAAACCCACCTCGTCGGCGGGCGTCGCAGGGTTCCATTCACCCTCGATAACGACGGTCTGCACGATGCGATGGTTGCCCGTCAGCCGGCGATAGTCTTCAGGCAGAAAGTTGCGGCAGATCGACGAGTAATCTCCATAACGAAACGGTCGCAACGGACGGTCGTTCAGCCACGGGTAATAATGCTTTTCGATATCGAAGTAATGCTGATGAGCGTCGACGATGGGTAAGTCCGCATCCTCGCCGCTGGCCAGAAAGCGCGCACGCCAGTCGATCACGGATGGGTTATCCATACTGTTCCTCCAGCCGATAAAAGCGTTGTGCATTGCCGGCGAACACCGCTTCCTGCACGGCACGCCCCAGTGGCGCGAGCATCGCGGCCACGCCATCGGCAATCGTGTCGTAGGACGCGCGCAATCCGGCGACCGGGAAATTGCTGGCGAACATGCAGCGCTCGGGGCCGAAGATCTCCAATGCGGTCAGCACCACGATCCGGTTGTCGTCGTAGTTCCAGAGCGAGTCTTTCAACCCGAACTCCGACAGCTTGATGTGCACGTTGGGCTGCAAGGCCAGTGCTTCCAGGCCCTTGCGCCAGCGGCTCATGCCGTGCGGGCTGCGATCCCAGGCGAAACCGGTGTGATTGAGGGCGATCTGGATGTGCGGAAACATCGCCGCCACTTCGGCGGCCTCGGCCAGGTGCCACGGCGGCACGCGCAGGTCCCACGACAGACCGTGGTCAGCCAGACGCGAAAAGCCTTCCAGCCATTTCGGGTCTTGCATGGTGCCCCTGGCGCCGGCAATTGATACGTCTGGCGATGCCGAGGTCACCGGTTTGGAACGGATGCCTTTGACCAGCGGCCTGGCAGCCTGGGCCGCGAGAATGTCCGCGCTGTCCTCTCGGTCGAACCAGGCGTGGGCAACGATGGCATTCGGGAAGCCGTAACGGGCGTTCACCTGTTCCAGCCAGCGTGTCTCGGCGACTTGCTCATCGCGAGCCCGTTCGGCCTCGACATGCACCGTTCCCACCAACCGTTGTCGTTCGGTCAGGGCGAGAAAGTTTTCCGGCAAGAAATCACGGCACAGGCTGTGATAGTCGCCGAGAAAAAAATCCTCGTGATAGTCGTCCTGCAGCCAGGGATATCGACCGTTGCCCAGGTCCCACAGGTGGTGGTGAGCATCGACAATCGGTAGCGCATCCTCGGGCGCAAGGTTCGGTAAGCCGTTGCGTTCGTGCAGCGTGATCATGACGTCGTCCTTGCTCAGCGCGACGCGGCGAATTGGGAAGGGCTGAGCACGCTGTCTTCGACTTCCCCTGCGGCGGCCGCCTCGGCCTTGGCCTGAACGCGGCTGCGCAGTTTGGCGACGTTCACCACCACCCGGGTATGCGCCGCCGTGGCCACCAGCTCGACGTCATCGCGAACTTCGACGTTGAAAGTGATGCTGCGACCCTCGATTCGGGTCACCGTGGCGACGATGCTGACCGACATGCCGAGCAACGTGGCGCCGACATGGCGGATGTCGACTGCTGCGCCGACGGTGTTTTCGCCCTCATCGAGGAAGGTGAGCAGGTAATCAAGGCAGGTCTGTTCGATGTCATCCACCAGCCGGGGCGTGGCGTAGATGCGTAAGTCCTCGCCCAGAAACGAGATGGTGCGTTCCCGGTCGACAATCAATCGACGCTCGGTGGCGATGCCGGCTTGCAGTGTGGAAAAGTTCATAAAAAACCTCGTGTTTGAGGGCCGACGGTCGGGCTTCTACCGTCGGCTGGAGTCAAAGGTGATTCAGGCAGTGGGCAGGAAACCGATGGAAATCCAGGGCACGGCGATCAGCACGCCCAAGGCGACAACGAGTGCGCCGAGATACGGCCAGACCCGGCGCATGGCGCCGCTGGGGTCGACCTTGGCGATGGCGCAGGCGGCGTAGAAACCCACCCCAAACGGCGGGGCGAACAAACCCAGGCCCATGGCGAAGATCGCGACCATGGCGTAATGCACGTCGTTGATGCCCATGTCTTTGGCAATCGGAAACAGCAGCGGCCCGAACAGCACGATGGCCGGGATGCCTTCCAGAAAACTGCCCAGAAGGATGAACGCCACGGCGGAGATGATCAGGAAGCCCATCGCGCCCCCCGGCACCGTCGACATCACCTGCGCCAACTGGTGCGAGAAGCCCGACTGGGTCAATGCCCAGGCCATGGCGGTGGCGCTGCCGATGATGATCAGGATCGCGCCGGACAGCGACGCGGTGCTGACCAGGATCGGATACAACCGGCGCCAGTCAAAGCAGCGGTAGCACAGCAACCCGACGATGAAGGTATAGGCCACGCCGATGGCGGCGACTTCGGTGGCGGTCGCGACCCCTTCGACCACCGCGGTGCGGATCACGAAGGGCAGGGCCAGTGCCGGTAACGCGACCAGCAGCGAGTGGCCGATTTCCTTGCCGGAGGCGCGTTTACCGGTGGTGGCGTTGCCTTTGCGGTTTTTCCACCAGATCACCGCCGCCATGGCGATTGCACCCACCACCGCCGGCATGAAACCACCGGTGAACAGGGCGGAAATCGACACGCCGGTCACCGAGCCGATGGTGATCAGCACCAGGCTTGGCGGAATGGTTTCCGACATCGCCCCGGAGGCATTGAGCATCGCCACCAGTTCGTTTTCATCCTCACCGCGCTTCTTCATTTCCGGAAACAGCGCCGGCGCGATGGCGGCCATGTCGGCAGCCTTGGAGCCGGAAATGCCGGAGATCAGGTAGATGGCGCCGATCAACACATAAGACAGACCGCCACGGACATGGCCGATCAACGAACAGAGGAAGCGGATCATCGCTCGGGCCATGCCCATGGCCTCGATCAGCGCCCCCAAAAACACAAACAACGGAATGGCCAGCAAGATCAGGCTCGCCATGCCTTCGTCCATCCGGCCGACCACCAGGGTCAAGGGTGTGCCGGTCATGGTCGACAGATAAGCTACCGTGGCCAGGCCGAACGCCACCATGATCGGCACGCCGATCATGATCATCGCCATCACACCGATCATGAAGAAAATGACCAGGTTCCAGTTACCCATCAGCAACATCCAGCCTTCTGCCACCCACAACAACGCAGCCAGGGAAGCCAACATCGCCACCGACACCGAGAAGTCGATCAACCGGGCGCTGGTCAGCAGACGCGCGACGCAGGTCATCAGCATCAGGCTCAGACCGACCGCGATGGCGGACACGCGAAAGGCGTTGGGGATTTCAAGGGCGGCGGTGGTGATGATCCACTCGTCGCTGACGTATTCCCAGGCCGGGGTGAACAGCAACCCGATGAACGCGATGACAATCACGGCGCCCAAGGTGTCGACAAAGGCGCGTTTTTCCAGCGGCAGCCTTCCGATGAACGACGTCAGGCGCATGTGCTCGCCTCGACGCATCGCCACCACTGAGCCGAGCATCGCCAGCCAGAGAAACAGCAGCGAGGCCAGTTCGTCGCCCCAGACAATGGGTTGATTGAGCACGTAGCGCGAGAACACATTGCAAAACAGCAGCGTGACTTCGACAACCACGAGCAACGCCGCGCTGCCTTCGGTCAGCCAGCGCAGCCCGGTGTCCAAGGCGCGACCGAGACGAAACGTGGTGGGGCGCGTGCTGAGTCCTTCAGCGGGAGAAACATCCGTCATTGGTATTTCGTTTTTCATGACCTTGTCTCCGGCTTAGGACAGTTGACCCGCGTACTGCTCCAGCAAGCTCCAGGCTTCAGTGCCGTACTTTTCTTTCCATTGGGTGTAAAAGCCTTTGGACTGCAAGTCAGTGCGGAACAATGAACGGTCGACTTTGTTGAAGGTGATGCCATGGGCGGTCAGGGACGGCTCCAGGCTGGCGTTGAGATCGATCACCTGTTGACGCTGGACCAGCGCCGCAGCGTTGATTTGCCGGGAAACGATTTCCTGCACGTCCGCCGGCAGTTTTGGAAAGGTCTTGCCCGAAGCGACGATCCAGAAACCGCCCCAGATGTGGTCGGTCATGGAGCAGTATTTCTGCACTTCATAGAAGCGCGCGGCTTCGAGGACCACCAGCGGGTTTTCCTGGCCGTCGACCACTTTGGTCTGCAACGCCGAGTAGGTTTCGTTGATGCTGATGCCGGTAGGGGAGGCGCCCAGGGCGCTGAACATGGAGGTCCACAGCGGGCTGACCAGCACTCGCAGTTTGAAGCCGGCCAGGTCTTGCGGCGTGTAGATCGGCCGCGTCGAACTGGTGATCTGGCGGAAGCCGTTGTTCCAGACTTTCTCCATCGGGATCAGGCCGACCTTGGCGGTCTTGGCCCGTACGTATTCGCCCAGCTTGCCGTCCAGCGCGGCCCAGACACTGTCGTAGTCCTTGAACGCGAACGGCATGCTTTCAATCGACATGGCCGGCACCAGTGTGGAGAGAATCGCGCCTGGCAACGGAATGAAATCGACTGCCCCGGCGCGCACCTGGGAGAGCATGTCGGTGTCGCCGCCCATGGCGCCGTTGGCGTACACCTGCAGATCCACGGCGCCGTTGGTTTCGGTCTTGATGGCTAGCGAAGCCGCCTTCATCTGGATGTTCAGTGGATGGGTATCGGGCAGGCTGCTGGTGTAGCGCAACACGATGGGTTTGGTCGCGGCGAAGACGCTGGAGGGCAGCAGGTTGGCGGCGAAGGCACCGCCGACGGTGACGCCGGCAGATACCAGGAATGATCGGCGGCTGACGGCCTCGGTCAAGATACGGCTCATGATGTTCACCTTATTGTTTTTGTAGTTGTTCTAAAAAACAGCGGATCGTTAAAGCAAACGCTGCTCTTTGTGGGAGTGAGCCTGCTCGCGATGGCGGCGTATCAGTCGATACTTATGTCGCCTGACACGGCCTCATCGCGAGCAGGCTCACTCCCACAGTTTTTTTGCGTTACGCCAGTGCCACCACGGCCTGGCTTCGAATCAACTCGTCGATTTCATCTTCCGCGTAGCCGCTTTCTTTCAGCACTTCGCGGGTGTGTTCACCGAGCAGCGGCGCATGCCGACTGCTCGGCGGCGCGGCGTTGTCCATGTCGGAGAAGTGAATCGGCAAGCCCATGCCGCGTACCCGGCCTTCGGTCGGGTGTTGGGTCTCGACGACCATGCCGCGTGCTTCGGTTTGCGGATGGGCCAGCGCCGCGGCGATATCGAGGACCGGCCCGGCAGGCAGGCCGAGGCTGTCGAACAGCACCATCCATTCATCCGTGGTGCGCGCGACCAGGACTTCGTTGAGGATTTCCACCAAGGCCAGACGGTGCTCCATGCGCAACGCGTTGCTGGCAAAGCGTGGGTCGGCTTCGAGTTGTGGCACGGCGAGCGCCTCGACCAGCCGTTCGTAGTTAGCCTGGTTGGCGGCACCGATGTTGATCCAGCCGTCTGCGGTGCGGAACACCTGATACGGCGCGCTGGTGGAGTTGGCCGAACCCATCTTCGGCAGGATGGTGCCGTCGGCGAAATATGCCGCAGCCGGCCAGTACATCTGTTGCAGGCCGGCTTCGAACAGCGAGGTATCGACCATCTGGCCGAGGCCGGTTTTCTGTTTGGCGGCGTACGCCGCGCAGATGCCGAGAGCGGCGAGAATGCCGGAGTTGATGTCGGCCACTGGCGAGCCGGCCTTGACCGGTTCGCGTCCGGCTTCACCGGTCATGCTCATCATGCCGCTCATGCCCTGGGCGATCAGGTCGAAGCCGCCTTTTTCGCCAAACGGGCCACTGCGGCCGTAGCCGGAGATCGCGCAGTAGATCAGCCCTGGATTGAGGGTTTTCAGCGTTTCGTAGCCCAGGCCGAATTTCTCCATGGTGCCGGCACGGAAGTTTTCCGTGACCACATCGGCGTCCATCAACAGGCGGCGCAATACGTCGCGCCCGCCCTCGGTTTTCAGGTTCAGGCCGATACCGCGCTTGTTGCGGTTCACCACCATGAACGAAGCCGATTCACCGCTGGCCATGATCGGCGAGAAGCGGCGCGAATCATCACCGCCCGGGACTTTCTCGACCTTCACCACGTCGGCGCCCATGTCGGCCAGCATCATTCCGCACACCGGGCCGGACATGATGTGAGCCAGTTCTACCACGCGCATTCCTGTCAGCGGTCCCATGTTATTTCCCCTTGAATTGTGGTTTGGCTTTCTCGATGAAAGCGCTCAGACCGATCTGAAAATCTTCGGTGTCGTAGCAGAAGTAACTCGCGTCAATCTGCTCGACGTTGGGTGCTACGCCGGCCTCAAGCTGACGTGCAGCCTGGCGATGCCAGCGGGCGACGAGGGGCGCTCCATTGGCGATGCGCCTGGCGGTGGCGAGGGTTTCGGACTCGACCTCGGCATCGGGTACGACGCGGGTCACGAGGTTTTTCACGTAGGCGTCGTTGGCGTCGAGAATGCGACCCTCAAGCAGAATTTCCAGGGTGGTCGAGCGCCCGGCCAGCGCCACCAGACCGGCCATTTCGTCATACGACATGACCAGCCCCAACTTGCCGACCGGCGCGCCGAAGCGACTGGAGGTGCCGCAGATACGCAGGTCGCAGAGTGCGGCGATTTCCAGGCCGCCGCCGACACACACGCCATGGATCATCGCGATCACCGGGTGCGGGCAGTCGACAACCGCGCGCATGGCCGCCGAGGTGACTTCGGCATACTCCCGGGCTTGAGCCAGGTTGGCGCGTACGCTCGGGAACTCGCTGACATCGGCGCCGGCGGCGAAGGCTTGCTCGCCGGCACCGCGCAACACCACGCAGCGCACGCTTGAGTCGGCGGACAACACGGTCATGGCATCACCCAGGTCCTGCCACATGGACAAGGTCAGGGCGTTCATTTTCCCTGGGTGGCTGAGGGTGACGGTGGCAAGGCTGTCTTGCCGGTCGATAAGGACGGTGGGCTTCATGATTGTTGCGCTGGCGTCGGTTCAACCGACGACGCGGCTGCCTCCTCATTTTTTATTGTTGGATAGCGACGGTTACAACGACTGCTCAAGCATCGACAGGTAGTCCGCGGACGATGCTTCGCGGGGGTTGGTCTTGTGGCTGTGATCGTGCAAGGCGCCTTCGACGATGCCGGCAAACAGGCTTTCATCGACGCCGATTTCGCTGAGGCGGGTCGGCAGGCCCAGGCGGCGGGTCATGTCCTCAATGGCTGTGCCGATATTGGCGCCGGCCTCGAGGCCCATGGCATGGCGCAGGCGTTCGAGCTTGCGTTCGTCGCGAACGGTCGGGGCGTTGGCGTTGAAATCCACGACCGCTGGCAGAAAGATGGCGTTCAAAGTGCCGTGGTGCAGCTTCGGATTGATGCCACCCAAGGCGTGGGACAGGCTGTGCACGCAGCCCAATCCCTTCTGAAAAGCGAGTGCGCCCTGCATCGACGCGCTCATCATGTTCATTCGCGCTTCGCGATCACCAGGTTCGGCGGTGGCGCGCTCGATGTGTTCCCAGGCACGCCACAGGCCGTCGAGGGCGATGCCATCCGCCGCGGGGTTGAAGGCCGGTGCCATGAACGTCTCGATGCAATGAGCGATCGCGTCCATGCCGGTGGCGGCGGTCAGCATCGGTGGCAGGCCCAGGGTCAGTTCCGGGTCGCAGATGGCCACGCGAGGCACTACGTAAGGTGAGATTACGCCCACTTTACGACCATCGTCGAGGATCAGGATGGCGCCTCGGCCGACTTCGCTGCCAGTGCCCGCCGTGGTGGGAATGGCGATCAACGGTGCGGTAGCAGACGTGATGCGATCCAGCCCGCCTTCGATCACCGCAAAGCTGTGCAGGGGACCGTCGTGCGTGGCGCAGACAGCGACGCCTTTGGCCAGATCGATGGAAGAACCGCCGCCGACCGCGATGATGCCGTTGCACTCGCCGAGGTGATAGTGCGCCACGGCTTCACGTACCGCGTGTTCGTTGGGGTTAGATGGGGTGGCGTCGAAAATCGAAGGAGGCAGGCTGGCGCCGAGGGCCGCGATGACCTTGTCGACGATGCCGGCATTGCGCACGCCGATGTCGGTAACAATCAGCGGCCGGGTAATGCCCGCGCGCCCGGCTTCGGCGGCCAGATGCTGCAGGCTGTCGTAGCCGAACTGGATCTTGGTGACGTAATTGATGAGGGACATGATTCACCACAAGTTATACAGGATTGTTATTGTTGCAATCGGTCTGCGGCAGGAAGGCTTTCGCTCTCTGGTCAAACCCATTGCATTGCCTGGTTGTGGGGTGGACTATAGGGCCGTCGTGGCGAGCCTCGATACTGACAACTTTCGATACCTCTATAACTTTTAGTTAACCCTGATGACGCCCTCACTCAATTCGATCATGTCCCGCCTGCACATCAAGCAGCTGCGCTTGTTGATAGCCCTTGATGAACACGGCTCCTTGCTGGGCGCGGCCAAACAGGTTGCGCTGACCCAGCCCGGCGCCAGTAAAGCCCTGCAAGAAATTGAAACGACGTTCGGTACCTCGTTGTTCACCCGCACTAACCGCGGGCTTGAGCCGAACGATGCCGGACGCTCGGTCATTCGTTACGCCCGCTTGATCCAGACCGACCTCGCACACCTGCGCGAAGAGATCATCGGCATCATGAGCGGCGAGGGCGGACGGGTGTCCGTCGGCACCATCATGGGCGCCGTCCCGCTGCTGACCACCGCGATCAGCCGGGTAATTGCCGACCACCCGAAGCTGTCCATCGAGATCGTCGAAGACACCAGCGCCGCACTGCTCAGCCAACTTGACGCCGGGCGCCTGGATCTTGCGATCTGCCGCACGACCATCAGCACCACGCCCTACTTGTATGAGAGCGCCACCTTCGTCGAAGAAACCCTGGCGGTGATCGCCAGCACTCAGCATCCATTCGCCTATGCCCGGCAGCTATCGCTGAAGGACCTCGTGGATTACCGCTGGGTCGTCTATCGCGCCAACATGCCGATGCGTTTGCTGCTGGAGCGCGAGTTTCACGAAGCCGACCTGCGTTTCCCAGTGCATCTGCTGGAAACCACATCGGCGTTTGCCACTTTGTCGCTGCTTCAGGAAAACCCGACCCTCGTCGCGTTGGTGTCGACCGACGTGGCGAAGTTCTGCTCCGGCTACGGTTTCACCACCACGCTGCCGCTGCCCATCACCTCGCGCAGCGAACCGTATGAGCTGGTTTCGCGCAAAGGCGTGCCGGACTCGCCGGCAGCCAGGCTGCTGCGAGAAGCCTTGTTGAGTCCCGGATGAACTTGGGGCTGGTTGAAACAGGCGCTTGCGATAGTGCACGGCTTTGGATGCGCGTATTCGTGCGTTTCAGGCAAATTTGATTTGCGGCAGGCGCGGTGTTTGAAATGTATCCGCGCCGCGATACTTCGCGGTGTCCGCCGCACAGCCCCTGTCTGGTGCCGTTCGCAGGATTTATGGTCGATACCGGGTCCTGTGGGAGCGAGCCTGCTCGCGATGGCGTCGGGCTCGACACGCCGCGTCATCGTTCATCGCGAGCAAGCTTTGCTCCTACGGCACTCGCATCACTCGTGAATATCCAGAACAAATGTATTGCCGATGCCGGTCTGTTTCCCCGCAGACGGGCTGCGTACCTTGGGTCCACTGCAACTCACAAGGACCCCCTCATGCTGAATCGATTGGCACTGCCGTTTGCCCTGTTGTTCACCCTCAATGCCGCCCACGCTGCGGATGCCGAGAAATGGTACCCCTCCAAATACGGCGCCAACGATGAAATCGGCGCGCTGAACCTGCTCAACGCCGAGTCGGTGATCAATGCCTCGAAACTGATCAAAACCGGCAAAACCTACCCCTTGGCCGTGCCCATCGACAAAACGTTGCCAGCGTTCCGTCATCGCAGCTTCAACCTGACCAACATCCAGCCGGGCGAAGCCGGTGGCACGACCATGGGCCCGAACAAATTCACCTTCAACGATGAACTGGTCGTGGGCTGGACCGGCGTCGGCACCCAGCTCAACGGCATCGGCCATATCGGTATCGATTACGTCTATTACAACGGCAACCGCGCCGCCGATTTCGTCACCGTGGAAGGCGTGAAAAAACTCGGCCTGGAGAAGGTCCCGCCCATCGTCACCCGCGGTGTGGTGCTGGACATGACCGCCGTGTACGGCACGCCGATCGTGCCGGAGAAAACCGAGTTCAGCGTCGCTGATATCCAGAAGGCCCTGGATCTGCAAGGCATCGCCATCCAAAAAGGCGATGTGGTGCTGTTCAACACCGGTTGGCTGGAGCTGCTGGGCAAGGACAACAAGAAATTCCTCGCCGTGGAGCCGGGCATCGGCATGGAAGCGGCCAAATGGCTGGTGGACAAGCAGATCGTCGCCTTCGGCGGTGATACCTGGGCGTCGGAGATCTACCCGGCCAAAGACGGCCAGGAATTCCCGGTCAACCAATACATGCTGGCCAAAAACGGCATCTACAACCTTGAGTTGATCGACAGCCGGGCACTGGTGAAAGACAAGGCGTGGGAGTTCATGTTTGTCCTCGGCCAGCCGCTGTACACGGGCTCGACCCAGGTCAACATCAACCCGGTCGCCATTCGCTGACAGCCACCGTTCGAAGCCGTAACGCACACTTTGTAGCAGCTGGCGAAGCCTGCGTCCGGCTGCGCAGCAGTCGTGAGATCAGGCAATGCGGTGTGTCAGAAAAAACCGCGTACTCAGGTTTTACGACTGCTTCGCAGCCGAACGCAGGCTTCGCCAGCTGCTACGGTTTTGCGTTACGGATTCGAAGTGTGCGTTGCCGCAGTCATTGTTTACCTCTTGAATCGAGAACACACGGACATGGTTCCTTCCCTTTGCAGCATCGCTGCACGTTTGCGCCTCAAACAACTGCGTCTGCTGATCGCGCTGGATGATCGCGGCTCGTTGCACAAGGCCGCCGAGAAGATTTCGATTTCCCAGTCCGGCGCCACCAAGGCGTTGGGTGAAGTCGAATCGTTGCTCGGCATGCCGCTGTTCGAACGCCAGCCCAAAGGCCTGGTGGCCAACGAAATGGGTCGTTGCATGATTCGTTATGCGCGGCTGATCTACAGCGATGTCGAGCACCTTCGCGAAGAAATGCTCAGCATCATGCAGGGCCAGGGCGGGCGGCTCTCGGTGGGGGTGATCATGGGGGCGGTGCCGTTGCTGACCCGGGCCCTGACCGAGTTGCGCCTGAAGCAGCCGGAGCTGTCGGTGGAACTGGTGGAAAACACCAGCGCCACGTTGCTCGGGTTGCTGGATCAGGGACGACTGGACCTGGCGATTTGTCGCACCAGCGTCGGCCAGCGTTCGGATGCCTATGACTGCATCGAACTGAGCGAAGAACCCTTGGCTGTGGTCGCCAGCAAGGACCATCCGCTGGCCAGCGCCGAGTCTTTGCAGCTATCGCAGTTGAGCGACTACCGCTGGGTGGTCTATCCCAAGGACATGCCGATGCGTCAGACCCTGGAGCGTGAGCTGAATGAGGCAGGGCTGGGGACTCCCCGGTATCCGCTGGAAACCTCATCGATTTTTGCCACCATTTTATTGGTGCAACAGGATCCGACCTTGTTGGCAGTGATCCCGGTGGAAGTGGCCAGGTTCTGCGAACAACACGATTTGCTGGTGAAACTGCCGGTGTCGATGCGTGCATTGATCGAGCCCTACGGCGTGATCAGCCGGGCCGGCGCCGATCTTTCCCCGGCGGCGACCCTGCTGATCAACGAATTGCAGCAGGACCTGATTACTTGATCACGATCGGATTGACCGGTGCACCCGTGCCGCCAACGACCTTCAACGGCGCGGCGGTATAGAGGAACTGCCACTGGCCGTCTTCAGCGCAATCACTTGCCAGAGCATCAAGCATCGCCACTTCGGTGAAGGTCACGCCGAGGTTGCGCATCAAGGCATTGTGCAGCGGGATCAGCACGCCCGAGGTGGGGTCGACCGCCACTTCGTTGGCCATGGTGTCGGTCACCAGATTGGGGATTTCCATCTGGTGAAACCATTCCACCAGCTCGCGGCTGAAGGTCAGGCCCGGCTCGGCGAAATCCTTGTAGAACTCCTCCGGCTCGCGCTCATAGAACGAGCCGATCCAACCCGTGCGGATGATCAGGATGTCGCGCTTCTGGATCTCGACGCCCTGGGCTGTCGCCGCAGCCAACAGGTCCAGGTGATTGAAGGTTTCGCCCTTGTCCAGCACCGCTTTGCCGCGATGGCGAGCCATGTCGATCAGCACCGCACGCCCGACAATCCCGCGTTCGGCAATGGGCAGGATGCTGGCCTTGTCCATGCTGCCGATGGTGCTCATGGCGTCGTAGCCATTCCACAGTTTGTTGTCGTGCCAGACGTGGCCCAGTGCGTCGTATTGGGTCGAGCCTTGCAGGTGCATGAAGATCACGTCGTCGGCGTATTCCACATGGCCGTCGAAGTGGCTCTTGCCGGCCAGGAAATGGCCCTTGTCCAACACGTTGACGCGCATTGACGGACGTCGGCCGGGCCACAAGGGTTCGCCTTTGGGGTGGCCGATCTGCACTTGCAGGGTGAAGGTCTTGCCCTGGCGAACCGAGGCGATACCCCGGAGTATTTCTGCGCTTTGCAGGTAATTCAGGGCGCCGACTTCATCGTAGGGTCCCCATTTTCCCCAGTTGGTCGGCAGGCCTTCGAGCAAGGCTTTGATGTCGGGAGAACGGTCGGCGGCGGTGTTATTGGGATAGTGGTCGCACATGAGGGTTTCCTTGGTTTGAGCGGATGCCGACGGACTTGAATCCATGCGCTGTACCTGTGGGAGCGAGCTTGCTCGCGATGGCGGCGGAACAGTCAATATCGATGTTGAATGAACAACCGCTATCGCGAGCAAGCTCGCTCCCACAGGTTTCGCGTTGCCCATCGGAGCTGTGTTGGGATTATTTGATGGGGGAGAAATCCGCAGCGATCAGCAGTTTCGATTCCATCTTTTCCAGCATCGGGAACGCTTTCGGCACGAAGCCTTCGAGCCAGTCCGGGTCTTGATACAGCGCCGCGCGCTTCTTGATCCGGTCATCCAGGCTCTGGTAGGCCCAGATGTGGATGACCTGATTCAGCTCGCCGATTTCGGTGTACCACCAACCTACCAGCGTGGTGTAGCGGGAGATCACCGGCAGGCCGGTTTCCTCGAAGTGCTTGAGGTAGGTCTGCATTTTTCCGATTTGAATCGTGTAGGTGCGCATTTCGTAAAACATGGGCGTCGTCTCTTCAGGAGTGAGTGCCGTGCCAGGCGTTGCTGATGATTCGTTCGATGTCGGCGGCGGTGGTCAGGCGTGGATTGACCAGCACGTTGCCGCTGCGCATCGAGTCGCTGACCATTTGCGGCATGTAGTCCAGGTCCACGCCCAGGTCCTTGATGTTGTCGGGAATGCCGATGGCCTTGTTCAGCGCCACCACGTGTTCCACCACTTTGTGCCCGGCGCGGGCAACGCTCAGGCCATCAACGTTCTCGCCCATGGCCACGGCGATTTCACGAAACAGCTCCGGGCAGGCCGCGAGGTTGTATTCGATGACGTAGGGCAGCAGCGTCGCGTTGGCGATGCCATGGGGAATGTTGAATACGCCGCCGAAGGTGTGGGAGATCGCATGCACGTTGCCCAGTTTCGATTGAGCGAACGCGACGCCGGCGAGGAACGAACCGAGCAGCATCTGTTCCCGGGCGTGCAGGTCGGAGCCGCTGAAAAACGCTTTCGGCAGGTGGGTGCAGATCATCTTGATCGCTTGCAGCGCCAGGGCCTGGCTGACCGGGTTGGCCTGCTTTGACACGTAGGATTCGATGGCGTGAGTCAACGCGTCCATGCCCGTGGCCGCGGTGATCGACGGCGGCAGTTTGAGGGTCAGTTCGGCGTCGAGAATCGCCAGTTTCGGAAACAGCGCCGGGCTGATGATCACAGTCTTGAACAGGGTTTTGGTGTTGGTGAACACGGTGGAGGCGGTGCATTCGCTGCCGGTGCCGGAGGTGGTCGGAATGGCAAAGATCGGCAGAGGCGGGTGCAGCAGTTTGTCGTAGCCCTCGTAGTCGAGGATGTTGCCGGGGTTGGTTGCCATGGCCGCCACACCTTTGGCGGTGTCGATGCTGCTACCGCCCCCGACGCCGATGACCGAATCGCAGTCGTGGTTCTTCAGGAATGCCACGGCGCGTTCCAGCACGTCGGTGGTGGGGTTGGGTTCGACACCGGAAAACACTTCGTAGTGAATGTCACTCTCGACCAGCGAAGTGAAAAAGCCTTCCATCACACCCGACGCCATCAGCCCTGCGTCGGTGACCACCAGCAGTTTTTTTCGAACGTGCGGCTTGAGCAACGCACCGGCCTGACGCACCAGGCCGTTGCCGCTTTTCAGGGTCGTGGGGAAATAAAACTGGAACGGGTTCATGGGTGTCTCCGGTTCTTATTGGTCTGGAGACAGTAATAAGCGTGGGAGGCGGCTGATAATGAAAAGGTCTGATCCGGCGATCACCCTTTGTCATCCCCTGATGTGTCCTATCGCAGTGGTAACGTAAGGTTTTCGAACCGACTGGAGCATCGTCATGGAATTGGGAATATCGGGCCGCTGGGCCATCGTCTGCGCCGCCAGCAAGGGCCTGGGGCTGGCCTGCGCGCGAGCCTTGGCGAAGGAGGGCGTCAACCTGGTGATCAACGCCCGTGGCAACGAAACCTTGGAGGCTGCAGCCCAAGAGTTGCGCAACCTGGCACCGAGCATCGAAGTGCGCACGGTGGCCGGGGATATCAGCACGCCTGCGGTGCGCGAGCAGGTGTTGGCGGCGTGTCCGCAGGTGGACATCCTGATCAATAACGCTGGCGGTCCGCCGCCAGGTGACTTCCGTGACTGGCAGCGCGAAGACTGGTTGAAAGCGCTGGACGCCAACATGCTCACGCCCATCGAGCTGATCAAGGCCTGCGTCGATGGCATGGCCGAGCGAGGGTTCGGGCGCATCGTCAACGTCACCTCTGGCGCGGTGAAAGCGCCGATCGATGTGCTGGGCCTGTCCAACGGCGCTCGCAGCGGGCTGACCGGTTTCATCGCCGGGCTCGCGCGTCAGTCGCGGCTGGCCGGGCACAACGTCACCATCAACAACCTGCTGCCAGGCCCGTTCGAGACTGAGCGCCTGCACAAAACCCTCAGTGCCGCCGCCGAAGCTAACAGCACCACGCTTGAGAGCATCAGCGAGCAGCGGCGCCAGCACGTGCCGGCCCAGCGTTTCGGCCAGCCCGACGAGTTCGGCGCGTACTGCGCGTTCATTTGCAGCGCCCACGCTGGTTTCCTTACCGGGCAAAACCTGTTGCTGGACGGCGGCAGCTACCCCGGTACGTTCTGATTGATTGGGGGATGACGTTCAGTGATCCCCCAATCAGATCCCCTCATTATTCAGCTGTCGGGTGCGTGATTAGAGTGGAGCCGCTTACCCAATGCCAGGCAGACAAGACGCAATACCTGTGGGAGCGAGCTTGCTCGCGATAGCGGTCTTACATTCAACAGATGAGTTGTCTGCCAGTCAGCTATCGCGAGCAAGCTCGCTCCCACAAGGATTGCGGTGGCTGACAGGCATTGGGCCGCTTGCATCCACAACAATAAAGAGCGCCCCTCATGAACAATCCGAGTGCCGAAACGCTGTCCCTGACCGCCACCGAGCGCCCGACCAGCGTGCGCTGGCGGATCTTCCTCATCATGTTGCTGCTGACCGCGATCAACTACATCGACCGCGCTTCGTTGTCGGTGGCCTTGCCGTTGATTTCCAGTGAGTTCCAGATCCCGCCGGCGCTGGAAGGCTTGATGCTCAGCGCGTTTTTCTGGTCCTACGCATTGATGCAGATTCCTGGCGGCATGCTGCTGGATCGTTTCCAGACCCGTCGTGTCATCGTCATTGCGACCGTCGCCTGGGGCGCCTTTCAGGCCCTGGCCGCCGGCGCGCACAACTGGATCACGCTGCTGATCACCCGCATGGGCCTGGGCATTGCCGAGTCGCCGATCATGCCGGCCGGGGCCAAGCTCAATGGCGCCTGGCTGACCCCAAACGAACGCGGACGCGGCGCGGTGCTGGTCGATGGCGGTGCACCGCTGGGCAGTGCCTTCGGCGCGATCATCATTGCCGGCCTGATCGGCTGGTTCGACTCCTGGCGCATCGCCTTCGTGATTGCTGGCGTCGGCACCATGCTCGCGGGTGTGCTGGCCTGGAAATACATCCGCAACCATCCCAGCGAACACCCTGGGGTGAATGCTGCGGAACTGGCGCACATCACCGAGGGCAATACCAAAGTCAGCCAACCCGGCGCGGTCACCAGCATTCCTCTCAAGGAGCTGCTCAAGGATCGTTCGGTGCTGGCGATGTTCGCCGGTTATTGCTGCATTCTCAGTGTGTTCTACGGTTTGCTGACCTGGATGCCGAGCTACCTGCACCAGACCCACGGCCTGAACATTTCAAGCATGGGCGGGGCGACCTTCCTGATCTTCATGTGCGGTTTCGTCGGCGAGCTGGTTGGCGGTTATCTGGGGGACAAATGGAAATCCAGCGGCGCCTCGCCAAACCTGGTGATGCGCAGCATGTTCAGCGGCTCGGCGCTGGTGGCGGCCTTGTGCATGCTGGCGGTGGCGTATGCGAGCGAGGCCAGCAAAGCGATCGGTTTGCTCTGCGTGGCGATGTTTTTCATTCGCTGGTGCGGCATGTACTGGTGCATTCCGTCGATCCTTGGCGGCACCTCGAAAACCGGCGTGCTGGCCGGCACCATGAACTTCTGCGGGAACATGGCCGGGGTGATCGTGCCGATCCTGATCGGGCTGATCGTGCAGTTCACCGGGTCGTACTTCCTGGTGCTGATCTTCTTCGTGGTCATGGCCATGCTGCTGGCGATATTCTCCAGCCTGATCGATTATCGGGAACGAGGGCTGGCGTGAAAGGAGCGCAGGACAGGTGAGCGTCGATATCGAATGCGTGGTGGTCGGGGCCGGAGTGGTCGGGCTGGCGGTCGCCAGAGCCCTGGCCCGCAGCGGGCGGGACGTGATCC
Source organism: Pseudomonas sp. ES4 (assembly GCF_050586665.1). Lineage (NCBI taxonomy): Bacteria > Pseudomonadati > Pseudomonadota > Gammaproteobacteria > Pseudomonadales > Pseudomonadaceae > Pseudomonas > Pseudomonas sp. ES4. The sequence continues at coordinate 9,170 of NZ_JBOBDO010000006.1, read as the reverse complement.
TGGTCGAGGCGGGTGAGGGCATTGGCGTGGGCATCAGCTCGCGCAATTCGGAAGTGATCCACGCCGGCATTTACTACCCGAGCGGCAGCCTCAAGGCGCAAGTGTGCGTGGAGGGCAAGCAACGCCTTTACGCCTATTGCGATGAGCGCGGCGTCGATTATCGGCGCCTGGGCAAGCTGATTGTGGCCACCGATGACGGTCAGTGCGCGGGCTTGCGGAAGTTGTTGGCGCAGGGCCACAGCAATGGCGTCGATGACCTGCAATGGCTGGACGCCGAACAGGCGCGGCAACTTGAATCGGAAGTGTCCTGCGTCGCTGCGCTCTGGTCGCCGTCCACCGGGATCGTCGATTCCCATGCCTTGATGCTGGCGCTTCAGGGGGATGCCGAAGCCAGCGGCACGTCGCTGGTTTTTCATACGCCATTGATGTCAGCCCGTTGCACCGAGCAAGGTTTCGAACTGCAAATGGGCGGCGCGCAACCGATGGCCTTGAGCTGCCGCGAGTTGATCAATTGCGCCGGGCTGTCCGCGCCGGAGGTGGCGAGCCGGATTGACGGCTTGCCGTCGCAGCACGTTCCCGAGGCTCGATTGTGCAAGGGCAGCTATTTCAGTTTCAGCGGCCGGGCGCCATTCCGGCATCTGGTGTATCCGGCCCCGGAAAGTGCGGGGCTGGGCGTGCACATGACGCTGGACCTGGGCGGCCAGGCGCGCTTCGGGCCGGACGTCGAATGGGTCGATCAGGTCGACTATCGTGTGGATCCGCGCCGTGCCGATGGTTTCTATGAAGCGATCCGACGTTACTGGCCGGGATTGCCCGATAACAGCCTGCAACCGGCCTACAGCGGTATCCGCCCAAAAATCACCGGGCCTGCCGAACCGGCGGCCGACTTTGCCATCAGTGGGCCGGCCGAGCATGGTGTGCCGGGGCTGGTGAACCTGTTCGGTATCGAGTCACCGGGCTTGACCAGTTGCCTGGCGCTGGCCGATCGGGTAACGACGATATTAGCCACACCACGACCTATGTAGCAGCTGTCGAGCAACGCGAGGCTGCGTTCGGTGCGGGCCGCGTTCGGACGAAGGCGTCGCTAAACCATACGCTGCGGTGTCTCAGATAAATCGCGTGCACAGGATTCACGACTGCTGCGCAGCCGAACGCAGCCTCGCGTTGCTCGACAGCTGCTACATAGGTCGTGTTACGGCGGAGCTACCGGTAATCAGCGTTTGCGATGCCGCTCGCCGTGAGGTCTATGCTTTGCAGTGCGCCCATCACAATGGGAGACCTGCGATGATTAACGTACGCACTGCCCGCATGCTGGCCGATTACAAGCGCTGGGCCAATCAACGCCTCTTTGACAGCTTGGCTGCACTGCCTCCGGGTGAGGTCAATAAAGAGCGCGTCTCGGTGTTCAAGAACATGATCGGCACCCTGAACCACCTCTACGTAGTGGACTGCATCTGGCAGGCCCACCTCGAAGGCCGAGGGCACGGCTTCAAGACGTCACACGATTTGCTGCACCCCGAACTCGCCGAGTTGCGCCAGGCGCAAAAAGACATCGATCACTGGTACTGCGATTGGAGCGAACGGCAGACCGATGCCTCGCTGAATAAGCCCGTCGAGTTCAGCTTTGTCTCGGGTGAAAGCGGCGTCATGAGCGCCGGGGCGATATTGATGCATGTGGTCAACCACGCCAGTTATCACCGCGGCTGGGTGATCCAGATGTATTTCGAGATCCCGGTCATGCCGCCGGTCACTGACCTGCCGGTCTACCTGCGTGAGACTGACCCCGCGTCCTTCCAACCGATTAGAGCCCCGGCAGCGGCGCCGACATATGTTGCGCAATTCTCGAGCGCAACCAACGTTCTGCCGGATCGTTATCGTTGACGCCGTTCCAGACCATGGACAGTTCCGACAGCACGATGTCAAACGGCGGGTCGTCGGCGCGCAACTGGCTGCTGCCTTCGATCAGCGCGCACGCCGCGTAGTCCGGCACCGTGGCCAGCATATCGGTGCCGGCCAGCAAGGCGCGCAGGCCGGCGAATTGCGGCACCGCCAGCACCACCCGGCGTGAGCGGCCGATACGTGCGAGGTCGTTGTCGATGGCCCCGGTCAAATCCCCGGAAAACGACACCAGCGCATGGGGACGTTCGCAGTAATCATCCAGGGTCAGGGGGCCGGGACGATTGTCGCCGCGCAGGATCTTCACGCTCAGGTCCCGCAGTTTTTTGCGCTTGGCGTTGGCTGGCAGTTCCGTGGTGTAGCTGATGCCGACAGAAATCTCCCCGGTGGAGAGCATCGACGACATCAGCAGGAAATTCACCCGACGCACCACCACCACAACGTTTTGCGCTTCTTCGCGTATTTGCTTGAGCAGCGGCGGAAACAAGCCGAACTCGGCGTCGTCGGACAGGCCGATGCGAAACACATCGCGGCTGGTGGACGGGTCGAAATCCTTGGCCCGGCTGACTGCACCGGAGATGGTGTCCATTGCCGGCTGCAATTCCTTGAGAATCGCCAATGCGCGCTGGGTCGGCTCCAGCACCCGACCGTTACGCACCAGCAGCGGGTCGTCGAACAGGTCGCGCAACTTGGCCAACGAGGCACTGACGGCAGGCTGGCCGAGAAACAGCTTCTCTCCGGCCCGGGTCAGGTTCTTTTCGAACATCAGCGTTTCGAAAATCACCAGCAGGTTCATATCGACGCGGCGCAGGTCGTTGCGGTTCATGCGGGGTTCTCGCTGGGTTTTGGGATCTTTTCAGTAAAGCACCAAACCCTGTGGCGAGGGAGCTTGCTCCCTCGCCACAGGGTTTTGTGTGCTTCCCACGCGGAGTGGACGATTATGTGGCCGGGCCTGGTTCGGTCAGCACTTTCCTGAACGTTTCCACCAGCGGTCGCAAATTGACCCGGTGCCACGCGGCCCACAGCGGCGTGGTGAATGAAATCCATGGCACTTCGCGCAGCACCACGCCGGGTGGTGCGTTGCGGCTCAGGCCTTTCTGGATCATGGCGATGCCCAGCCCCGAGGCCACCAACCCCAATGCGGTAAACGGTTCAGTGGCTTCCATGCGAATGTCCGGGGTGAAACCGGCGCGGATGCAGGCGCTGACGAAGTCGTCGCGGCTGGCGGCGTCCTGGCGGGGTTGCACGCCGATCCATTCCTGATCGGCCAGATCTGCCGGGGTCAGTGTGGTGTGGTTAGCCAACGGATGATGCTCGGGCAGGGCCAGCAGCATCGGATCGTCCAGCACCTGAAAACCCAGCAGGTCCGGGTCGTCGGCGACGGGCGGTTCGCTGACCAGGGCGATATCCAGACTACGCTGACGCAGGCCTTCGAGTTGTTCGGCGGAATTGAGGTTGTACAGCGCGACGTGCACGTTCGGCCGGTCGACCCTCAGCACCCGCAGGGCATTAGGCAGAACGCCTGCGTGCATGGCATTTTCGATGTAGCCGATGCACAAGCCGCCTTCTTCGCCGCGACCGAGACGCTTGCCCAGGGATTCCAGGCGATTGGCGTGGGTCAGCAGGGCACGGGTTTCAGCCAGGAAAGTCTGGCCATCGCGGGTCAGGCGAATGCGTTGCTGGCTGCGTTCGAACAGGGTCAGCCCCAGGCGTTCTTCGAGCTGGGCGATCTGCCGGCTCAGGGGCGACTGGGAAATGTGCAGGCGTTCGGCGGCGCGACCGACGTGTTCTTCTTCGGCGACGGCGACGAAGTAGCGCAATTGGCGGATGTCGATCATGTCAGACCTCTGGGGACTCAAGTGCTGCGTATTATGTCTTGGACGGTCCGATCATCGCAATCTAGGATCTGCTTAACGGTCACCTCTGCTGACCCCTGACACTCAAGAGGAAAAACCCATGAGCTTGAAAGACAAACTACCTGGCGCCCTCGGTTTCGGCACCGCCCCATTGGGCAACATGTTCCGCGCCATCCCTGAAGACGAGGCGCTGGCCACCGTCCACGCCGCCTGGGATGCCGGTGTGCGTTACTTCGACACCGCTCCGTTTTATGGCTCGGGCCTGTCGGAAATACGCCTGGGCACCGCGCTGGCCCAGTACAACCGCGACGACTACGTACTCAGCAGCAAAGTCGGCCGAGTGATTCTCGATGAAGTCGAAGACGCCGCAGCCCGTGATTTGGGCGAAAAAAGCGGAGTGTTCGAACACGGCCGCCCGAACAAGATCGTCAACGACTACAGCGCCGACGCCACGCTGCGCTCCATCGAAGACAGCCTCAAGCGCCTGCAAACCGATCGGCTGGACATCGTTTGGGTGCATGACATCGCCCAGGACTTCTACGGCGATCAATGGCTGGAATACTTCAACCAGGCCCGCACCGGCGCCTTCAAGGTACTGACCCGCTTGCGCGAAGAAGGCGTGATCAAGGGCTGGGGGCTGGGCGTGAACAAGGTTGAGCCGTGCGAGCTGACCCTGGATTTGACCGAAGCCCAGCCGGACGGTTTTCTGCTGGCCGGTCGCTACACGCTGCTCGATCACGATCGTGCCTTGCAACGTTTGATGGACGCCGCGCTGGCGCAGAACGTCGAGATTGTGGTCGGTGGTCCTTATAGCTCGGGCATTCTGGCCGGTGGCACACACTTCGAGTACCAGAAAGCCAGCCCGGCGATCATCAATAAAGTCGAGCAGATCAAGCGAATTGCGGCCGCCCATGGTGTCGACATCAAGGCAGCGGCGTTACAGTTTTCGTTGGCTAACCCGGCCGTGGCGGCGGTGATTCCAGGCTCCAGCCGTCCCGATCGGATTGCTGAAGACGTTGCCGCGATGTCGGCGGTCATTCCCGCTGCGTTCTGGCAGGCGATGCGCGAGGCGAAACTGGTGTCCGAACGCGCGCCATTGCCGATCATTGGAGGTTGAGCATGAACATCGATCTGAGTGGAAAACTCGCCATTGTCAGCGGCAGCACCGCCGGCATTGGCCTGGGCATCAGCAAGGCGCTGGCCGAATCCGGCGCCACGGTGGTGGTGATCGGCCGCGAGACGGCCAAGGTCGAACAGGCGCTGGCGAGCATTCGTCAGAGCGTGCCGGATGCGCGGTTGCGTGGCCTGACCGCCGATTTGGGTACTGCCGAAGGCGCCGAGTTGTTGTTCGCCGCCGAACCGCGGGCGGACATCCTGGTGAACAACCTCGGGATCTTCAACGATGTGGATTTCTTCGACGCACCGGACAGCGAGTGGACGCGTTTTTATGAGGTCAACGTGATCTCCGGCGTGCGCCTGTCACGGCATTACGTGCCGGACATGGTCAAGCAGGGCTGGGGCCGGGTGATCTTCCTGTCCTCGGAATCCGGGGTCGCAACACCGGCCGACATGATCAACTACGGCGTGACCAAAAGCGCGAACCTGGCGGTGTCTCATGGTCTGGCCAAGCGGCTGGCAGGCACCGGGGTGACGGTCAACGCTATCCTGCCTGGCCCGACGTTGACCGATGGCCTGGAGCAGATGCTCAAAGACGCCACTGACAAATCGGGGCGCAGCGTTCGGGAAGAAGCCGACGCCTTCGTGCGCAAGGCCCGGCCGAGTTCGATTATCCAACGCGTGGCGGATGTCGAGGAAGTCGCGAATCTGGTGGCTTATATCGCCTCGCCGCTGTCTTCGGCCACTACTGGCGCGGCTTTGCGGGTCGACGGTGGTGTTGTCGACAGCATGGCGATTTGAACCTTTTTGATTGAGAGAGAATATTTCATGGCTACAGCATCAGCATTCATCGACATTCCGGCGACCGCCGAGCAGGTTTGGCAATTGATTGGCGGCTTTGACTCGCTGCCGGACTGGCTGCCGTTTATTCCCCAAAGCGAGCTGAGTGAAGGCGGCCGGGTGCGCAGCCTGCAAACGGCGGACGGCGCAGTGGTGGTTGAACGGTTGGAGACGTTTGATAACGCCGGGAAGACTTACAGTTATTCGATTTTGCAGGCACCGTTTCCGGCTACTGACTACCTGGCGACTATCCGTGTTGACGCGCAGGGGCAGGGCGCGCGAGTGACGTGGTCCGGGCGGTTTACGCCTGTGGGCGTGAGTGACGAGGACGTGGTGGCGCTGTTTACCGGTATCTATCAGGGTGGCCTCGAGGCCCTGCGCGCCAACTACCCGGCCTGACCCTGAACTGATCGTTCCCACGCTCTGCGTGGGAATGCAGCCCGGGACGCTCCGCGTCCCTTTCGCGAGTTGGAACGCGGAGCGTCCCTTGAGGCATTCCCACGCGGAGCGTGGGAACGATCAGCTACTGAGCCTGAGCCGGTAATTTCAGCTCCGCGCACAACCCACCCCCCTCACGATTACTCAACGTCAACGATCCCCCGATCGCCAACGCCAACTGTTGCGCAATCGCCAACCCCAACCCGGTCCCGCCAGTACTGCGGTTACGCGAGTTCTCCACGCGATAAAACGGTTCCATCACCTGAGCCAATTCCTCCTCGGCAATCCCCGGCCCGCGGTCCATCACCTTCACCGACACACTGCCGTCAGCCTTCGCTTCCACCCACAATTCGGCGGCGCCAGCGAACTTCAGCGCGTTGTCTGTCAGGTTCACCAGCACCCGCCGCAAGGCGTGCGGCCGGGTGTTGATCACCGCGTCGCTTTTGCCTCCGAGCTGCACGTCTTTGCCCATGTCCTGATAGTCGAACACCAGGCTGTCGAGGAACGAGTCCAGATTGGTGCGGCGACTTTCCTCGGTGGCGCCATGCACGCTGCGGGCATAGGCCACGCCTTCGCGCACCAGGTGTTCTATCTCGCCAAGATCATTCCAGAGTTTGTCTTTCTCGACGCAGTCGTCCATGAATTCGGCGCGCAGTTTCATGCGGGTGATCGGGGTTTGCAGGTCGTGGGAAATCGCCGCCAGCAGTTGCATGCGCTCCTTGAGGTAAGCGGCGATGCGCGCCTGCATCGAGTTGAAGGCCTTGGCGGCATGGGCGACTTCGGTCGGGCCTTGTTCGTCCAGGTGCACCGCGTGGGTGTTGGGGTCCAGGGTCTCCACCGCCTGGGCGAGGCGGGTGAGGGGGCGGATGGCGATTCTCACCGCCAGCCAGGTGCAGATGAGCATCAGTGCCAATTGCCCCAGCAACACGATGGGCAGCCAAGGCGACAACGGCACCATCGAGGGTCGCACGTCGATGGTCACCGGGCTGCCGTCCGCCAGTTTCAGGTGGACCTGAAAATGTTTTTCTGGCCCGGGGATGTCGGTCACCGTCATCGGGTAATCCTTGCCGATGGCCTCTTTGATCGACGTCATCGCCATGGGTGAATCGCTCATCGGCATGCCCGGCGAGCCTTCGTTCAACAAATAGCGATAGTTACGTCGATTCAGTTGTTGCAGCCAGCTCATGCGTTCTTCGGCCGGCAAGCGGTCGAGGATGGCGATGGAGGTCGAGACGTCGGTTTCCAGATTGCCCAGCATGGTGTTTTTCGTGCTTTCGTACCGCTCGTAGTACTGCGCGCCGAAAGACAGCGCCTGCGCGAGAATCAAGCCGATCAGGAAGATCAGCGACAGCCGCGAGGCGAGGGTGCGAGGCCAGCGCATCGAGAGGTTCATGAGGGCGCCCCGAGGACTTCCACCGGCAGGGAAAACACATAGCCTTCGCTGCGCACGGTTTTGATGTAGGCCGGTTCGCGGGCATCGTCCAGCAAGCGCTGGCGCAAGCGGCTGACCAGCAAGTCGATGGAGCGGTCGAACAGGTCGGCATCGCGGCCTTGGGTCAGGTTCAGCAATTGATCGCGATTGAGCACCCGCTGAGGGTGATCGAGGAACACCCGCAGCAACCGATATTCCGCGCCACTGAGGGCGACCATCGTGCCGTCTTCATCGAGCAGGTGCCGGGCCGAGGTGTCCAGGCGCCAGCGCCCGAAGGCCAGCAAGCGACCGCTTTCGGTGACCACCAGGTTGGGTGGCAGCATCCTCGTGCGGCGCAGCACCGCGTTGATGCGGGCGAGCAGTTCACGGGCGGCGAAAGGCTTGACCAGGTAATCGTCGGCGCCCATTTCCAGGCCAATGATGCGGTCGGTTTCATCGTTGCGCGCGGTGAGCATCAGCACTGGCGTGGCCTTGTGTTTGCCGGCGCGCAACTCACGGCACAGCACCAGGCCATCGTCGCCCGGCATCATGATGTCGAGCACGATCAGGTCCACCGGCGTGGACTCCAGGAACGTGCGCATTTGCCGCCCATCGGCCACGACGGTGGTGCGCAGGCCGTTTTTCTTGAGGTAGTTGCCTACCAGTTCCCGGATCTCGCGGTCATCGTCCACGATGAGAATGTGATCGACGTGTTCCATTTGGCCAGGCCTCTGTAGATGGGGGATGTCGCGCAGTCTATCGAGCCTTGGCCCGCTCGCCCGCAGTCCTTTGTATTGCAGTGTATCTGGCCTGTCGACGGATACACGTGGAGGCAAAAACCCCCGTTTTCAGGGCATTTGTATCGCTGTGTATCCCGGCCCGGTTCTGATACGTAACGATTTACCCGCGCCTGTTCCCGACACAGACGAGATACCTCGCGAGCTTCTAATAGGTTCCATCGAGGCAAATCAAACCGCCTCGGCCCAATCAACGATTGCCCTGTTGAAGCCTTGAGGAAACCACCATGAACACCAAAGCCGTCTGTGCCGCTTGCTTGTTTGCCGCCCTGAACATCTGCACCTTGTCGGCCCGCGCCGAAGCCGATGTCGCCGCTAAAACCTACACCTACGGCACGCACCTGGACATCAAGAAAGTGGTGTCGCTGAAACAGGACGACTCGACTTCCTGCGCAGTTGTGGATGCCCAGCTGACTTACCTGGATTCCCATAACAAAACCCAGGTCCTGGACTATCGCAAATTTGCGGATAGCTGCAACTCAGACAACTGAGTCCTGCGCTGACCCATTTCAAACAGGAGGAACATCATGAACAACGTAAGCCGCTTTTTGACGGCCATTGCCTTCTCCGTGGCGGGCGCCGCCGCCCATGCCAATGCTGCTGTTGAACAGAAAAGCTGTGGCAGCGCGACTTGCTTTCAGCTGACGCCGGTGGCGCAGAAGGGCGGGAACGCCTTTTTGGCAGACGACGGGTCGAGCCGCACCCCGCAGGGCCAGAAGCTGGAAAACCAGGCGGTCTGACGCTCTAGCTAAATTTTGTAAACGCCACTGTCTCCCTGTGGGAGCGGGGACGGGCTAGGGCGGGGGAAGAGAAACC